>DATEGI010000233.1:0-7268 GCA_035280205.1 Terriglobales bacterium | reverse complement strand
ACTGTAACCTTGCAGGAGCAGGCAGCTTCAGGGCTGGTGAGTGACTACCGGGATGGCTTTCTGTTCGGATTACTGCTCGACGCCAAGGGCACGAGGACAGTGAGCCCGCGCTCAGCGATATCCATGCCCGTGGCTGCGTTCGACCTGCAGTTGCCGGATGATTCCTATCTGCGGCTGCTGAACCCGACGTTCACCTCCGTCACGGTTGGCGTTTTCCCCGAGACCAAGGTAAACGGAACCAGCGCTATCTCCGATCTCATGACAGTGCGGGTGCGCGGCTGGCTGTTCTATTTCAATGATGAATTAGCCATGGTCGCGGACCGCGTTGATTTCGTCAGCGCTCCCGTACCCACAAGTGCTCGAACGAGCACACCTCGTCGCTAACTGGCCACTTCGCCTGCCGAGCTTTCGGGGCCCGGCAGGCGTTTTTACTTTTTTGCCGGCTCCTGACTGTCGAGTCCTGACTCGTTTTGCCTACCATGCTGGCGAGCATAGATATCCCGCACCCGCTCGATGGCATCGGCCTCCTGAGGCGGCTTATCGTCGCGAATGCGCAGGATGCGGGGGAAACGCAGCGCATAACCGCTGGCGTGACGGTCGGAGCGCATAATGGCGTTGAAAGCGACCTCCAGCACGATTCTGGGCTCCACTTCGCGCCAGAAGCCGTGGTCGGCGAGGGTGTGCGCCAGGAACCACTCCGTCATGCCGGCCATCTCTTTGTCCGTAAGGCCGGAGTAGGCTTTGCCGATATTCACCAGGCGGTCGCCGTCGCGAACCGCGAATGTGTAGTCGCTGAGTACGCCCACGCGTTTGCCGTGCCCGTATTCCACTGACGTGACCACAACATCGAGCGTAGCCAACTCGCGCTTCAGCTTCACCCAGGATTGGCCTCGCCTGCCAGGAGTGTAAGGAGATTCCAGGTCCTTGATCATTAAACCTTCGTTGCCGCGCGCCTGGGCGGCGGCAAAAAGCTCCTCCAGGTGCTCGGCAGAGTCGGCGCGCAGCACGGGTGCGCGGATGACCTCGGCCGGCGTCGGTGATGCCGCTTCCACTGCCGGCTCGAAGGTCAGTCGGCCCTGCGGGTTGGCGGTACGCATTACGGCAGGCCGACGGGTACGCGAAAACACACCGTCTAGCAGGGAGGCGCGCTGGCGCAGTGGCCAATCTACTACCAACTCTCCTTCAACGTAGAGAACATCGAAGGCAACGTACGCCACAGGCACGTTGCGCATCATTGTCTCTGTCACCGTTTTACGTCCCAGGCGCTTCTGCAGTTCGGAGAAGGGAAGCGCGTGAGATTCCATGCTTTCATCTGCCGCGCGATTCCAGGCCACGATTTCACCGTCAAGGATGAGTTCGCCGAAAAACTCTGCCAGCGCCGCTCCTAGCTCGGGAAATGATTCGGTTACATCATCCAGTGTGCGGGAGAAAAGGCGCGCCTCGCCATCGCGGCAATGCGCCTGTGCACGAATGCCGTCGTACTTATCTTCCACCTGCGCATGCTGGAAGAAGGTGAATGCCTCCTCCGCCGATTGCACCGGGCTAGCCAGCATGAACCCGATGGGATGAAACAAGCGCATGTGCGCCTCGCCCAGACAGTCGTCGATTGCCAGGCGGCAGGTCTCGCCGATATCCCCCAGCATCATGTTGGCGCGCTGCACCGCGCTCGCCTCACGGCCGTAAGCTTTGGCGATGCCCTCTTCGACCAGGCTTTCTCTCATGCCGATGCGCAGCTCCCCAGTCATGATTTTTACCAGGTACTTTGCTTCCAGCGGCGTGGCCTGTGCCAGCAGATCGTAGACCAGCTTGAACTTGCTGGCTGCGCCGCGCGTGGCAGCGATCTGGCGAAAGGCTTGTTCCACCTGCACGACATTCAGGGAATGGGAAGTCGGCTGCTGGGCGCTGGTGGAAAAAACATCGTAAGTCGCCGCCCCCAGGTCGCCATGGCGGCGATAAGCGGCGGTCATGGCGGCTTCACTCTTTCCGGAAAGCTCCTGCACCGCGCGCCACAACTGCTTGCGGCCGACCCCCAATGTTGTCTCGTTGTATGCGGGAAAGGGGCGGCCGGAAAGAAACACCGTCGAGATTGCAGCCTCATCCGCGCTGCGCGAACGCAGGTAGCCAGCCACGATCTTTGTTTTCTCCAGCTTTTTCGTGGTGTGGGCGATGGCCTCGCACGCCGGCGCCAGCAGATACATTGTGTTCAGTTCGATGCAGCAGCGCAGGGATGGGGCTCAGCATCTCCCCTGCACGGGGCAGAGCCCCGTGCCCACACGGTTCATCTCTGGGCCAGCAACGCCGCCTGGCTGCTGCGTATGTGGGGCCTCTCCAATACTTGGAAGCCGGCCTGGGCGGCATCCCGCAGTTCCGCTTCGAATTCCGCGTCCTTGACGTGCCCAGCTGGCTCAACCAGCAGCAGGCGGGCGCCGGGCTTAGAGGCGGCCGAAGCTTCTGCGAAAAAGGGGCCGGGTGAAGGCATCTCATGCAGCACGGCGAAGGCGAGGATGAAATCCACCGTGCCCTTGAGATCAGAAATGCCCATGGAATCGGTTGTGGCCAAGCGGGCATCCACTCGCGATTCCAGGCCAGCTTTGGCTACCCGGCGCTTCAGTTTGCGGATCATCTTCGGCTGAACATCTACGGCCACTACCCGCCCCGTGGTGCCGACCAGACGACCCAGAGGAATTGTGAAGAACCCCATGCCGGGCCCGGGCTCTAACACGGTCATGCCTTCTCGCACGAGCGGGCTTAAGAGCTTGTAGGGGTTGAGCTGCAGCCGCCGGAGCGGCGAAATCAGAAAGTATCCCAGCCACCAGGGACAGACGCGATGACCCATGCTGTTACTCGCAAAGAGCTGATGGTACTAAAGGATAACGCTGATGGATGGGGAACATTATGCAATGCCCTAAAAGGTAGTTGGTAGTTAGCAGTTTGCCGCAGAAGGTGGATTTGCGACATCAAACTTCTAACTACCAACTACTAGCTACCGTAACAGTGACATTTCCAGCCTTCTGCGCTAGGCTAAGGCATCCTGAGGCTGTTTCCCCGGCCCCTCCGGAGTCATCTAATCACCATGCGATTTTGGCGGCATATGTGGCGGTTCCTGGTGGCGGTACAGCTCCTGCCCGCTCTGGAAAGCGGCGAAGAGACGCTGGTGGGCGGCCAAGCCGTCCTGGAAGGTGTGATGATGCGTTCGCCCCATGCCTGGGGCATCGCCGTCCGCAAGCCTACCGGCGAAATTACTACTCACACCGAGCCGCTGGAGCGTCTTTCAGAAAAACACAAGTGGATGGGCTGGCCGGTAGTGCGTGGAGTCATCACGTTGGGACATGCCATGACCCTTGGTTTTCGGGCCCTCAAGTTTTCCGCCAACGCCGCCTTGGGCGAAGCGCCGGAGTCACTCAATGGCAAAAAGGTCGAATTCAGCGGCTGGCTGGCGGCGGTGAACGTCGCCATCTCGGTCGGCTTCTTCATCTTCATGTACAAGTTCCTGCCCCTGGTGGCGGCCACCGAACTGAAGAAGGTGTCGCCGGTGTTCGGCGAGCAAGTGATCTTCAATGTGGTAGACGGCGTTATTCGCATTGCCCTGTTCCTGCTTTTCATCTGGGGCACTTCGCTGTGGAAGGATATCCGCCGGGTTTACGAGTACCACGGAGCCGAACATAAAACCGTTTTTGCCTTCGAGTCGGGTGACCCGCTCAGCATCCCTGAGGCACAGAAGTACTCGACTTTCCATCCCCGCTGCGGCACCAGCTTTCTGATGACCGTGATGCTAATCTCCATCGTCTTCTACACGGTCGTGCCGGTTTACACCTTCTGGGCTCGCTTCGCCATCCGTATTGCTCTGCTGCCTTTAATTGCCGGAGTGTCCTACGAGATTATCCGTTTCGCCGCCAAGCACCGCGGGTCACTGTTCGCCCTGATGACTGCTCCCGGGTTGTGGCTGCAGCGCATCACCACCCAACCGCCCGCCGACGACCAGGTGGAGTGCGCCATCGTGGCCTTGAACGAGGCCATGGCGCTGGAAGCGCAAAAGGGCGGGGAGTTGGTGATCGCCTAGCGGCCGGACGCCGCGAACAGTTACACTCTACTCAGGTTCTTCCACTAAAAAGGCGCTGTCGGTGACTCCTACTGAGAGGCGGAGAGCCAGCAGCTGAGGGCCGGTCGCTGTCCAAGCTTAGAAAATAACTTATGTTTGAGAGATTGGACCAACTCGAAACCCGCTACCAGGAACTAGAGCGCTCTCTGGCTTCGCCAGAGGTGATCTCTGATTCGGCGAAATACCAGAAGGCCGCCAAGGCTCACAGCGAACTTACGCCCGTGGTGGAGAAGTACCGCGAATACACGGATTTGAAGCGGGGCATTGAAGAGAGCAAGGCGGTGCTGGCGGAGGAGAAAGACCAGGAAATGTGCGCTTACGCCCAGGAAGAGTTGGACAAGCTGGAAGAGCGCGCCGGGCAGGTGGAGCAGGAGCTAAAAGTCCTTCTTCTGCCCAAGGATCGCAACGACGAAAAGAACATTGTGCTGGAAATACGCGCCGGAACCGGAGGCGATGAGGCCACGCTCTTTGCCGCGGAAATGTTCCGTATGTACACCCGTTATGCTGAGACGCAGCGCTGGAAGGTGGAGGTACTCTCCACGTCCGAATCGGGAGTAGGTGGGCTGAAAGAGGTGATCGCCATCATTGAGGGCGACCGCGTGTACTCGCGCCTGAAATATGAGAGCGGGGTACACCGGGTGCAGCGCGTGCCCGAGACCGAGCAGCAGGGCCGGGTGCACACTTCCGCGGTTACCGTCGCGGTGCTGCCCGAAGCCGAAGACGTGGACATCAAGATTGAAGCCAAGGACCTGCGCATTGACACCTTCTGCTCCTCCGGCCCGGGCGGCCAATCGGTGAACACAACTTATTCCGCGGTCCGCGTCACTCATATTCCTACCGGGGTAGTGGTGAGCTGCCAGGACGAGAAATCGCAGATTAAAAACCGGGAAAAGGCTATGCGCGTGCTGCGCTCCCGCCTCTACGAGATCGAACTGCAGAAACAGCAGGAGCAGCTGGCCAAGGAGCGGCGGGCGATGGTGGGCACGGGCGACCGCAGCGAGAAGATCCGCACCTACAACTTCCCGCAGAATCGTGTTACCGACCACCGCATCGGCCTGACCCTGCACCAGCTCGGCGACGTGATAGATGGCAAGCTCCAGCCCATCATTGACGCCCTCGTCACCCACTACCAGGCGGAAAAGCTGAAGCAGGAAACCGCCACGGTGGGGTGAGGCGAGTACTTAGTACCTCGTACCTAGTGGTCGGGAAGCTCTGCTGTGGCTGGGAACTAGGTACTGGTTACTGAGAACTGACCTCATGCGGCTTCGCGAGGCAATTCAAACTGCCGTCCAACGGCTGGAAGCCGCCCATGTAGGTTCGCCCCGCATGAACGCCGAGCTGTTGGCTATGTTTGTGCTGGGCTGCGACCGCGCCTACCTTTATGCTCATGGTGAGCGTGCGCTGACCAAAAACGAGATGGCGCGTTACGATGACGCCTTGGGCGAGCGCGCCCGCGGCGTGCCCGCGCAGTACATCACTGGCCACCAGGAATTTTGGGGCATGGACCTGATTGTTTCGCCCGTTGTGCTCATCCCCCGGCCTGAGACCGAACATGTGATTGAAACCGTGCTGGAGCTGGCACAGGACCGGCCACCACACAACATGGTGGATGTGGGCACCGGCTCCGGCTGCATTGCCTTGGCGCTAGCCAAGGAATTCCCCCAGGCAAAAATCCACGCCACAGAGATTTCCGCCGAAGCCTTGGAAATAGCGCGCGCCAATGCGGCCCGCCATCAGCTGCAAGAACGTGTTCAGTTCCACAAGACCGACCTGCTCGCCGGCATAGAGGAGGGTGGGTTTGACTATGTGGTTTCCAATCCTCCTTATATAGGCGACAGGGAGGCCGATTCCGTCGAGGCGCAGGTGCGTAGCTTCGAACCGCATCTGGCGCTATTCGCTGGTCCCAGCGGCCTGGAAGTGTTCGCCCGGCTTATTCCCCAGGCGCGCAAAGCCTTGCAGCCGGGAGGCTGGTTGGTGATGGAAATGGGGCATTCCAGCGGGGAGAGGGTTTGCGAGCTTCTGAAGGGCTGGGAGGAGCTTCGCATTAACAAGGATTTGCAGGGCATCGCCCGGGTTGTAGCGGCGCAGAGGTGATGAGATGGGGACTTGTTACGTTGTGGATTTCGGCTGAGGAGTTAGACGCCGCGAGTAGATCTCAGGTTCGGTCCTGATGCACCTGACGTGACCCCCAGCCTTACGCCACTCCCGCCACTCTAAACAGTTTTATCTGTTCCTCAAATTTCACGCCTTCCAGCTCGAGTAGCCAGCGCTTGGTCGGCAATCCGCCGCCATAGCCACCCAGGGTGCCATCTGACGCGATCACTCGATGACAGGGGACTACGATGGCCACAGGATTATCGTGATTGGCCATGCCTACGGCGCGAAATCCGCGCGGCTGTCCTACCGCCCGCGCGATGTCGGCGTACGTGCGGGTTTCGCCATAAGGAATGTCGAGCAGCGCCTGCCAGCAGCGCCGCTGGAAGTCGGTGCCGCGCAAGTCGAGCTCAAAGCCGAACTCGCGCCGACGCCCGGCAAAGTATTGCTCCAGATCGCGAGCGAAGGGGCGTAATTTCGTCGCCGACTCCTCCCATCTCGCATTGGCAAAGTGGCCGTTTCGAGGTGGAAACACGCCGCGCTCGAACTCCAGCAGCGCCAGGCCGCGCTGCGAAGCCGCCAGTAACAATGGTCCAACCGGAGAAGAGGGTATGCGCCAATAATGCACAGTTTCCATATCCATCAGCCTAGCATAGGCTTTCTTGGCTGAATGCCGAGCCGGTAATCGTCCCAGGTTGCGAAGATACTATTGAAGTTAGAACTCCAGGTGAAGGCGAAGCGAGGGTACGAGGATAGGACCACGATCGCGGTTGTAGCCGGGATTCATAACATGCTGCAGGCCAGGCGCCACGTAAATCCCGCGCCACAGATGGGCCGTGTAGTACGTTTCTACAATATTCTCTCGGCCGTAGTTGAGCAAGCCGTCGCCAATTAGAAAGCCGTAGCCGCCGACGGCCAGGTAGTTCCGGTGATCGTTGGAAATGGCGTTGCTTACAAAGGCCAGGCCGGCGCGATCGAATCGCCGATGCCAAACGGAGCCATAGGCCCCCAGACCGCCGACAAACGTTTGGTCAACTTCGGTATAGGCGAATGATTCCGTCTTGCCGTTGTTCCA
>DATEGI010000232.1:0-3940 GCA_035280205.1 Terriglobales bacterium | reverse complement strand
TTTCTACCTACGTGAACCACACGCATTACTTCCTTGCTGACCTGATGATCAAGCCGGTCCAGCGGGTCACGGCCAAGATAGGCTACGGACTCACCAGCACAAACGGTGCCACTACTCTGTTGAACCCGCTGCAGCCCCTTGGGCCGCTGGATTTCACCTACCACCAACCATTGGCGGAACTCAGCTACGAGGTGGCCAAGTACTGGAGTGTTAACGCGTATTGGAACTACGACCAATACAATGAAGGTTCATTCATCGGCCCCGCCAGTCCTCGCTACTTTCATGACAATCGAACTACGCTGTCGCTGAAGTACGCGTTCTAGAGGAGGGCTGGCTCTCTTCTTTACATTCGAACCTGCCGTTTTCTTTACGATGCTTTGAAACAAGTGCGCCTCGACGGCGCAACAACTGCCACCCGGCTGGGTTTGTACTCTGTTTACTTTTTTTGACGAGGATAGCTGCTTGTCTGACAAGGGGTAGTTACGCCCAAGTCATTGTCTTTCATTCACTTGTGGCAAATTTATACATCTCACAAAAACTTCTCGGCATCTACTTTCAACAATGCTGGTTGCTTTGACTATGGGCCGGTTTCGGATGGGGCAAGGAAAATTCGCGGAGGGTGACTTGAGAAAGCAGAGTACGGTTGCGATTTTATTGGGCTTTTTTTTGATAGCCGGGTCTGCCTACGGGCAGCAGTTTGATGTTGCATTCGGTTTGGGCGGGGTGCACGCCCCCTCTACGACGTTCACAACCGTCAACGGCCTTTCAGTACGCACCGTCTCATTGTCTCAGGGGGGTGGCGTGTATCCGACCTTCACTGGCGATTTCCTGTTCCATAAGAACTTCGGAGTAGGAGCGGAAGTCTCCTGGCGCGCCACCCAGACAAACTTCGCGGGCGTACCGACGGCTCCTTATCGGCCGGTGTTTTACGACGTGAACGCTGTTTACGCTCCGAGGTTCAGCAGGATAAGCCCAGAACTGCTGGCCGGAATTGGGGCGGAGAGTTTGCGTTTCTACCAGCCTTTCTTCAACTGTGGTGTTTTGGGAAATTGCACCAACTACACCAGCAGCAACCACCTTATGGGAGTGCTGGGAGGGGGGGTGCGGCTTTACGTTTGGGGGCACATGTTCGTGCGTCCGGAGGTGCGGGCGTACCTGATTCGCAACAACGTGGAATTCAACAGCAATCATGCTATTCGCTACGGGGCTTCCATCGGATATACCTTCGGCAGCTTCAACCCATAAGGCTCAACGAATAACGGCCCCGGTGGCCCCGAAGAAATAAGCCGGGCTTGAGGTGACAGGTCAGGTCTGGCTTTTCATATGCTTCGCGACTCTTTTGCGTTATGCTTGCGCACTGAGCCATGAAGTCAAGAATCCTTCTGCGATGCGCCCTGCTGGTATTTTTCCTGGCCCTGGCCGTGCTTATGGCCGGCTTTCAGGGGAAGTCCTCGATCGCGGTCGCCTGGCCCGCCAGCGGCAGCGTGGTACAACTATCGGGCAGCGTTAACGGCTGGAAGGCCATCGGCGGACTAGCAGGTTTTGCTGCCGCCCTGGTGCTATTCCTGTGGGGGTTAGTGAGTCTGTTCAGGCGCGGCGGGCGCAAGGGCCGCGAAGAGCCACTGTCGGAGCCGCACACCGGCGCCGGCGCAAAAGGGCAAGCCGCGTCTCAATGATTTCCGGCAGGGAATTCGGTCAGCGATAGCACGTTGCCTTCCGGATCTCTGAACCAAGCCACACGCGCTCCGCTGGGCGAGCGCCAGATTCCCATCTCATCCTGCTGCATGCCAGGGTAGCGCTCAGATGAAATGCCCTTTGCCCTTAGGGCGGCCAGTTCCTGCTGGATGTCAGCCACGTCGAATCCCAAAACTGTGAAGTTAGCGGGCTGGAATTCGCCCATCTTGGCGATGCGTACCATGGTTCCGTTCCCGTCCAGCACGAGTGCAAACGAATCCTGGCTTACGAACTTGAGCCCGAGCTTCTCCACATAGAATGCCTTGGCGCGCTCCAGGTCGCGGCTGGGAACGAAGGCAATGATGCGGGCAGGGCTGAGCATGCGCTTCTCCGGAATTTACCTTTGCGACGCTGTGCTCGGAGCTTGCGAGGCCCGCGCAGGCGTCAGGTGCTTTTCCAGAAACTGGACTAACCTCTGGCGCGCGTCGAAGCCGTGCCACGGCTCCATGCTGGGCAAGCCCAACATGCCGATGGCCAGCGGGCCATGGTTGTCGCGCGGGTACTGCACCATCTCCACCGGAACGCCCATCTGGCGCAACGCGCGGTACATCTCCTGCGACTGGCCCAGCGGGTCAGTGGTGTCGCCTTCGCCCTGCAGCAGCAGGAAAGGCGTGCGGCCGTGGGCGGCGCCGGCGAGCGGGCTTTGGCGCCAGGCGTCCGCCATGTGCTCCCAGGGCTTGCCGAAGTACCAGCGGTCGTACCAGGAATCGCCTTCGGTGCCGTACTCGCTGAACTGGTCAATTACGGGCGCGCCGCTCACGATGGCCTTGAAGCGATCGGTTTTGCCTTCGACAAAACCGGCCATCTCGCCGCCGTAACTGTAGCCGATGAGCGCCATGCGGGCGGGGTCAACAGGGAACTGCTTGAGCACGGCATCCACGCCGGCCATGATGTCGCGGTAGTCGCCGCCGCCCAGGTCATTTTTGTTGGCAGCGGCGAAGGCGGGCCCGCGCCCCGAACTGCCGCGCGGGTTGGCCCGCAGGACGGCCCAGCCGTGCCCGACTAGGAAGTTGGTGAATTGGCTGTAGCTGTCGGCCCATGCTCCCAGGGGCCCGCCATGAACGTCCACCACCAGCGGAACAGGGCCTTGTTCAGCCTGCGGCGGCAGCGAAAGCAGCCCTTCGATGGCGCGGCCGTCGCTGGTCCAGTGCACGATCTGGGTGGCAACTGCGCGCATGTCAGGCGCAGTCATCGCCGGCATGGAGAGCGCCCGTCCAGCCGTGCCCAGTTTGTCGGTGTAGTAGAGCGTCTCCGGCTGGGTACTGCTGCTGGCCAGGTAAACCCAGCCCGTGCGGCGCGTGTTAGTGTTCAGCCCGCTCACCGCCGGCAGGTCGAAGTGAAGCATCTCCAGAGATTTCCCGACTGTGAAACGCCCCACCGAGGCCTGTTCGTGCGTGTGGACTGAGAGCACCACGCTTCCGTCCACTTCCATCATGGGATTTTCGTATCCCACCGTCCCCTGCATGCCGTCGCTGAGATTACGCGTGGCGTTTCCGGCCACAGTGAACTGATAAAGGTCGTTATAGCCCGGGGGAGCGTCCTGCTGAGCTTTTGCCAGATAGTAGAGATTTCTTGCGTCAGGTGACCAGACCAAGCCGCTGGCTGTGGATGGAATCGCGCTGAGCTTGCTGGGATGCTGCGCGTCGCTAAGGGTCACCAGCCACATGCTGCCTGCCGGCCCCAGGTCGCTGGCACCGTTGGGCGCTTCCACCTCCGCTGCCAGGCGGTCCGACTGTTCGCTCCAGGCCACTCGTTCCACGTTGTCCGTCACGGGCACGGCGGTGAGCTTGGAGGTCGCCGGGTCGAGCAGGTAGAGGCGCGTAAGATGCTGGTCGTGGTTGACCCAGGTGGCATCCGCCTTGTCGTCGTGCTGTTTTTTCTCTCCGGGGGTTTCTGGGTCTTTGGCCCAAAGCGCAACGGTCTTTCCGTCAGGCGCGATCTGAAAACCGGACACATCAATGGGCACAGGCTCGGCCGGCTGGCTGGGCGCCGCTTTGCTCTTATCCGCTCCCGGCGGTGGCACTGCATCCGGCGCCTTCGACGTATCCACCGGCGGCATTACCTTCAGGTCCAAAGCAGTGGCTTCGCCACCCTGCATGGGCAGGCGGAAGAGCTGCGTGTGTTCGCCGCGGTGCGCCAGGAACAGGATGTCGCCATTGGGCAGCCAATGGCCTGAAGTCTCGCCCCGGTCTTTATCATCTTTTTT
>DATEGI010000231.1:0-23799 GCA_035280205.1 Terriglobales bacterium | reverse complement strand
CTTCAAAAGCATCAACATCCAGGAGACGGAAGATTCCAGCGACTTTCGCCGCGTTCCCGGCCACATGACCTTCGCCCAGGGCGTGGAGATGCTGAAGAAGCAGCGCAACGGCGTTGTAGCGGAGAACGAAAGCGCCGGCCGCAAGTAGTTCCCCTGCTCACCTTCGAAACCTTGAAACCTGTGAAACCTTGAACCTCATTGCACGATCTAGTCAGCTGCCCGGGCGCCCCTCTCCAGCTTGGCCCAGCGGCCGTCGGCGGCCGAATGTTCCACCGCCTCAAGCACGCGCTGCACCTGTGTCGCGTCATCGAAATTGGCATGGAAAGGCTGGTTTTTCCCCAGCGCATCAAGAAAATCCGCCAGCGTAGAAATAAAGGTGTGCTCGTAGCCAATGATGTGGCCCGGCGGCCAGTAGTGGTCGACATAGGGATGGCCGGGCCCGGTGACCAGCACCTGGTGGGCGCCCAGGATTTCCTGCTTGTCGTTGCTGTCGAAGAACTCCAATCGGTTCAGGTCTTCCAGGTTGAAGCGCAACATGCCTTTGGAACCGTGAATCTCGAATTGGTTGTAATTCCTGCGCCCGATGGCGTAACGCGTGGCCTCAAAGCTGCCGATGCTGCCGTTGGCGAAGCGGGCCAGCAGGAGCACGGCATCGTCCACGTCGCGCGGCGGCGGGGCAAAGGTGCGCAGCATTGCGGAAATCTCGCTGATCGGGCCGTTGAGCATCAGCGCCAGATCAACGGAGTGTGAAAGCAGGTCGCCCATAGCGCCGCTGCCGGCCACGCTTTTCTTGAAGCGCCACACGCCCTCGCGCTCCGGTCCCCAACTCTGAAGATAAACAGCGCGGTAGTGATAGACCTGGCCCAGCCGGCCTTCCTCCATGATGCGCTTGGCCAGCGCAATGGCAGGCACGCGGCGATAGTTGAACCACACCAGGTTGGGCACTTTGCGCGCGGCAGCAGCCATTTGCTCGGCTTCCGCTACAGACATGGCTAGCGGCTTCTCGCAAAGCAGGATCTTCCCCGCCTTGGCCGCGGCCAGGGCCACAGGCGCGTGCAGGTTGTTGGGCGTGGCGATGTCCACCACGTCAATGTCCTTGCGCTCAACCACGGCCTGCCACTCGGTGGCGGTTTCGTCCCAGCCCCAGCGCGCGGCCATGGCATCGAGAGTTTCGCGGTTGCGCCCGCAGATAACCTTGCGCCGCAATTCAAAAGGCGTATCGAAAAAGTGCCCGACCTGGTGAAAAGCGTTGGAGTGGGCCCGGCCCATAAAGCCCTGGCCGATCATGGCGACGTTCAGAGTTTTTTTGGCAGCACTCATGGCAGACCTCGCAGCAAAATTAGAACCACCATTTTAAACATGATTCGAGGGTCTCAGGAGTGGGGTGGGCTACTGCCTCTGCCAGGAATGTCCACCATCGGAGGTGGTCCAGGTCTGGCCGCTGGCGGTGTTCAAGGTTCCGTGCTGAGTGTCGCTAAAGGTCAGAGCGGTGATGTCTTCGGTCAGAGCAGCGCCATCGGCAGAAGTCGCAAGACCCTGCCACTGGTTGCCGTCATCGGGGCTGTAGTAAAGCACCCCGCCCTGGCCACCCACCCATACATTAGGCCCGAGCACGGCAACCGCGCGGAAGGTTACATCGCCTGCAAAGGGCACTGTCTGCCAGTTCTTACCGGCGTCGGTGGAACGCAGCAAGTCGCCCTGTTTGGAGAGCATCCAGCGCGTCGGCGGCGCCAGTTTCTTCTTTCCCTCGGCCCGTGCCGACATGTTGGAAGCGACCATCACGCCCGCTTGGGCGGTGGAAGCAGGAGCAGTTTTGGCGGCGAGAACCGCACTCGCAGCGGGGGCGACATTGGCGGAAGGAGCGGCCGGGGCGGGTGCGGGGGCGCCGGTACTGGACGAAACCTCGTTCGCGGATTTTGCCAGCGGCCTTTCCGCCGCGATCTCGTTGCCGGATTCCGCCTCGCGAGAAACAGGTTCAGCTTTCTGCTTCATGTCCTTGGCCTGCAGGCGGGCCCCGCCCGCAGCCTTCGCCGGAGCAGTTCTGGCATCTAGGCGGGCTTGAGGAACAGGGGCGGGCGCAGCTTCCTTGTCAAAAGCTGCCTGCATGTCACGTTTTTGATTAACGGCAGGCTTCCTCGGAGCCGAAGCAACTCGCTCTCCTGCCGGTCCGGGTCCGCCGCGGAAAAGCATTGCCACGCCAGCAATAACGACGATGCCGGCTGCTATTCCAGCCCAGCGCCAAGCCAACGACCAAGACCATCCGCGGGAAGGAGTGCTGACTACAATATGTTGCGCGGCTTCGCTCTCTGGCAGGGCGTGCCAAACCACTGCGCGGCAGTTATCGCAGGCCGCCAGATGGGCGAGAAGCATCTCGCGTTCCTCGGCCGCCAGAACCTGCTCCGCAAATGCGGTCAGCAAGTCGGCGGTCGGATGCAGCCCGGGCGGGTCCGATGTTCGCAACCGCTGCGCGGCGAATTTTGCCAGCTCAGACACTCCTACCCTTCTCCCTCCCCGCTGTGTGCTCCGGCCTTCTGATCGGAGAACGGTTTAGCCGGCGCTTTTTGCGCCAGGCGGGCGCGAATATTCACATGCAGGTCACGAACGTCAACGTCCATCAACTCCTCCGCCTGACGCGCCTTAAGGCCCTGCTTCAGCAGTGAGTTACGGATACCTTCCCGCAGCGCTGCAGCCAATTTCTCCAGCCGCCGGCTGACGTTGGAAGCATGAATCCCCAGAACTTGCCCCACCTCCGCCAATGTGCGCTGGTCGAGATAGTAGGAAGTGAGCAGAAAGCGCTCTTCGGCAGCCAAACCCGCGAGCGCTTCATCCACGGCAATCTGCAGGCGCGCGTCCACTTCCGTCTGCGGCTCAGCGGCAGGGGCGGCATACTGTTCGCCTCCTTCTTCCTGCTCCTCCAGGCTTACGAGTCGCTTTTGCGCACGATAACGGTTGATGTATTCCTGAGCCAGAACGGTGCGCAACCAGCCTTCCAGTGAGCCCCGGCCAGTGTAGAAGTCCAACTTGGAGACGCGCTTCCCTTCCCGCACGGCTGTGCCGAACAGGTCGGCATAGAGCGAATCGGCCAATTCTCGAGCGGATGACTCTTCCCGCGCGATGTGGCAGGCCGCCGAGTAAAGCTTCTCGCGATAGCGCAGCAAGAATGCCTCCCAGGCAGCTTCGTTTCCGGTTGCACAGGCGCGCGCCAACACCAACTCCTCGAGGTGAAGGGCTACAAACAGGCGGCGGGCCGCGGCCGGCGAATCATCGGCAGAAAGGTATTTGCAGCCTACCTGGTAAAGGATCTCGCGCAAGCCAGCAATGCTGATTCCGAACTTCTGGCCACCGCACTTCGGAAATAGCTCTTCCGCTATGGCGGACAGCGCCGAAGCCCAGGCAGGTTCGGTGGGATTGGCGGCGCGGTTCATGAGCTTTTCGGATACTACCAATTTTTGCGCCCGGCGGCGCAGCTTAGCTGTTCTTCCAGCCGGCGTTGGAACATGCCCTTCCAGCAACGCTCGCGGCGAAGGCGCAGCATTCGGCATCTGGCATCCTTGCAGCACCCTGGATTTTCGGTTGTGGGCTATCGGCGCTGCAGGGGAGCGGCGCCGGAATCCTGGCGCACCTGCTTGAGGTGAGCGCGCATGCACTGACGCGCCTTATCGGAGTCGCGATTTTCCACTGCTTTCAGAATGCGCCGATGGTGGTACTGGCCGCGCTCCGGGCCGCCTTCTGTCTGGAAGATGCGCATGCGCTGCTCCCGGAGCAGCCCCACGATGGAATCTATGAGGGAAAGAATTAGGGGATTAGCGGCGGCTTCGGCCAGGGCAAGGTGGAAGTCCAGGTCGGCCTCGATAAAAGCATCGGCGTCGTGCTTGGAGGCGTCCATCACGTTGACGGCTTCGCGCAGGCTCTCCAGGTGCTGGTCCTCAATTCGCGACGCCGCTAAGGCCGCAATTTCCGGCTCCAGAATTTCGCGCACCTCCGCCAGGTTGGCCGAGCCCTCCGATTGGCCAATCTTCATGATCAGGTCGAGCGATTGCCGGATGGCGTGTGAAGTGCCGTTGGTAATGAACGTCCCCCGCCCCGAGTAAGATTCAACCAGACCCTTTTCGCTGAGCGCCTTAATGGCCTCGCGAACCGCGGTACGGCTGACTCCGAACTGCTCCGCCAATTCGCGCTCTGCCGGCAGTTGGTCGCCAGGTTTCAGGATGCCCTTCAGAACCGAGTCTTCTATCTGTTTTACGATTTGCTCGTAAAGGCGGGAACTGCGGACGGTCTTGTACACTTACGGCTCCGGCTTTCCAGTACGCCCCTGTCCGGCCACTATACCAGAGTCTTGCGCCTGGCCTGAATGGCGAAGGCAACCAAGTCGACCGCCAACGAGACGTAATAAGTTACGTCTCTGCCGGCGTGCAGATGTTGGCCCGAGCTTACTCATTGCGGCAGCGGAGGGCAAACTTCTATTCCGGCGAAACCACTACCAGATGAAATGTTCCGGGCACCACGCTGGGAAAGCGCGGATGCGGATTCTCCTTGCTTGGCGGTGGAATGGGGCCAAGCTTGGCCGCGGCCAGGTAGATCTTGTGAGTCTTGGCGTCGAGCGCCATGGTGCGCGCGCTCTTCTCGGTCGTCACGGTTTGCGCCACTGTATATTTATCGGCACTCCCCTGCTTGACCACGGTCAGGTTGCCATCATGGCCGTTGGAGGAAAAGACCAGCTTGCGGCCGGGATCATAAGCCGCAGCATCGGGTCCCTCTCCGATGGGGACCGTCGTCACCACCTTGCCGGTTTCTGCATTCACCACTGCCATCATTTTGTTGTCGCAAACCGGGAACAGCCGGCGGGCCGGAACGTCGAGAACCAGGCCGGAGGGCTCCTCACAGGGCGCGATGGACCAACGTTGCTTGATCTTCAGCGTGTGTGGGTCGAGGCGAACGATCTCGCTCTTGTCTTCGATATTGACGTAAACGTCGCCCTTGGCATCGGTGGCGGGAAATTCCGGCTTGCCGCCCAGGGCGATAGTGCCCGCAACTTTGCCGGTGGCAGCGTCAATGGCGGTGGCATCCTTGCTGCCGCCGTTAAAGGCGAATACGCGATTGCTGGCAGGATCGTAGAGGATTCCATCGGGGTTGGCGCCGGCTTTCACCTTCTGCAACACGGCGTGGGTCTTCAGATTGAAAACCACTACTTCCCCAGAGCCGCCGTCACTAATAAAGCCGCGGTCCAGGTCCTCGGCGACGGCGATACCATGCACGTGCTTCATGCCGGAAATTTTGCCCACTGGCTTATCGGTGTCCAGGTTCACCATGTCCACGACCTCGTTGTGCGCCACGTAGAGCGTCCGGCTGGCGGAGTCGGCATAAAGATAGTCCCAGCCGCCTTCGCCGGGGATGGGGATGTTGCCGGTTACTTTGTAATGTTGTGCATTGGCCGCCACTGAAGCCGCCAGCAAAAGCAAACTCGCCGCTAGTACGTTGCGCATCGCATCAGTCTCCTCGCCGCGGGCCCGCTCTTATGTGACGGTTTCGTTCGGGCCAGATCACGCGGCAGTAGTGAAACTTATCCAACCTTAAATCTGGCTTAAGGGGCGCAAAAACATTGATCTCAATGCTGCCTGTGTTACAAATCGGCGGAACAGGACGAAACCGGACATGCTGCTCCAAATGGACATTCTGATGAGTTCTAGTCACATCCCAACGCGCATGTTGCTGCCGGCAGCAAATGGATGTGCAACAATGTTGAGCTGGGCACAATTCACGAGGACGCGTTGATTAGCCTGCTCACCATTCTACTGGTTGGATTCCTGCTGGGAATGCGCCACGCCACCGACGCCGACCACGTGATTGCCGTCAGCACGATTGTTACCCGGGAGCAGAAAGCCGGGCGCGCGGCCATCATCGGCGCTGCCTGGGGCGTTGGCCACACGGTCACCATTTTTCTTGTGGGCTCTATCCTCATTCTTTTCCGCGTCACCTTGCCGCCGCGGGTGGGGCTCTCCATGGAACTCGCAGTTGGCGTGATGCTCATCGTGCTGGGGCTGCGCAACCTGCGTGCCAGCTTTGCCTGGCCCGCGGCTTCCAGGCGCCACGAGCACAAATCCACTGTGCATTACCACGCTCACGGCGACTACATTCACGCCCACGCCAGCCAGCCCCACAATCCGCCACTGCACAGCCACCAAGAAACACCGGTGAGCAAACTCGACCGCTGGTTCGGACGCTCATCTCTCTACAGCATGGTGCGCCCGTTGCTGATCGGAATCGTGCACGGGCTGGCCGGGTCTGCCGCCATTGCCCTGCTGGTGTTAAGCACCATTCCTTCGGCGCGCTGGGCGGTAGGCTACCTGGTGATATTCGGTTTCGGCACCATCCTTGGCATGATGCTGATCACCCTGGCCATGGCTTCCACCTTTTCCTTCGGACAAAAACATTTTGTGAACGTTGGCCGCCACTTTGAATGGGCCGCGGGCGCCATCAGCCTGGTGTTTGGGATGTTCGTGACCTACCAGGTCGGCTTCGGCGCCGGCCTGTTTACCGCCAACCCCATCTGGGTACCGAAGTAGAACGGTCTGGCCTTCTACCCGGCTAATCATCTATGTGTGCCGTCCCGGTCATGTCCTCGCCGGCCACCAGCAGAAATTCATTTTTCGCTCCGGCAATGCGATTCTGCCGGTACGGCCGGTACTCCTCCGATTCGTAGAAGGTCTTGGCTGCCTCCTGGGAGGGCCATTCGATGATCAGGAATACCTGTGGGATTTTCCGTTCGCCCTCGAACTTCTCGACCTTAGAAGTGCGGGCCAGATACCGGCCACCACGCTGCTCCACCAGCTTGGTCACATTCTGGATGTATGCTGCGACCCAGCTGCGGTCTGTTATTTCGATTTCCGCAACTGCGTAGTACTTCATCGCGGCCTCCTGCTTGTTTAACGCTCAATGCCAATACTTTGAAGAACAAAGCACATCCGCTCCTCCACCGAAACGCGCGGGAGTTCGGTGAGTTCATAGCCCCGTTCTGTATAGACGGCTTGCATGGCCTCGTGAGTCCGCACCGCTTCATCGAAATCCTGTTTGCGCTCGCGGTCCTGAGCAAACATTTCCTTCCAGGGAGGCGCGATGAAGACGCGCCGGTTGTAACGGAACCGCGCCGCCGCCTGCTCCACGTGCGGGGGTAAAGGCCGGCCCGTTAGGCGTAAATAGCCAACTACGTCTACCACGCCGCGGTCGAAAAAAACGGGCGCAGCGGACTGCTCGGCAATGTGGTAGGAGCGCATCTCCCAACTCAACATCAGTTCAGCAAACAATGCGGGATCCTGCCAGGGCAGGGCCCGTCCTCCGATAGCCATCTGGTCCTGAATGATGCCGCGTCCAGCTTCTACAGTCCGCGCGTAACCCGCCCGGTGCAGCGCCTCAATAATCGCGGTTTTGCCCGAACCGGGGCCCCCGGTCAGGACGTAAAAGCGTTCATGCTCTTCCAATTGCGTCCTTTCTCCCTCCTGAAAAGTAATACAAAAAGGCACTACCCTCGGCGTTTTCAGTAGCCCTCGAGACATTGTTGAACTCTATTTTTCCGATCTATAAAGAACCCTCTGAGTAGATGAGAGTGACGGGCGGGCAGCGTAACGTGTGTTCCCTACCAGCGAACCAGGCCTTCCGGATCGTCAACCAGCACCATGTCGTACTTTTCTATCATCGGCATGAGCACATGCTCCAGCTCGCGCTTCCACAGCTCGCCTTCGTAAAACTTGGCTCTCATAGGTTCGCGCGAAGGCAGGTCGGGAAAGCCCCGCATAAAGAAGAAAGTGTCCGGGTCCTCGATGGAAAGGAGCGGGCCCAGGATTTTCATTCCGATTTCCACGTGGGCGGGCACAGACTTCGAGCGGAAAATCTCGAGGAACTGGGCGCGCTTGCCAGGCTTGAGCTTATAGGTCCGCATTTCAATGATCATGGGTCAGTCCTGAAGCCGTTTCCAGCTTGCAACTGGATAAACTAGCTTGCGGCGTCTTCCTCACGCTGTTGCTTCTGCGCGACCTGTGAGCGCAGGTTCACCAGATTCTTAAGCACGTTGTACCAGAACGGAGCGCCCAGGCTCAGCAGGGATGCCATGACGAGAATTCCGAAAATCTCGGAGTATTTCCAGTGGTACCAAGGGCGGGGGACCGCGAAGATCGCCAGGTTAAAATCGGAAAGCTGGCTGCGCACGTCCTTGTATGCTTGGGAAAGTTTGGCGGCGCGTATTTCCAGGTCGGCCTCAGCCGCTTCTGCCGCCGCGCCGCTCTGGGCATTCTTCTGTTCCTGCGCCGTTTCTGTACCTTGCTGTTTGTCCGCAGTACTGCCCGAGGGCGAAGCCATAGCGTCGTTGTATTTCTTTATCAGGTCATCAGAAGCATTGCTCAACCCAGCGCGCAATGCCGGATCCGTTGAAAGCTGAGCATAAATCTGCTTAGCGTCCATGTGATACACAAACGCGAAGATCAAAGAAAAAACCACCGTCCAGATCCGCATCTGGAGCGTAAACCGCTGCCGAACCCGATCCATGGTGGAGGAGAAACCGGCCTCTAGTCGGCCGATCGCGCCTGTCGCCGAGCCGGCCAGCCCGGTGATCACTTCCTCGACCTTGGTGGCTGTATTCGGAGCCAGCGTTTGCAACAGCTTGGCTTCCCGCTCCAGCGTGGGGTTCACCTGGGCCAGTATGGCATCTATGTTTGCTGCATACGCTTTTCCCCTGGATACCAGCGCCAATAACTTCGACAGCTCCTCTGGCCGGAGAGCGGTGGCCAGCCGCCAGCGCCGGGGCGCCCACCGCTGATGGGCGAACATCGAATCCGAAGCCAGTTCGTGCGTCAGCACGTCATCCACGATCATTTCCGCGTGCTGCTTGAGAGCAGGATCAAGGGTTGTAAGCAAGTCCTTGATGCCGTCCAGCAAATACGTCGCGCGATAGCCCAGCAGGCCGGCGATCATTTGGTTGAGAATTGTGACCAGCAGACTCACTCCCAGGAGGAGAGTGACGAAAGCAATGAGTACATCCAATCTGTCCAACATGTCGGGTTCCCTCCCGTCTCAATTTCTTCTTGGAATAGTCCTGACGTGCCAGCCCGTCAGGAATCAACTTTCGCACCCGCCACACACAATACCGCGCTTGCTCCGAGCGTCAACCGACAATTACAGTCTGTTCTAAAAAGCTTGACCGAACTGAAGGTGGTAGGGTGACGGATCAGCTGATCTCTTTCTGGAAGAACTTCCTGAGAGCTTGCATATTCACCTGCTCTATGGCGATGGCACGCCCGATTCTTTGCAGGTTGGCCATCTGATCAACGCAGTCGAGCTTGCTGACTTTTACCGGGTTGATGTCGGCGAGTCCAAGTTGCTCGAGCCGCTGCGGGGTCAGCCCGATCGTGATGCGCTGATAGGTCAGCAGTTTATTACCGCCCAGGCTGCTGCTCATTTTGCTGAGGGTGAAGCTGGTAGGCGCTCCCGCTTGCTCCAAAGCACGGCCTGCCGCTCCGGCCACACGCTCACCCTGCACCGGTCGTTCACCGAGTAGATGCATGAGCGTGTTCTGCTGCAGGTTTGCATCACCCATGAGTTCCTCAATAGCGTATTGCGCCCAGTTCAGTGCGTTGTAATGCCCAGCCTTGCCCTCGGCAATAGTTCCTGTGCTGAAGCCGGCGCCTAGCGAGAGCAGCAGCAAGTTGTCCACACCGGTGGGCCAGCCGATGTTGTAGTCCGGTTCCGTGGCTTCCAAAAACAGCTGCATAGACGGGTTGTTGTACATGCTGACGCCCCCATCAACGAACTCATAGGCATGGGTACTCGCAGGTCGGCCGGGTATATTGATTCTCTGAGGTGGAAAGTAAGTAGGTGCGGCGGTGCTGGCGCGAACAATCTGCCAGAGTGGCAAGCCCCGGTTCTGCGAAAAGAATTTTCCTTTTTTGTTGTTCGTAAAGAACCAGGTACTCCCCAGGGTTGTGTTCTTCGAAACGATCAGCAGCAGGGTCCGCAGGCGCGAATCTCCCAGCGTCGTATCGCCGCCGAGAACGTCCTGGAGCGCCTTTTCCAGCGGCCTACTGGGATATTTGTGCCAGAACCGGATCGGGAAAAACTCAGGGCTGAAGACTTGTTTCCCCAGCTTCAAATAAAAATCCCGCAAGTCCGCGGCGCGCAGGCCCAAGGCCAGGCTGGCGGCCAGAATCGCTCCCGTGCTGGTGCCCCCAATCAGGTCAAAATGCTCGCAAAGGGGCCGGTCCCTGCCGGTTAGTTGCTTTAGTTGGTTTTCCATTTCGCTGAGGACTTCCGCTTCTATGAGCCCGCGAATTCCCCCGCCATCCAGGGAAAGGAGACGCTTGGGAGGGCTAGATGAATTTGCGGGAAGGGTATCCGGCATGGGACCTCCTTACTGCGGCGGGGAGGTTGTCAACTCAGGTGGTCACAGACAACTCATTCTAGCCGACAACATCGCAACTCATGCAGGGGATCAGCATCTTCGGAAACAGCGCAGGCATTTACTTGGTTGAACTAACGGGTCCCATAGTGCCAAATTGCGGACCTGCGAGCCATGTAACACAATCAGAACGCGACGAAAGCACAACAGGTTTGTTGGCTCTATTTGCGCGCCGCCCGAAACGACTTTCAAGCGGCAGAAAACAGGTTGGTTAACTGCGAATCGCTGCAATGGGCGTTCTGCCGGCAGAACAATCCATCATTTTTTGTCATTTTGGCTTCAATTTTGTTGTCTGCTATTTTGTGCAGTCGCCGATTTCCTGCGCAGGAGAGCCATCCGGTGTTTGCCTTAGGGGTATGAATTCAATTGTGCTGAGAAGAGCCGCTTAGGCGGGAATGTGTATCTCCTATGGACGCCGCGCTTCGGTTGCCGAATGGTATGGTGTCCCCGTCGCTGAAAACAGCAATGCTGATTTTCACAGGCGTAAGGTTTTTTTGTTTAACAGATTCTGAGCAATCGGCGCCTAACCGGTCCCATAATTACCCGTTAAAGGCGGCAGCATATGAGCCGTACGATCGCGAGCGTGGCGCTGTCATCGCGAACAGACAAGCGGCCCGTGCCCGCTAACGGCACGCCCGAGAGGTGACATATGACCCCACTTCCCTTTCAGGGCAACGCTTCGGCTCTGTCGGCTGACGGCCTGGCGCAGGTCTCCGGCAGCCTCGGCGTGTATGCGGCGGAGGTATGGACCGTGCTGGCGGTTGAGACCTCCGGATGCGGATATCTGCCGGACCGGCGTCCGCAAATCCTCTTTGAACGGCACATTTTTCACCGGCTAACCAACGGGCAATACGACGACGGTGATATCAGCGATCCAACCCCCGGAGGATACGGCCCACGGGGTGCGCAGCAATATGACCGCCTGGGACGCGCCATCAACAAGGACCGCGCCGCTGCGCTGCAGAGCGCGTCCTGGGGGATCGGTCAGATCATGGGCATGAACTATGCCCGCGCGGGCTTCCAGAACGTGGAACAAATGGTTGCCGCCATGTCGGACTCGGAAGACCGGCAATTGGCAGCCATGGGAGCTTTTCTGACCAGCACAAAACTCGCTGCATCTCTGCAGGCTCACGATTGGGCCACCTTTGCCCGCGGGTACAACGGCCCCAACTACGCCATAAACCGTTACGACATCCGGCTGAACTGCGAATACCAGAAGTATTCCACCGGCGCCATGCCCGACCTGAGTGTCCGCGCTGCACAACTCTATTTGACCTATCTGGGCTTTGATCCGGGAGGAATTGATGGGGTCGCCGGCCAGCACACGCTGGCTGCCTTGGCCGAGTTCCAGAATGAGAATGGCATGACGCCAGCCACAATCGTGGACGCCAGCTGTGTGGCGCAGCTCCAGCTTGTATTAACTAAGGCGGCAGCAGTGGCGGTTTAGGGCAGGCCGGCGCGGACTAAGGCAAGAGCCGTCCAGCTGACTGGATGGTTCGGAAGATTAGGCACGAAAGAGAATTGATCCTGTGAGCGAGTAAGAATCTATGGCAACTGGATTGGATCAGCTTAAGCACATTGTCGTTCTCATGCTGGAAAACCGCTCATTTGACCACATGCTCGGCTCGCTGAAGGCCGTGGATCCCAGGATTGACGGCATCAGCGCCGGGCTGAGCAATCCCGATACCACCGGCGCTCCGGTCCAGCCGCAGCCCTTGGCCGAGTTTCAGGGCCAGCTCAATCCTGACCCGGACCATCATTTTCCGGCTGTTGATTTGCAGATCTTTGGCGGAGACACAAGTCCGGGCCGAGTCGCGAATATGCAGGGCTTCGTGAAGAGCTATTTCAATCAGCAGGGAGACGTGGGGCATTCCCACAACATCATGTACTACTTCAAACAAGCGGACCTGCCCGTGCTGACCAACCTGGCCCTGGAATATGCCGTATTTAACCGCTGGTTCGCATCCATCCCCGGGCCCACGGTCTGCAATCGCGCCTTCGCCCACTATGGCACCTCGTTCGGCCGCGTGGACATGAATCCCTTCGAGGTCATGGCGCCCTTCAAAAGCATTTACCAGCGGCTCATCAATACGACTCCCCCGCACACGGCCAAGGTCTACTACTACGACACGACCAGCTCGACCCTTGAGGTCGTGAACCTGCTGCAGAACCAGCCGCAGTTGTTTGGTACGTACCCACAATTCCTACAGGACTGCGCAAACGGCTCTTTGCCGGACTATTCCTTTGTCGAGCCGAACTACACCGACCATCAAACTCCCAACGGCGCGGAAGTCGCCAGCGACCAGCACCCCGACCATGACGTGCAGGCGGGGGAGTTGTTCATCGCCGAAGTTTATATGGCCATTAAGAACAATCCCGACCTGTGGGCCACCACCGCATTGCTCGTCTGCTATGACGAGCATGGCGGCATCTTCGACCATGTAGTGCCGCCGCCGTGCATTCCGGACATTTTTACGGCCGCTGCCAACAGTACGGGAACGGGCATGGAGTTCAAGTTCGACCGCCTGGGAGTGCGGGTGCCGGCGATTCTGATTTCGCCCTGGATTCCGAGGGGAACGGTGGTGGACCGCGTCTTTGACCACGCCTCGATTCCGGCCACCATCACCAAGTTCTTCCTGGGAGCCTACGCGCAACGTTCTCCGCGAGAGATCAACGCGGATGTTTTCGTTGAGCCACAGCAGGCTGGGAACCCGGCGCACAACCTGCTGTCCCTTACCGCCATGCGGAACGATTGCCCCGATTTTGAACCTCAGGACTAATGCTACCGAGGAGGACCGAACCAACATGGCCGTCATACGATATCCAAAGCCGAAAAGCGTTTTCGATCCCAACCGGCCGGCTTCGTCGTTGCTGCTGGCGCAGGTTGAACATCTGCAAAAAGCAGAATTAAACCTTCCCCTGAAATACGTCAGCAACAAGTACACCAAGACCATCACCACAGAAGGCGAAGCGGCAGCCTACATCCAGGAAGTAACCGAGGCCATCCACAAAGCGCATGACGACGCCGAACGAGCCCGGCGGGGTGCCAGGAAGAAGAAAGGCCTGGCCATTGCCGCTGCCGCCGAACAGCCATCGCCGAAAGGCGGCTACAGGGCGCGAGTGAGAAAGAGCACCAGCAGGAGCAAGCGGAAAAAATAGAGACCACTCTCTGGCAGGAGGCGAGTATGCGTTGGGTTGTGGTTGTGCTGTTGTGGCTTGCGTCCTCGCTGGCGCTGGCTCAGGAGAGCCGTCTGCACGCGGAGCTACGGCGTGAGGGCGAGCGGGTTTCAGAGGCCTGCGGGAAGTTCAGCTTCAAAGCCATCCCCATGTGCGGCTACACCCTTTTTACTGACCACCCGTTCCACATCGCCGCCGGCAGCATGCCACCACAGAATGGATTTGGCCTGGGCGCGGCGTTTGCGTGGACAGAGAACACCACGAATTGGCGGATGAGTTGGGACACCGATGCCGTGGGCGCCTTCAGCGGCGCCTGGCGGGCGTGCACCTACATGCAGATGATTCACACCCCGCATTCCAAATCGCCCGCGGTCGTCGTCGTGAAGCAACCATCGGGGCAGCCCCCGAATGCACGCAAGCCTGCTCCGCGTTTTATCCACCCCTACACGGTTTTCAACCTCTACGCGCAGGCCATTTCCCTGAACACGGTGAATTATTTCGGGTTGGGCAACGATACTACACTGGCAGGCGCGTCGTTGTTTGGGATGAGAGAAACAATCGTCGGCGGCAACGTCATCAAGCCCATCTTCGAATGGGCGGCTATTCGCCGGTTGAATCCCTCCCTGTTTGGAGAACTCAACGGGCGCTTCGTGGATATCCGGGCAGCACACGGCCACTCTGTTCCCTCCATTGAGACCCGTTACACGAACGCGACTGCGCCCGGCCTGGCCACCCAACCGGGTTTCTTCCAGGCCGGCGAGGGAGTTCGCATCAACCCCGTGATCGGCGACCACTTCGAGTTGAATTATGCCGGCAAATTCCAGCAGTTCGCTGCTCCTTCAAACTCGCATTATTCTTTTCTGCGCTGGACTGTGGACCTGAACCATACGTTCTACATTTACAGTTACCAACAGACGGCGGCGACGAGCACGCCAGGACTCGGCCCCGATTCCTGCGCGCCGGGGACCGAAAAGTGCCCCGAGATTCCGCGGACGGGTAACCTGAACGGCTCGATAGGAGTGCGGTTTTTTCTCGCGGAATCGTTCACCTCGGGAACCAGCGTAGTTCCCTTTTATTTCCAGCAGACGCTGGGTGGGTCTGACATCAATAGTGCGATGGCGCTAGGCAGTTATCAGGACTACCGCTTTCGCGCCCCCAATCTTCTGCTTCTGCAGGAAAAGATCGAGCACTCTCTCTGGGGGCCGTTTGGCGCCGCCTTCATGGCCGACCAGGGCCGAGTCGCGCTGACTCGGGGCGACGTCGGGTTCACTCACCTGAAACACAGCTTTGCCGGCGGGCTTACCCTGCGTGCCGGCGCCTTTCCCATGGTCTACCTGATGTTCGCCTGGGGAGGCTCGGAGGGACATCACAACATTTTCAGTATGAATAATTCGCTGCTGGGCGCATCCACGCGCCCGTCGTTGGATTAAGAAGCGCAGCTGGATGGCTGCCGGAAGGAGAGTTCCATGGCTACGGATTACTACCTGAAAATTGACGGCATACAGGGCGAAAGCACCGACAAACAGCACCCTGGCGAGATACAGCTTGAGTCCTGGTCTTTCGGGGCGACGAACCCTACAATCCCTGCTCCAGTCGGCGGCTCGGGCGCGGGCCGACCCGCAATTGTTGCTCTGGGCAGTAGTTCCCAACTGCTATACCGGCCCGCTGGTGGGACCGCCTGTGATCAAGCCTTGACGCTCGCTGAGGCTGCGCAGTGGGCGCTTGAGCATCCCCAATTCGATCTGCGGAGGCTGCCATGATTCAGCCGATTCGCTGTGAGCCTTGGCCGTGACAGCGGCTTAAACAAGTTGACAGCTACGCAGATGATCTGTAGGAAAACCCCCGGTAAGCTGTCGCGAACTTGACCTGTCGCGAAACAGAGAGCAGCGGCTATGCGACGCTAATCTGCAGTTATGATGCAAAACATTTCGCTGTTTTATCTGTGGAAACCCTGCCTGATGGCATTGCCGCAGCCGGTTACAGAGATAAAAACAGTGGTGGGGAAGTTGCTTAGCTTTCACCCAGCAAAGCTCCGGAAAGGCCCGCTTTCTAAATGGACTCTCGGTCCAGGGGTGGGAGGATAGGAGGATAACTTGAGGAAAATCTTGCTAGTTGTTTTCGTGTGCGGCCTAGTGGCCGCATCTGCCCCGAGCCTGCAGGCTGACACTTTCGGCCAGGCTTTCACCGGCGCTGCCACCGGTAGTCAATTAGCCAATGGACCGTTTACACTCGGGTGGTCGTTTGACACAACCGCACCCATCACTGTTACCAATCTGGCGGTATTCGATTCCAATGGTGTTAGTCTTCTGGAAAGTCATGACGTAGGAATTTGGAATTCCGTGGGGGCTCTGATTGCAAGCGCAACTGTCGTTCCGAGTGACCCGTGCGAATTGGACCAACTGGGCTTCCAAGACTGGTGTACCGTTGGCGTCAATGTGACGCTTGCGCCGGGTACCTACACCATCGGTGCAGTCTGGAACAACTTTCTCGATCCGCTGATTTTCCCCGGAACTTTAGCCGGCGAAGGGATTGCAAATGTAAACGGCGCTAGCATAGTATTCCTCCAAAACGAGTTCATAGCTGGAGGATCGCTGACCGACCCAAGCAGCACCACCGGCGACACGATGTCTTATTTCGGCCCCAATTTCACTTACACACCAGGGATTCCAGAACCGGCGTCCCTGTTCCTGCTTGGCGGTGGGCTGCTCGGCTTATCGGCCGCGCTGCGCAGGAAAATGTTTGGGCAACGGTTGCGCTGAGTTCCCTCTCGTCCTTACAGCCACAAATAACTCTGGAAAGCCGGGCTCCTGCTTACAGGCGGGAGCCCGACCTTTTTTGTATAGCGATGACGACCGAGTTGGGTTTGCAAGGAGCAAACCCCGAAAACTAGGAAGAGCGTACGCCCGCTGCCTGTAGGCCCGATTCTCGGAATGGCCCTGGAAGCACAGCGCTCGCTCTCCCATTACACCCAACCAGAGGATTACATCTTCTGCGCCGGCAACGGTCATGCCCTCTACGCGGATGATCTGCGCAAGCGGGTGCTGCTGTACCCGGCGATGGACAAGGCGGGTATCGCCCGCGAAGCCCGCGCCTATGGCTTGCATCTCTTCCGCCACACCGCTGGCAGCGAGATGCAAGAGGCCACGGGCGACCTGAAGAAAACCAGCTCGTTCCTGGGGCACGCGAGTACCCAGATCACGGGCGACATCTACACCCACGGCGATGCCGATCAGGAGAGCGCAGAAAAGCTGGAAGCGCGCCTGTTCCCTGGGGCATTCCCGAGGAAATGTAATTTCTTGTTAGCAAAACCAGCGCGGCAGTGAACTAGGCGAAGGAAGAGTAGGCGAGCACTTCTAATGTTTTCTGAGGGATACAGCGTGGAGGGGTGGTTGCGGGGGGTGGATTTGAACCACCGACCTTTGGGTTATGAGCCCAACGAGCTACCAGACTGCTCCACCCCGCGAAATAATCATAACAATCGCCGCTGGGCAGCGTCAAACCGCAAGAAACGTTCCGCGCACGATACATCTACAAAGCTCAGCCCTTCATCTTGGGCCGCACGCAGGCGTCAATGGTCTTGGTCGGATCCACGGCTTCGTCGTCCACCTGCTCGTGAGTAATCTTGCCCGACTTGTCAATCAGGAAGGTGGCGCGGCGTGCCGACTCCATGGGAACACCCTTAATGTCGAACGTGTCCACCAGGCCGTACTCGCGGGTTACTTTGCCGCCCCAGTCCCCCAGCAGAGGAAAGGTCACGCCGGCTTGCTGTGCGAAAGCAAAGTTGGAGAAGGGGCTGTCCATGCTGACACCCAGAACCTGGGTGTTGGCGCCTTCCAGTTTGCTCAAATTCGCCTGGAAGGCCTTCATTTCCCGGGTTCAACCACCGGTGAAGGCAAAAACGTAAAAGGCAAGTACCACGTCCTTCTTACCGCGATAGTCGCTGAGCGAAACCTTTTTCAGGTCGTGCCCGTCAAAGGCCAGCAGCGTGAAATTGGGGGCCGCGTCGCCCACTCTCAATTTCATCGGCGGCTCGGTTTTGGCAGCACTTTTTTTATCGGCTGCCCAAGCACTCTGCGACAGCAGCGGCGCCCCTAGGCTGAAGCTCAGCAAAAGCATCATCGCTGCTCTTAAAAGCTTGTTGTGCATAGTGTTCCTCTCCCCATTGCGGGCTCTAAGCCTATTCCCAAAAGGGGACGCCGGTCAATCTTGGGGCCACCACTTGCCTGCTGCCACGGGTTGCCAGTAAAGTCGCGGCAGCGCAACAATTAGAAATGAATGGCCGCTCCCGGTTACGGTTTTTTTTTGGACCAGGGCCTGAGGGGCGTTGCTCTGTGAGCGGCCGGAAGTTTAGCGTTTGCCCATTCGCATGAACCCGAACACGATCAATGAAGTCTTCTATACCGCGGTTGAGCGCAATTTTGACCGCGTAATGATGTGCAAACAAAACGCCAAGTGGATTCCCGTTTCTTCTCATGAGCTCTACCGCGACGCGGTGGGCGTGGCCCGCTCCCTGGAAAAGTGGGGCATCCACAAAGGCGACCGCGTAGCCATTCTGAGCGAGAACCGGCGGGAGTGGGCGGTGGCTGACTTTGCCACCCAGGCGCTGGGCGGGGTAGTGGTACCCATTTATGGCACCCTGACCCCGGAGCAAACCGCATATATCCTCAGAGATTCCGGCACCCGCATCATCTTTCTCTCCACCGTGGCGCAACTGCAGAAGTTTCTCGACGCCAAGGAACAGACCATGGTCGAAAAGGCGGTCATCATGGATGATGCCGCCACGCCTGACGCCATTCCCATGCACGGCCTGATGCAAGGCGGCCCCGCCGGGCGCGACTCCGAATTCGACGCCCACGCCCGCAGCATAGGGCCTGCCGACCTGGCCACCATCATCTATACCTCCGGCACCACGGGCGTTCCCAAGGGCGCCATGCTCACGCACGGCAACCTGGCCTCGAACCTGTTTGCCGCCCTGCAGCAGCTTCCCATGACCGAAGGCGATATAGGGATTTCCTTCCTGCCCCTGGCGCACGTAACCGCGCGCCACGTGGATTACGCCTGGTTCTACCAGGGAGTTACCATCGCCTACTGCCCGTTTATTGATCAGCTTCCAGCTACTCTGCAGGAGGTGCGGCCCACCATTTTTGTCGGCGTGCCCCGCGTGTACGAAAAGATGTATGCCCAGGTCCAGCTCAAAGTGCAAAGCGGCGTGAGGCGCGCGCTTTACAACTGGGCGATGAAGGTGGGACATGCCCACCGCAGTGAAACTTTGGAGCAGAAGCGCCCCGCTTCACTTTCCTGGCGCCTGGCCGACAAGCTGGTGTTTTCCAAGGTGCGCAACGGAATGGGAGGTCGGGTGCGCATCCTTTTTTCCGGTGGCGCGCCCCTGGCTCGCCAAATGGGCGAGTGGTTCGCCGATATCGGCATCCGCATTGATGAAGGCTACGGCCTCACCGAAACTTCCCCGGTTATTGCCGTCAATACCCCCGCCCACCACAAACTGGGAACGGTAGGCATTCCCCTGTCCAATCTTGAGGTAAAAATCGCGGACGACGGCGAAATCCTGGTGCGCGGTCCCTCCGTCTTCCAGGGTTATTGGAACCTGCCCGAGCAGACCAGCCAGGCCTTGACCGACGGATGGTTTCACACCGGCGACATCGGCAATCTCGACAGTGAAGGTTTCCTCAGCGTTACTGACCGCAAGAAAGACCTGCTCAAGACCTCAGGCGGGAAGTTCATCACGCCGCAGCCCATCGAAAAAGCGCTGCAGATGAGCCCCTGGGTGGCTGAAGCGGTTGTCCTGGGCGACCGCCGCAAGTTTCCCGCCGCCATCATCGCGCCCGACTTCCGCATGCTGGAGCCATGGGCGCGCAATAACGGCGTGCGCTTTACCTCGCGCGAGGAACTGGTGACTGATGCCGCCGTGCGCGCACTTTATGAACGCATCGTTGCGGAAATTAATCAGAAGCTGGCCCGCTACGAGCAGCTCAAGAAATTCCTGCTCATCGCGGAAGAGTTCTCGGTCGCCAATGGCCTGCTCACCGCCAGCATGAAGCTGCGCCGCCGCCAAGTGGAAGAGCGCTATCGCGAGCAGATTGACGCGCTTTATGCTGAGCCCATGCCCGAGGCTCCGGTACAGACGTAAGCTCGGCAAGGTGGGCGCGCCCTCGCCTCAGACGTCGACAAGAGACCTACCGGCAGTATCGCAGGTAGCTTTGCTACAATGCCCGCCATGGTGGATACATTTCTGGTGCCAGAAGCAACCACGGTAACGGCTAAGGGTGACGGCCCGCTGGTTGACGTCAGCGCGACAGCTCACCGCGTTTTTCTCCTGGAATTGAACATCACCCGCATCCTGGAGCAGCAGGCGCTGGACGTAAGTATTTTCGGTTCAGCAGACGGAAATACCTGGGGACAGAAGGCGTTGACCTCCTTTCCGCAGAAGTTCTATCGCGGCGAACACCCATTGTTGCTGGACCTGGGGCAACAGCCGGAGATCCGCTTTCTGCGGGCTCATTGGGAAGTGAACCGCTGGGGCCGCGGTCCGGAGACACCCATGTTCCAGTTTCAACTGCGGCTACGGGAAGTTCCGCCGGAGATGCTGAAGGAAGTGGCCGGCGGCAGCTACTCGCGTGCCTGACTAACGCGCTACAGAGGCGGCCGCGAGCGGCCGGATTTTCTCCAGGTCAGAGCGCACACGTGCAGCATCCGGACCATCGGGAAAATGGCTAATGTACTGCTCCAGTTCCGTCACGGCAGCGCCATAGGTGCGCAATCCGATATAGGCGTATCCCTTTATCAGATGAAGCTCAGGATGAGGACCGGCGTCGGGCAAGGTCAATGCCTTGTCAGCCTGCTGCAATGCCGGCTGGAATCTTTCTAATTGCAGCAAGGCTTTGCTGGATTCAAAGTATCCCTGCCAGGCGTTCGGCATTAGCGTTTCCGCCCGCCCCAGAGAACGCAAGGCATCTTCGAATTTTTTCTGGCAATTTAGAACCGCGCCTATCACCAGGTAGCCGGTGCCGTAATTTGGGTCGTCCTGGATTGCATGATTAGCGTCGGCCGCGGCTTGGTCATACTTGTCCTGCTGCATTTCCAGAACCGCGCGGAGGGTCAGGGCTTGGGCGTACTCGGGGTACGAGGCCAGCGCTTTGGAGACATAGTTCGCGGCATCGTCGAGTTTGCGCTTGTCCATTGCCTGGTGGGCCTTGGCCAGAAAGGAGGCCGCTTTCTCGGGCACACGCAGTTGCTGCACTGAAACCGTGGGGCCGCTGCCGCCGCGTTCCTGGGTGGCAGAATTGGGCACGCGCATGTTGAGCCAGGTCTGCCCGTCGCCGACTTGCACACGGGCGCTGGTTTCCAGCACTCCCGATTCAGCGCGCACATCATAATCTCCGGTGGAAAGGCCGGCGACCATGAAGCTTCCATCCGCCGAGGTATATGCCGTCATCATGCGCTGCCCTGCGGCAAGGGAGCTGATCTCAACGCGGGCGTTGGCCACCGGCTTGTCGTCCAAGGTGCGGACAGAACCCACGATCATGCCGGTGCCGGCGCGTTTCAGGTCAGGACCATTTTGCGGGGAAGATCCTGGAAGTTGCGTGCTGCTCGCAAGGCCGGGGTCCTGCACGCCGCCGATTTGAGACCAACTGGGCGCCACGACAAGGATGACAAGAAAAACCGCAAGGAAAAGCTTATCCCGCAGAAACAACATCCCAACCTCTCGTACGAAGGGCAAATTTCGAGGGCTTCCAGACTTAGGGAGGGGGACCCAAAGCTGTGGAACTACCGCTCTAAAGGACGCCGGCGTTCGCGTCCGCTATTGACTGAGATGGCGGCTACAAGCGACAGTTGTCTCAGGCTGCGGCAGAGCTGCGCAAAATTTTGTTGACAGTGCGAGCAACTCGCGGCCGGATTTCACTTGCCAGATTTCACCACATCCGCGGCGGCGGTCACGGTACGGCCGGCGAAAAACCTGGCCGGCAGCCTGCGCCTGCCCGGCGACAAATCCATATCTCACCGCTACCCCATGCTGGGCGCGCTGGCCGAGGGTGTGACCGAGCTGGAGAATTTTTCCAGTGGAGCCGATTGTGGCAGCACGTTGGCCTGCCTGCGCGCTCTCGCGTGCGAGATCGAACTCCAGGGAGGCACGGTTCGGGTCCGTGGGATGGGGCCGGCGCTCTCGCCGCCGCAGCAGGAACTGGATTGCGGCAACTCCGGTTCCAGCATGCGCATGCTGGCCGGCATCTTGGCCGGGCAGAACTTCGCCAGCGTGCTGGCGGGAGATGAATCGCTTTCCCGTCGCCCCATGCAGCGGGTAGTGACTCCCCTGGAGAAAATGGGGGCGACGATTACGGCCGCGGAGGGCTGCCGCCCGCCTTTGCGTATTCAGGGAACACGGTTGAAGGCCATTGAATACCAAATGCCGGTCGCGAGCGCCCAGGTGAAATCCGCTCTCCTGTTTGCCGGCCTGCTGGCGGAAGGTGAAACCGTGGTGGAGGAACCGGTGCTCACCCGCGACCATGGGGAGTTGGCGCTGCACGCTTTCGGCGCGCACGTGAGCCGAAGCGGCAACCGCTGCTCGATCAGGGGCGGCCAGAAGCTACACGCTATCCGCGCCAGCATTCCTGGTGATATTTCCAGCGCCGCTTTTTTTCTCTGTGCTGCCGCTATCTTTCCGGAGTCCAACCTGGTGGTGGACGAACTGCTGTTGAATCCCACTCGCGCCGCCATCCTGGATGTACTTATCGCCATGGGGATGCGGATTACTGTGCTGGAGATCGAGGAGCATCATGGCGAGCTCGTGGGGACGGTGCAGGCCCGGCACGGTGGACGTTTGCGCGGCACCCGCATCGCTGGTGCACGGTCGGCGGCGCTGATTGACGAATTGCCGGTGTTGGCCGCCATCGCTCCCTACACGGAAGACGGAGTGGAAATCCGCGATGCGCGGGAGCTGCGGGTGAAGGAATCGGACCGCATTGCCGCCATGGCTGAGAACCTGCGGGCGATGGGTGCGGAGGTGGAAGTTCGCGATGACGGACTGCTCATTCCCGGCCGTCAGGCGCTGCACGGCGCCGAGGTGGAATCCTTCGGCGACCACCGCATTGCGATGGCCAGCGCCGTGGCTGCCCTGGGCGCCGCCAGCGAGCTTCACATCCGCAATGCCGGCGTGGTGGACATTTCCTATCCCGGATTCTTCCCTGCCCTGGAAGCGCTGCTGCAGAGGTGACTAAAGCGGTGCGGTCCTGGCACGAGAGTAGAAACGTAACAAGTTACGTCTCTACCAGTGTCTGATACAGCCTCGATCAGCACGCCGTTCAGTAGAGACGTTACTGTCAACGTCTCGCTTCACTACCAGCAAGACTCCTATTGCGTTTCGGACTTGTGGAGCGCTACAGGCCGCGGCACGCGTACCAAGTTTACGCGGTGTGACCGCGTGGCTCCTGCTTTGCGGCAAGCTCGCCTTCACGCATTTGCAGACCGGTGCCGGACAGCTGCAAAGTAGCTTCGGCAGCCACGGCAACAGAAGCGTCGGCGGCAGGGCGGCGGCGGGGAAAGATGCGTGCCAGATCAGAATGGCGGAACTGGCTCAGGTCCCGCAGTACGTTGCCGGCGTAGTGCAGCAGGTTGGCCATGCTGTTCTGATACCAGCAGCAATGCGACATGCGCGGTGAGAAGCCGCAATAAAAGCGGAAGACCTGCAGCGGCGGAGAGGGCATCAGCGCGGCGGCCACCATGCGGTGATTGCCCTCGATGATGGTGAGCGGCTTGTCTTCATCAATTCCAATCAGCAGCACGCTGCCGCCGACATTGCCTTTGGCGAGTTGGCGCTGCAGCATGGTCAGAGCCGACAAGAAAGAATCGGGCGCTGGCTGGGCCAGGCGGTTGGCGATGCGGCCGGCAAACTGCGGGAGTGAGAAACCCCTCTGCGAGTAGCGGCGCCAGTCCGCGCGGGGAAAAACCCGCACCCGGCCCAGGGCACGCGGGCTCAGGGACACTTCCCACCACGCCGTCTCAGGAGGCAGTTCCCGCCACAGCCCGCCGCGCTTGCGAAACAACAGCTGGCGGCGTACGTTCTCGCGGTCGTCCCCCAGGTTGGGGTTCAGGACGATGGAGGCAAGCTCCTTGCGAACCTCGTCAAAATCAGAGTGATAGAACTCGTTCTGCAGGAATTCTGCAATGAC
>DATEGI010000230.1:0-3126 GCA_035280205.1 Terriglobales bacterium | reverse complement strand
AGGACGAAGGGCGTTCGGGGTATTACCTCGTCGGGGGCGGATGGCAATACTGGATTCCCGGGTCCATGTCGCAAATCGATTCCTCTCAGATTCAATACGCGCACGCCCCGTGGCGCCGCTGAAGTGGCCGCAATCTTCAGTGAACTAAACCGCTTCGCGGTATTGCCCTGAACTTTTTTGAGGAAGGCTGAGATTGTGGTGTGGAGCGAGGCTCCTTGAAACACTGGATCAGGTTGTTCCGCAACGACCAATCCAGTCCACAAGGAGCCATCGCATGACGCCGCTTCGTCAGCGCATGATCGAAGACATGCAACTGCGCAACCTGGGCAGTGAAACCCAGCGAGCGTATGTTTTCTACGTGAAAGGTCTGGCGCAATTTTACCAGACCAGCCCCGATCAACTCAGCCTGGAAGATATCCGGGAATATCAACTGCACCTCATCAACGAGCGCCGCCTCTCGCCGGAATCGGTGAACCAGTTCGTCTCCGCGGTGAAGTTCTTTTACAACGTGACGCTGGAAACGCCTTGGTCGGAAGGCGCACTGCCTCGCTGTCGCGTTCCCCGCAAACTGCCCGTCGTCCTCAGTGCCGACGAGGTCTACGAGTTCTTCCGCCACGTCTGCACCATCCGCTATCGTGCCGCTTTGATGACGGCCTACGGCGCCGGCCTGCGAGTCACCGAAGTCGTTTCCCTCCAACTCGGCGACATCGACTCCAAACGCATGCTCATCCGGGTACGCCAGGGTAAAGGCAAGAAGGACCGCTATGCCCTGCTGTCCCCGCGCCTGTTGGAAGTGTTGCGCAGTTGGTGGCGCTCCCAGCATCCAGCCCGGCAGCAGCACCAGACATCTCCGCAGGATTGGCTGTTCCCCACCTGGCGCAAGGGCCGCCCCATGCGCGCCGATTCGCTGCAAACCGTCTGTCGCGAGGCCGCGCAAGCCGCCGGACTCGCCAAGCGTGTCACCGTCCATACCTTGCGCCATTGTTTCGCCAGTCACCTGCTGGAGAATGGCACCGACATCCGCATCATTCAAGTGCTGCTCGGACATAGCCGCATCGACACAACAGCGCGCTATGCGGCTGTCTCTCCTCCGACCCTTTCTGCTACCCAGAGTCCGTTGGAACGTCTCGGCCCCAGCGCTTCGGCCAATACCCGCAAAGCCGCCAAAGCCTGAGCATGCCGGGGCCAGCCCTGGAACTGGCCAGCATCTTTCGACAGCACGGGCCCGCCTACCGAGAAGCGCACGAGTTGCCGCTGCATCAACTGCGCCTGATGCGGGCCATTGAAAACTGCCGCACCCCCGCAATGGGCGGTGTCGTCGATTGGTGCGACCATTGCCAGTACACACACATTCAGTACCGTTCCTGCCGCAATCGTCATTGCCCCAAGTGCCAGGGGCTGGCCCGTGCCCGCTGGCTCGAGCAACGGCAAGCCGAGTTACTGCCGGTCGAGTATTTTCATGTCGTGTTTACCTTGCCGGAGGCACTCGCCGCCATCGCCTTCTACAACAAGACCGTCGTTTACGACCTCCTCTTCCAGGCCACCGCTCAAACCCTCCTGGAGATCGCGGCCGATCCTGAGCGATGGGGGGTGCGAATCGGCTTCTTCGCCGTGCTCCACAGTTGGGGACAGAACCTGCACTTCCATCCGCACCTGCACTGCGTGGTTCCCGGCGGCGGGCTCAGCACCGACGGCAGGCAATGGATCCGCGCTCGCCGCCGCTTCCTGCTCCCGGTCAAGGTTCTCAGCGCACGCTTCCGCACCTGGATGCTCGCTGCTCTCCAGCGAGCGCACCACACCGGCAAACTCCAGTTCTTCGGCCCACTGGCCGGCCTTTCGGATGCAGCGCGGTTCGCTGCGCACCTGGCGCCGCTGAAAAAAACAAAGTGGGTGGTCTACGCCAAGGCTCCCATGAACGGCCCGCAGCAGGTGCTGGAGTACCTGGGACGATACACGCACCGCGTCGCCATTTCTAATTCCCGTCTGCGCTCGCTCGATGGCGGCAAGGTCACCTTCCAGTGGAAGGACTACCGTGACGGAGATTCCAAGCAGATGACACTGGAGGCGGAGGAGTTCATCCGCCGTTTCCTCACCCACTCACTGCCCGGCGGCTTTCAGCGTATCCGCTACTATGGTCTGCTGGCGAACTGCCACCGCGCCGCAACTCTGGAGATTTGCCGGCGCCTGCTGGCTTCTCCTGTCGCCAATCTGCTGCCTCTGCCTGCTGACTATCGTGAGTTCTATCTCGCCTTGGCCGGTGTCGATCTGCGCTTGTGCCCGCGTTGCCGGGTACCGCTAGTTCGCTTGGCGTGGCCCTGTTTGCCGGTCCGATCGCCGGATACCTCATGACGGCCCTGGCCTACACGACTGGCGGGCGCGTTGCTCTGTGGCAGCGCCTTCTCGCAGTGTGCCAAAGCCACGACGGACCGCGATTTCCAGGCACGCACAGTGCCTGCACTGGCCCTCGCCGTTTCCCAAACCACACCTTGGCCCAGTTTCCGTCCCATCTCACTTGCCTCGGGTTCCCCTCCAAGTCTGCCCCCGCAACGGTAATGATTCCGAGCAAAACCCATTGCCGCCCCCGGTACTGTCCTGCGGTTTAGTTCACCGCGCGGTTTACCCGGTGTTGGCGGTGGTCACCACACTCTTCTTCCCCGGCCTCCCGGCGCCGCCAAACCGTGCAAACCTTTTTCAGTCACAATTTTTTTCATGAGAGCCTTCAGCAAGATACGGAGATTCACACCGGATTCTCCAGATCGGCTTGCTATCTTCAAATCGGGAGGCGTTGCTCACCACAACGCCTCCAAAGCTGTTCTTGCCGGCCGGCAAGCGTTGCAATTGAGGTGGTACTGAACTTCCCGTAAGGCTGTTAAGGCCCGTACGGCGGATCCCCCGGGTGCCCCCTGGGCGGGAGGACGTCGGCGGGAAGACTTTGGAAGTGCTTCCATAACACCCGGTGGAGTGCGGATAGCTATCATCGCCGTCCCATTGGATATCGGAGAGTCGAACATCGAAACGAGAGTTTATAAGTAACGCCATCCAGCGATTCCAATGGCCTCGTAGATGTGGCTCGAATCATTGGCGGCCGGTCCCGCACGGCGATAAGTCCGCGAAGCCCCGGCCGCC
>DATEGI010000229.1:0-3356 GCA_035280205.1 Terriglobales bacterium | reverse complement strand
TATTAACGGTTTCAACTACTTCATCGTGCCTTATGGTGCCATGCTGCTGGCCCTCCCTTACATCTTCATCCGCGGCTCGCAGCATCGGCGCTTGCGCCCGCTGCTGGTCGGATTCTGGGTCACCTTTATTTTTGGCCTCGGCGGCACCACCCCAATTCCCAAGTGGATCCTGGGCCGCGCCTTCGACATTCTGACTTTCGAGCGCTTCACCTTCTGGGCCACATTGTTGGCGTGCCCGTTCCTCGGACTCCTCGCCGCCGAGGTGATTGCACGCTTCCGCAGGGCGGGCGCAGTCATCGTCGGCGCCGGCGCGGTGGCCAGCATTGGTCTGGCGCTAGGCTGGCTGACCGCGAATCCCTACAAGCCGGTGACGGGATTCGACGTTAAGCCTGTGGTTGATTTCCTCAATCACGACGGCCACTACAACTACCGCTACCTGACTTTGGGATTCGGCAACGAACTCTCTAAGGTTGGCACCTACACCGTTGCCTCCAGCGTGGATGGCGAGTACAACTCCGCCCGCCTGCTGCCCGAGTTTACGCATTACGGCGTTGGCCAGTTGAGCAGCGCCAAGTATTACGGTACCGCCGGCATGACCTCACTGCGCGCCATGCTGGAGCATGCCAACCGCTACGGCCTGAAGTACATTTTTGTCCACGATCCTTACTACGATCCACTGCTGGAATTCGCCGGCTGGCGCAAAATTGAGACCTTCGACAGCGGCGCCATTACCGCTTGGTCTAAGGAAAGTGTTCCGCCGGCCCACGAAATACCTTCTGACGCCGTGCCCCCGCCTTGGCAGGGCCTGATGTGGGGCACATTGCCCATGGCTACCAGCATCCTCGCCATTCTGTTCGTTTTAGCTCTGCCCGACCGCCGCCGGATCGCGCGGACGGTGGAATTCCCGGCCACAGTTGAGCCGGTTTATCGGGAGGCCAAATAAATGAAACTGGCTGTCCTGCTGGTGCTCGCAACCATTGCTTTTTTAATCCTGGGCTTTGCTTTTCCCGTCCACCAGGCCGCTACTCCAGGCATCGTTTCTGGCGAGGCCCTCCCGGGAGTGGGCGGCTCAACCAGCACTCCCGAGGCGGCGGTGCGATCTCTACTCGGCGACGTGCAGGCGCATGACTGGAGTCGCGCCTATTCCATGCTGGCCAACGCCAACGACGTGCCGAAGGAAGCTTTTATCCACGATGTCAATGGCAACTACGGCAGCCTGCGTACCTTCTCCAGTCTGGAAGGCTCTCGCACCCGAGTGCTCAATGAAAACGGCGGACAAGCCCTGGTGCGTGCCGACATGCACTGGTCCACCGCCGTGGGCCCGATCTACGACGTAAGGGAACTGAAGGTTGTGCAGCAGGGCGGCGCCTGGAAGATTGTATGGCCGCTGGAAAAGCAGCCCACCGTTCCGCCCCAGGTTGTGCCCGTGAATTACCTCCGCTGGGACGTGATTTCCCGCGGCCCGCAGGACGACTGGGGCACCCAGAACGTGGATTCGCCCCAGGTGCGCATCGTTTCCATGAACGCGGTACAGAACGGCAGCACTCTGGTGATCGTGGGTGAGGTGGTGAACGAAGACACGGTACCCGCCTTCGTTGACATAAACGCCATCCTGCTCGGCAAGAACGGGCAGGATCTGGACCAGGAAAGCAGCTTCGACAAAATTCAGCACACCTTGCTGCCCAAGCAGGTCTCACCCTATCGCATTGATTTTCCTGGCTTCAACTTGAACCAGGTCAAGAGCGTGCGCATGGACGCCAAGGCTATGCTGGTGCCGGCCTCGGCCGATCCTGTCATCGCCGTGCTCGATCAGCACGAGCAGACCAATGTGCTCGGTCGCAAGGTGCTCAGCGGCAACCTGCTGAACGAGAGTGGCCGCGTCGTGAACATTGCCCAGGTGCTGGCTACTTATTACGACAGCAATGGCAAAGTCATCTGGGTTTCCGATGGCTACGTTGATCGCGCTTTACTGCCGCAAACGCCGGAGCCCTTTGCGGTGGGTATGCCCGACAACACCGTGGGTAACGTGCAGAGCTATCGCGTGACCGTGAACCACTACATTCGTGAGCAGTCGTAAGTAACGGGGAAAAGGTTTCTATGAGCAGAATTCTTCCTGCGGTTTGCCTGGCTGTTTGCCTCATGGCAGCCGCATCGCTCGCCGCCCAGGACCTGCGGGTTCCCGCCAATGTCACCGCAGGTTCGGGATTTGCTATTCCGACCTCGGGCAGCGGCAGCGCCACCTTCTATCTTGTCGGGCCAAGCTACGCTGCCAGGCGCCAGGTTCAGTTGGGCCAGGAAATTCAAGTCCAACCGCAGGAACTGCACAGTGCCGGCCGGTATCTGGCAATCGTGCGCGGCGGAGGCTTCACCCGGAGCGGCAGCTTTTACGTGGCGGCAGCCAAGCCCGCCAGCCTTAGCTTTCTCGCCCACCCGTCGCGAATTCCCGTGGCGCAGCGCGACGGCGTTATTGGCGTGGCTTTTGTTTTTGATAAATGGAACAACTTGGTGCGGCAGCCTGAAACGGTAGATTTCCGCCTTGCCGCCAAGGATGCTCCCCCCATCACTCAAAGCGTGCGCAGCCGGGATGGCGTGGCTTGGATCCTGATGAATTCCGCGCACAAGGCGGGCAACGCCAAATTCGTCGCTGCTCTCGATGGAATTGAAGAGACTCGCGTTATTCAGCAGGTGGCCGCCGATCCCTGCCACTTGCAAATCCGGGCAGAGCGCAACGCGAAAGGCGTGCTGGTTCAGACAGCGCCCGTCCGCGATTGCAGCGGCAACCCGGTTTCCGACGGCACGGTTGTGACCTTTACTGCCAATGGTCCTCAAGGCCTGAGCACGGTGGATGTGCCCATTAAGAAGGATATCGCGCAGGCCGAGCTGCAAATTCCCGGTCCTGCCACCATCTCAGTGGCCTCGGGTGTGGTGATGGGCAACGAAGTAAAGGTCGGAGGCCAGCAATGAGGCAGATAACTTGTGTGGGGACAGCCGCCCTCGGCTGTCCGGGCGGGTCGCAGACCCGCCTGATTTGTGCGACCCTGGCCTTCGTTGTGATTTTTTCTATCAGCTGTTTTGCCGCCGATGCCCCGCGGGTGCAGTTCGATACCTCGCACATTGGTCCGCGACAAATGGAAGACGTCACTGGCCGCAACATCCCCCGCGACTGGGGCCGCGCCTGGCAGACGCTGGCGCTCGCCCTCGAGCAGAACCGCCCTGACCTGCTGGGCCGCTACTTCACAGGTTTTGCCCAGCAGAAGCTCGCTTCCACCATCGCCACGCAGATCAAAACCGGCCTGCGCACCCGATACATTGATCACGGCCATAAGCTGGCCGCTTACTTTTACTCACCCGACGGC
>DATEGI010000228.1:0-15121 GCA_035280205.1 Terriglobales bacterium | reverse complement strand
GGTTGTAGGCGGCAGTCTGCACCCCGTGGGCGCCGTCGCCCGCGCTCAGAATCTCGTCCACTACGCGGATCGGCGCCAGCGCTCCCAGTTGCGGGCGCCGGTATTGCGGCGCTTCCGGCAGGTTGTTCTCAATTTCCTGCAGGTGCTTGCCGAAGGCAGCCAGCTTGTTGGTTTCCTTTTCGTCGCGCAGGTTGACGTAAGCTTCGAACGCGGCTTTGTAGCCGAACAGTTCGTCGGTGTAGGTCTCGTACGGTCCGATGGTGATGTCCAGCGGCGAATCCAGGTCCATCCAGTCGAGGTCGCTCTGGTAATAGTCGTTGGAAAGAAAGCTTGCCGCCCGGCTCATCAGGAACCTGTGCAACGAGTCGTTATCCGTGAGTGTGGCCGCCTGGCGCAGCAGCGCCGATGCGTGCTCCAGTTCCGGACGGTATTCCTGGCTGTAAGGAACCATGGTGAGCTTTCCCTTGGCCTGCCAATGAATCACCGTGAAAAAGCCGCGGGCCTGCTCCTGGTCTTTTTCCGGCAGGCTGCTGACCCAGCTCTCAAACTGCTGGCGGGTCATATCTTCGGGATAGAAATTTGCACCCAGCGGCTTGCGCTCCGGCACGCCGGAAATGAACGCCTTGAAGTCCTTGAGTTCATCCCATGGCCCTTTGTTGATCCAGAAGTAATGAAAGCGGGCGCGGCCCAGCGCCGTGCTCTCGTTCTGCAGCCGGCCATAGAGCGCGCGGTCACCCGCCCACAACTGCTGCATGTAGATGTCGTTCAGGATCCGGGCTGCCTCAATCAGCTTGGTGAGCGCCTGGCGGTTGCCGGCAGACAGACCCGAAATGTCCACGCGGATGGGTGTGGGCGCAAAACGGGCGCTCATTTTATTCAGTTGGGCCTGGTCGGGGACCACGCCTTTTGGGGCGGCAAGAGATAGAACGGACATTAGTAGAATAGCGCTCACTACGACCGGCATCTTCATTGCTTTTCCTCTCAACCAATCCAGAAACAATCGGGAGCCGGAGTCAAACTCGCTATCATAGCAGCGTCTATCTTGTTGAAACCGCGTGCTCGCCCGAGCCTCACCGGGGCCGGTTGCAGGATGTACAATAGCTGGAAGAACTTCATTCCAGAGACCTACGGGACCGCCAGCAGCAGACCATGAAACGCCAGCTATCCATTCTCGCTCTCCTAGCCGTTGCCGCGCTTCCGCTCCTAGCTGCCGATAACCCGGGCAAAGCCGACACGGCCAGCAAGGCGGACGTGAAGTCGGGCACGGTGGTGGAAGAGATTATCGCCCGCATCAACAACCACATCATCACCCGCACCGAGTTCGACCGCAGCGAGCAGCAGGTGCAGCAGGAAGGCGAGCAGCAGAACGCCTCGCCGCAGGAGATCGCCGACAAACAGAAGAGCGTTCTGCGCGACCTGGTTGACCAGCAGTTGCTGCTGCAGAAGGGCGACGACCTGGGCATCACCGCCGAAACCGACCTGGTCAAGCGCCTGGATGAAATCCGCAAGCAGATGAACCTGGCCACCATGGACGAGTTGGCCAAGGCCGCCCAGGCACAAGGCGTCTCTTACGAGGAATTCAAGGAAAACCTGCGCGAGAACATCATCACGCAGAAAGTGATTCAGCAGGATGTCGGCTCCAAGATCACCATCACTCCCGACGAAATCAAGAAGTATTACACCGACCACCGCGCCGACATGGAGCAACCGGAGCAGGTGCGCCTGAGCGAGATTCTGGTTTCCACCCAGCCCTCGCCCACCGAGGACCCCAAAACCGCCGCCTCCATCACCGATGAGCAGCGCGTAGCCACCGCTGAGACTAAAGCCAACCAGCTTTACGATCAGATCGAGAAAGGCGCAAAGTTCGATGAGGTCGCGCGCAAGGACTCGGAGGGGCCTACCGCTTCGCAGGGCGGCGACCTCGGTTATTTCAAGCGCGGCACCCTGGCCAAAGAACTGGAAGATACTACGTTCGGCATGAAGGCGGGCGAAGTCACCAAGCCCATCCGCACCAAGCAGGGCTTCGTGATCCTCAAGGTCACCGAGCACGAACAGGCGGGCGTGCCTCCGGAAAAAGAAGTGGAAGGCAAAATCCAGGACGCCATTTACATGAAGAAATTGCAGCCCGCGTTGCGCGCCTACCTGACCAAGCTCCGCGAAGACGCTTACATTGACATCAAGCCGGGCTATACCGATACCTCCGCTAGTCCCAACGAAACCAAACCTGTCTTCACCACGGCCTCGGCGGAGCACGCCAAGAAACACAAAAAGAAGAAGCGCTTCCTGCTCTTTTAATGGTAGGCTGACCTCAACGGTCGGTCCCCGCCAACAGCGTCCTGTTGCCGTTTTTGTGTGATCTGCCGCGCGTGGTCATGAAAGATTTTTACATAGCCGATTGCCCTCGCTGCGAAAACAAGGTCATCACCTCCAGCTTTGTCGTTGCCGCCAAGCAGGTGAAGCCCAAGAAAACCGGCGAGCCCTACCTCGCCCTCACTCTGGCCGACCGCAGCGGACAAGTCGAAGCCAAGATGTGGGACAACGTCGCCGAGGCCATTGATACCTTCGAGCAGGACGACTACATCAAGGTCAAAGGGCTGATCAACCGCTACAAGAACCACTTTCAGCTCACCATCCACAAACTGCGCAAGCTGACGGAATCGGAAGTGGACTTCGCCGACTACCTGCCCAAAACCAGCCAGGATGTGGAACAGCTCTGGCAGGTGATCGCTGATTACGTCGCCGGATTCAAGAACGAGTATTTGCGCGCGCTGGTGCAGGCTTTCATGGCCGATCCCGAAATTGCTGCCGGTTACAAAAACGCGCCCGCGGCCAAAACCCTGCACCATGCTTACATCGGCGGCCTGCTGGAGCACGTGGTCTCGCTCTTCCGTTCTTGCGATCTGGTCAGCCGCAACTACCCCCAGATTGACCGCGACCTGCTGCTCACGGGCGCCTTCCTGCACGATATCGGCAAGATCTACGAACTCTCCTACAACCGCTCCTTTTCCTACACCACGCGAGGCCAGCTCCTGGGGCACATGATTATCGAGCTGGAAATGCTGCAGGAGAAAATTGCACAGGTGCCCGGCTTTCCCACCGAGCTGAAGATTCTTCTCGAGCACCTGATCATCAGCCATCACGGCGAATACGAGTTTGGTTCGCCCAAGCTGCCCATGTTCCCTGAAGCTCTCATGCTGCACTACATGGATGACCTGGATTCCAAGATGGAGAGCATGCGGGCGCATTTCGAGCGCGAGGCCGGGCTGGAAGGCGCGTGGACCGGCTACAACCCGTCCCTGGGACGACCGCTGCTCAAGCGCGACAAATTCGTGGAGAAACCGGCCGCTGCCGAGGCTCCTGCGCCGCCCGAGTTGGACGCTGAAGGCAAAACGCCCCCACTGCCCGGCTTTGAGCCCGCCAACGGCCACTCCGGCAAGGCTGCCGCGGCAGCGGCTGGTCCTGCTACTTCCAGCGAGCCGGAAAAGTTGGCAGGACCCAGCCAAAAATAATCTTTAATTTGCGCCGAAGGTGCGGAACAGGAAGGTGCTGCGCGCCCCCTTCAAAAGTGGCTTGTCGTTAAGAAAGGCGGACCCGCGACTGTAGCCGCCCACCACATATTTCCAGCCAAAGAGGTTATCGCCGCCGCTCAGCGCGATGCTGTAGACCTGCCCCGGTTTCACGGGCAACCCCCCGTGGGGAAGTAGGAACACAACGTGTCCGCAGTCGGCGGCAGTTACGGTCTTAAATACGCCTGCCACCCAGACTCCCGCTTCATTCAAGACCATCATGGAAACTTCGGCGCTCCCCGGGCCCGGATTCGCCACCACCAGTTCCACCTCGACGCCGGTCAGTCTAGGCCGCGAAGGCGTAAAGGTCTGGCGCACGAAGTTGTTTAGGTTCGTCCAGGCGTTCTGCCAGGGTGCAGTGTTGGCTTGGTCTGGCGTCAGCGACACGCGGTGCATGCCAGGCCCAACACCGACCGTGATGCTAAAGGTGATGTCGTTTGTATAAGGCGGCTGCTCGGCATTGATGACCGGGACCGTCACCCGCGCTTCTCCTTCGGCAACTGCCTGGAAAATGTATACAAACCAGAGACCACCTGGATTCCGTGGCCCCTGCGCGGTGCTGACAAGTTGCAGGGCAGGGGAGGAGATTTCGGGCGTGCCATACTGCCTTGGGCCGACGGTTCCCAGACTGATCTCGATCTGCTGGCCCACCCGGGCAGACACGTGCTGCCCGTTGTTCGCGAAACTGAGCGACAACACTCCAGGGGTCTTGCCTTGTTGCGAGCGGGCTTGAGCCGCAGACTGACAGCTCGGGAGCAAAACCAGGGCCAGTCCGCTCACCAAGATTGTTGCCCGCACGTTTGTCATGGCTAAGTTTCCGCCTGAATCGCGACTACATACAATAGAATGGTTTCAGGTTCCCCTGTTGCGTTCGATCCCCGGCTCTGTTCAATGTCATTTATAAGGCGGAGGTATTTTTATGACGCACCGGTACCAGGCTCTCGTTTTATGTTTTCTGCTGGCAGCGTTGGTCGCGTGCAGCAAGCCGCAGCCGGCAAGTGAAAGCTCGGGCCCATCCGCTTCATCCGAGGCGGCCAACACTTCCTCCCAGCCGGCCAATCCCGGCGCGCAGCCTGCGCCTAAGCCCGAAAGGCGGGCGGAGGCCGCACCCGTTGTGATTCCCGCCGGCACCATGATCACGGTTCGTCTGGGGCAGGCTGTTGGTTCCAAAATCAGCAACAGCGGCGATACGTTTCCCGCTACCGTGGCAACCCCGGTAGTGGTCGGCGGCCGGACGGCGATTCCGTCGGGCGCCGAAGCCGAAGGCACGGTGGTCCAGGCCGCTCCTCTGGGGCGGTTCAAGGGTGGCGCCATTCTGCGTTTGGCTTTGACCTCGGTTACAGTCGGTGGAGCGCCTCACCAGGTGCAGACTGCAGCCGTGAGCCGGGAACAGAAGGGCAAGGGTAAGCGCTCCGCGGTCATGATTGGTGGAGGCGCTGGTCTGGGCGCCCTGATCGGCGGCCTGGCCGGCGGCGGCAAAGGAGCGGCCATCGGCGCGGCGGCAGGCGCGGGCGCCGGCACTGCAGGCACTGCCTTTACCGGCAATCAGAACATTGAGCTGCCCGCCGAATCCAGTCTCAGCTTTAAGCTGACGCAAGCCCTGCAGGTGCGGAGGTAAGGAGCGGTCGTAGCTCTCGGCCTTCTGCTCTTAGCTCAAGAGCCACGAGCTCAAACTGTAGCTAGAACGGTAGCCAAAAGCCAAAAGCCAAAAGCCAAAAGCCAAAAGCTAAGAGCAAGCTGAGAGCCAAGAGCCACCCCCATGCTCAACTTCTCCCGCTTCCGCGCCATTACTTTCGACTGCTACGGCACGCTGATTGACTGGGAAACCGGCCTGCTCGGCGCGTTGCGGCCCATCATGCGCGCGCATGGCAGCAAGCTCCGCGACGAGCAAATCCTCGCCCTTTACGCTGAACTGGAGCCGGCCGCTCAGAACCCATATCGCCGCTATCGGGAAGTTTTGGAGGAAGTGGTACGGGGCTTTGGCAAGCGGCTGGGGTTCCAGGTGTCAGAAGCCGAGGCTCGTTCCCTGCCAGACTCACTGAAAGATTGGCAGCCATTTCCCGACACAGTCGAAGGGCTCAAGAAGTTGCAGACGCGCTTCCGGCTGGCCATCATCTCCAACACGGACGACGACCTGTTCGCAGGGACGGCGCCCCATCTGCAGGTGAAGTTTGACCAGGTAATTACGGCGGAGCAGGCTGGCGCTTACAAGCCCTCGCTCGCTCCCTTTCGCCTGGCCCTGGAGCGGCTGGGATTGCCGAAGGAACAGGTGCTGCACGCCGGCCAGAGCGTTTATCACGATGTCGTCCCCGCCAACTCCCTCGGCTTGGCAACGGCGCTGGTACGCCGCCGCGGCTCCGGCGCCACTCGCGTGGTGTCCGACAAGCCCCACCTGGAAGTTCCCGACCTGCAAACCCTGGCTGCCCTTGCAGTAGCCTAAAGAAGCGGCCACGGATCACACAGATTCACACGGATAAAAAAACAAAAGGAATCCGTGCAGATCCGTGTGAATCCGTGGCCCGGAATCTACTGGTTCACCGGAATCTTGATGATCTTCTTCTGGATGGCGTAGGTCACCAGCTGCGCTTTATTGTGGATGTCCAGCTTACGCATCAGGTTAAACTTGTGCGCCTCGACGGTCTTCACGCTCAACCCCAGCAACACGGCAATTTCCTTCACCGAATTGCCCTCCGCCAGCAGCTTGAGGATCTCGCGCTCGCGCGGCGTCAAGGTAGAGATTCGTGGCCGCATCTTGGCATCGCGCACGCGCGCGCGGAAATCTTCCACCAGCTTGCTCAGCACCTGCGAGCTCAGGTACTTGCCGCCCTTATAAACGTCGCGCACCGCGCTCACCAGCTGCGGCGCGGGTGTGTCCTTCAACACATAGCCGGCGGCGCCCACTTCCAGGCACTGCACCAGATAGTCTTCGTCCTCATACATGGTGAGGAACAGCAGCTTGGTTTCAGGACGATTCTTGCGAATCTGGCGGGCGGCCTCGAAAGACGACAGGCCGGGCATGCCGATGTCCATCAGCACGATGTCGGGGCGCAGGTCGCGCGCTTTGTCCACCGCTTCGCCGGCGTCGGCGGCTTCGCCCACTACCTCGAAGTCCGACTCGCCTTCCAGCAGTCGCCGCACTCCCTGGCGGAACAGCGTGTGGTCATCTACCAATAAACATCTGATCTTTGCCATCATTCACCTTGGCGAACTGGTAATTGGATTTACGAAGGGCGCGCCGCGGTTGTTAACTGGCCAGGGAACTGCCCGCTGCCACGCTGCGCGTCGGATAAACGGCATCGGCCGATACCGGCAACTGCACCACAGCCGCTGCGTCCGGCACCGTTACTTCGATGCGAGTTCCGCGTCCTTTGCCGGTGCGCACGCGCACCGTCCCGCCCAGGGCTGCGACCCTCTCCCGCATGCCAGAAAGGCCGAAGCTGCGCCCCCGCGAAACGCCTTTCTGCACGAAACCAATGCCGTCATCCTCCACCAGCAACTTGATTGCGCTCTGCTCGCGCGCCACCTGGACGCCGACGTTCTTGGCCTGGGCATGTTTGGCCACGTTGTGCAGCGCTTCCTGCACCACGCGGTAAATAGCGGTCTCCGCTTCCGGCCCAAAGCGGCCCAGGTCGTCGGGAACCTCCACCCGGGTCTTCACTCCCGTGCTCTTGCTCAGATCCTTGGCTTCCTTGCGGATAGCGGCCACCAAGCCCAGTTCCTGCAGGACCAGCGGCGAGAGCCGTGCAATCATGCGCCGCAAACCCTCAATGGTGCGGTCCACCACCGCTAAAGCCTCCTGGATCTTCACCTGGGAGCTGCGCGAGCGGAGGCTGGCTTCCAACATGCCCAGGTACAGCCTTGTGACCATCAGACCTTGGCCCGTTTCATCGTGCAGTTCCCGGCTGATGTGCTTGCGCTCCTCCTCCTGCACCCGCAGAAGGTGGGCGGAGAGCTCAGCAATGCGCGATTCGCGCTCGCGCAGGGCATCGGTCATCTGCATGCGGTCAATGGCCAGCGCCGAGCGGTCGGCCATGGCGCGCATCAGCTCCTTTTCCGTCGGCATCCAGCGGTAGGGCACGGCGAAGCCGAGTTCCAGCACTCCAATGGTTTCTTCTGAGCTCTTCTTCAGCGGAACGGCCCAAATTGACTTGGCGTGGCGGCGCAGGATGGGGTTTGATTCATCGGGAGTGTCGCCGCCTTCAGCTACCAGTAAATCCGGTTCACCCCCCGCTGCGATTCTGCCGGAAAAACCTTCGCCCGGCCGAACGCAGTAGTCCTCCTCCAGTTCGCTGCCGAAACCCACAGCTGCGGTCAGGCGCAGCCCGTCTCCTTCCAGTTCGCGCAGAAGGATGGTGCCTAGTTGCGCGCCGAAAGTGCTGGCCGTAATCTCTAAAACCTTGCGCAGCAGACCGCTAAGGTCAGGCGCGGTAAGTTCCGCGTCCAGCACTGAAAGCAGGGCTGACGAGGCCCCTTTCTGGGTCTCGAAGTAAGCCAGCGAAACGGCCACAAATGCAGCCGAGGAGAACATTTCGAGGGCGGCCACAATCTCGCTGCGCCGCTCCTTAAACTCTTTCCCTACGTAGGGTTCGCAGAAAAGCTCGTAAAGCTCCAGGGAACGCGCCACCGCCCCCGCATCTACCTGTAATTTCGCCAGGCGGGTGCCGAAGTAGCTGAGGTTTTCGGCAAAGGACTGGAAATCACACTGGCAGCAAATGGAAAAGCCGGTTCCCAAATTGAGACGCTCCAGGGCGGTCATAGCCCGCCCGTCGAACTGGAACTCCTCGAACATTCTTGCCCGCCACGCGGCCGTAATCTCAGGAAAAAAGGGCTTCAGGGCCCGTATGGCTTCCTGGATCAAAGCACGCGAACTTTCCTTTAATACCAAGCAGGCGGACAAGTATTCTCCTTAAGGACGGCCAGAGGGCGTGCGTCGAACTAACCGAGTGGCGGCTAACTAGCTGATAATCCGTAAATCCCGAGCTTCTCAGGTATTTTATAGGTTTTCTGCCCGTGAATCTACCCGTTCTGTCCGATATTTGTTGAAAAGTTACTTAGCAATTTAACCTACTTTCCTTCAGTGGTTTGGCTTTTTGGAGGGTGGCCTGGCTAAGCGCCGGAACTAAGTAGAAACGTTAAGGTTGCGCGCATCAGATACAATCCTGATTTTATGCTTCGCTATTTTACCGCCGGTGAGTCGCACGGGGAGGCGCTGGTGGCGCTGCTCACCGGCATTCCCGCAGGTCTGAAGATTGACCAGGCCTTCCTCGACCACGAGTTGTGGCGCCGACAGCAGGGCTATGGTCGCGGCGGTCGCATGAAAATTGAGCGCGACCAGGCGCATATCCTCTCCGGCGTACGGCACGGAGCCACAATTGGTTCGCCCATCTCCATCTTATTGGAAAATAAGGATTGGAAGAACTGGCAGGAATCGCTGCCGGTCGGCGAAGGCGATGCCGCCAAGCACAAAGCAGTTAAGTCGCCTCGCCCCGGCCATGCCGACCTGGCGGGCGCGCTGAAATACAACTTTCGCGAGGCTCGTTACGTTCTGGAGAGGGCTTCGGCGAGAGAATCGGCCGCCCGAGTAGCAATTGGGGCGATAGCAAAGCTCTTTCTCCGCGAATTAGACATCGAGGTGCTCAGCCACGTGCTGGCCGTGGGCCATGCCGCCCTGACCGACGCCGAGGTTCCCTGGGAGAAGATTCGCGCCCTGGCGCAGAAGGATGAAGTGCTGCTCAACTGCGCCGATCCGGAAGCCGAACAGCGTATGAAAGCCGAGGTGGACAATGCGCTGCGCACCGGCGACTCGGTGGGCGGCGTCTTCGAAGTGATTGCCCACCATGTGCCGCCCGGCCTCGGCACCTATGCCAACTGGGACGAGCGCCTTGATGGCCTGCTGGCCGGGGCCGTCATGTCGCTGCAGGCGGTGAAGGCGGTGGAGATTGGCGTGGGAGTTTCGGCCGCCGCTTCCCCCGGGTCGCAAGTACATGATGAAATAGGCTATTCGCGGCAAAAAAGCGACGGCGCCGCGCCCTTTACCGGTTTTACCCGCAAGCACAACCATGCAGGCGGGGTGGAAGGCGGCATTTCCAACGGGGAAGACATTCTGGTGCGAGGTTATTTGAAGCCTATCTCCACCCTGCGCCGGCCGCTGGAATCGGTGGACTTTGCCACCCGAGAGCCGGTAAAAGCAGCTTACGAGCGCTCCGATGTATGCGTGGTGCCGGCCGCCGGAGTGGCCGCGGAGGCCATGGTGGCGCTCACCCTGGCACGCTGCGCGCTGGAAAAGTTCGGCGGCGATTCGGTTACGGAAACGGTTCGCAATTTTCAAGGCTACTGTCAACAACTGCAGAACTACTGATGATTTATCCCATCGTGAAATATGGCCATCCGGTACTGGAAAAGCCCGCAGCGCCGGTGGAGGTTTTTGACGACGAGCTGCGCAAGCTGCTGGACGACATGTTCGAATCCATGTACGCGGCGCACGGGGTAGGCCTGGCTGCGCCGCAAATCGGCATTTCCAGGCGCATCGCGGTGATTGACGTGACCTTCAAGGAAGACCCCAACGCCAAGCTGGTGCTGGTGAATCCGGAAATCATCCACATCGAAGGCAAGCAGAAAGGCAGCGAAGGCTGCCTGAGCATCCCCGATTTCCGCGAGCCCGTAACCCGGCCCATGCGAGTAACAGTGAAAGCCCAGGACGCCACCGGCAAGTGGTACGAGAAGACAGGCGAGGAGATGCTGGCCCGCGCCTTCATGCACGAGACTGACCACCTCAACGGTCGCCTCTATATCCACCACATCAGCGCGCTGAAGCGCGACCTGATGAAACGCAAAATCCGCAAGCTGGTGAAAGCGGGAGAATGGGGATAAAGCAGTTTCGAGTTTCCAGTTTCAAGTTACGGTGGCTCTGACCGGCAAGAAACTCGAAACCTGAAACTTGAAACTATGAAACTGGTTTTCTGTGGCACGCCGCGTTTCGCCGTTCCCACGCTGGAAAAGCTGGTGAGCGGTGGGTTCGAGGTGCGCCTGGTAGTGACCCAACCCGACAAGCCACGGGGGCGTGGTCTGGAATTGGCGCCTTCGGCGGTGAAAAGCCGCGCCCTGGAGCTGGGCTTGCCTGTGGTCCAGCCGGACAAAATCAAGAACAACGAGGAGTTCCAGGCGCAGTTGGCCGCACTTCAGCCCGACGCGATTGTGGTGGTTGGCTATGGGCGGATCATCCCGCAGTGGATGATTGACCTGCCGCGGCTGGGCAACATCAACCTGCATGCGTCGCTTTTGCCCAAGTACCGTGGGGCAGCCCCCATCCAGTGGGCCATTGCCATGGGCGAGACGGTTACCGGCGTGACCACCATGCGCATTGACGCCGGTCTCGATACCGGCGACATCCTGCTGCAGAAGGAAATTCCTATCGCACCCGAGGACACGGCCGAAACTCTGGCCCCGCGCCTGGCTGCGATTGGCGCTGACCTCATGGTCGAGACCTTGCCCCGGCTGGCAGCAGGTACCATCCAGCCGCGCCCCCAGGACCATGGCCGGGCCACGCTGGCGCCAATCCTCAAGCGCGAAGATGGGCTGATTGATTTTCAGCGCCCGGCGCCGGAGATCGTCAACCGATTGCGCGGCTTCCAGCCCTGGCCCGGCGCCTTCACCAGCTTTCGGGGAAAGCAGTTGCACGTGTGGGCGGCTAAACCGGCCGGAGCGACCCTGGCGCCCGGCGAAATCAAGGTGGAAGGTGATCACCTTCTCGTCGGCTGCGGCGCAAGCACCGCCCTCGAGCTTTTGGAAGTCCAGCTCGAAGGCAAGAAGCGCATGGCCGCACGCGATTTTGTGCACGGCTACCAGCCCAAGCCAGGAGAGAAATTGGGAGAAGGTGTTCGTAGAATGTCATCCTGACACCTGATGTCATCCTGAGCGAAGCTGGCCGATTCGCTCGCGAATCGGTCGGCGGAGTCGAAGGACCTTGTGTGATGAGCTTGGAAGCACAAGGTCCCTCGATTCGCCTTCACCTCGCAAGCTTGGCGCAGGCTCGCACGGGAAGACAGATCACAACATTTTCTTTGCTCCAAAACACAGCTTCGGAGGGCGCATTAGAATCGCTCTCTATGCTCTCAGCTTCCCGCGCCGCCGCCTTCGGCATTCTCCTGCGAGTGGAGCAGCACGGCGCTTACGCCTCCGAGCTGCTGCATGCCGAGCGCTATAAGAAGCTTTCGCCCCCCGACCATGCGCTCTGCACCGAGCTAGTAATGGGAGTGCTGCGCTGGCGGTCGGCGCTGGACGCGGCCATCGAGGAGGTTGCTTCACAGCCCTTGGCCAAGCTTGATCTCGAGGTGCTGGTTGCGCTGCGTCTGGGCGCCTACCAACTTGGCTCGTTGGAGCGGGTGCCGGCGAGGGCGGCGATTTACGAAAGCGTGGAGTTGGTGAAGAAGGCCCGCAAGCGCTCCGCCGCGCCGTTCGCGAATGCAGTGTTGCGCAAGATGGCGCGGGAAGCGACCAAGCTTTGCCCTGCCATACCGTCCCGAGCAACAGTCTCCAGCCTCGTGGCCGCCTACGCTCACCCTGAATGGCTGGTCGAGCGCTGGATCAAGCATTTCGGTCCGGAGCAAGTCGCGCGCATCTGCGCTTACGACCAGCAGGTGCCCCTGACCGCCATTCGCTTGCGCCATGCCGGCGCAGAAGAAGAAATGCGGCAAGCCGGAATCGAGCTGGCGCCGGGCGCATTTCTGGCGGACGCACGCCGGGTGTTGATAGGCGAGATCACGCACACGGCTGTCTTTCGCGAAGGACGCGTGGCAATCCAGGATGAGGCCTCGCAACTGGTGGGGGCGCTGGTCGGACGCGGGCAGCGCCTGCTGGACTGCTGCGCGGCGCCAGGAGGCAAGGCGACAATTCTGGCGGAGCGCAATCCGGGCTCGCAGATCATCGCCGCCGAACTGCACCCGCAGCGCGCTTACTTGCTGCGGCGCCTGGTGCGGGCACCGAATGTGCAGGTCATTTGTGCTGATGCGGAACATCTGCCGGTCGGCGGCCAGTTTGACCGCGCCTTAGCCGATGTGCCGTGTTCCGGCACAGGGACGCTGGCCCGCAATCCGGAGATCAAGTGGCGATTGAAACCGGAGGATTTGGCGGACCTGCACGCCCGCCAGGTGGCGATTGCGACCGCAGCAATTAGGAGCCTCGCGTCTGGCGGACGGCTGGTTTATTCCACTTGCTCGTTGGAGCGCGAGGAAAATCAGGCTGTGGTGGAAGAACTACAGGCCAGCGTTTCTGGCGTTCGCGTGCTGAACTGCCGCGACGAACTAAAGCGGATGCAAGAGCGCGGCGAACTCGTGTGGCGGGACCTGGATGCGATCACTGACGGCCCGTTCCTGCGCACGTTGCCCGGCGTTCATCCGTGTGATGGTTTCTTTGCCGCCATCTTTGAAAAAGTGTAGGGGGCGTTGACGGATAGCGGGATGAATCGGCTGGGCTGAAGGGGTTTGGCAAAACTCCCTGAGGCGTGTTGCCAGCGTGAGAAAACGTAGGGGTCCTTCGACTCCGCGAATCGTTTCGCCAGCGAAACGATTCGCTCCGCTCAGGATGACAGGGTTGAAGTAGTTAGTAGTTAGTAGTTAGTAGCTCGTGGCTAGCTAGTGCTTGGCCGCTAGTTCCCGAGTGCTACCGACTACGCGCTACCGACTACTAACTACCAACTACTGCGTCACTTCAAAATTCACCACCGTGCCCGCGGTTACCTTCTGCCCGGGGGCGGGGCTTTGGCCGACAATAATCGTAGCGGTCATTCCGGAATCGGGGACGGGGGGTGGTGCCGTGTTCCCCGGGGTGGGTGGGGTCGCGCCAGTGTTGCCAGTCGGGCGCACCGTCAGGTTGCCCACGTGCAGACCGGCCTTCTCAATGTCGGCGCTGACCAGGGCCAGCGGCTGTCCGACAAAGTTGGGCATCACGAATGCTGCCGGATCGGGAGGTGCGGCTACCAGGACGCTGACGCGAGGCGCAGAAATTTCACGGGCGTTAGCGGGCGGATCCTGGGCGATCACCATGCCCGGTGTTGGACTTGCGAGATGCGCCGTCGCCTGCGTTCCCATCTCCAGGCCGCGCTCCCGGATGTTGATTTCGGCGGCGCGTCCGCTCTGCCCCACCAAGTCAGGTATGGCCACGCGCTGCGAGCCCAGGCTCTCGGCGGCCCGCACCTGCCAACCGCGGCGCACCAGCGTGCCCGCATCCGGCACCTGGGACATCACACGGCCAAACGCGACCTGCGCGCTGTAGAAGCGACGCTCCACGGTAAAGGTGAGGCCACTCTGAAAGGCGAGCCGCTGGGCGTCGGCCGGCATCATGTTTACGAAGTTGGGCACTGCTACTTCACGGCCATGAATAGCCAGGCGCATGGTGGTAATAGCCGATACCATGGCCACCATGAGCAGAATCATGGCCAGCGAAAGCAGGCGAAACAGTGTCTTTACGCGGACGATGCCCCGATTGTAGCCCGTTTTACAACAGACGATAAGGCTAGTGCGTTTCGTCTGCCGTCGGCGCGTTGTCGGGCGTGTCCACCTTCTGCACCACGGCGCTGGGTTGAAGCGGTGGTGGGGGCTGGAATTCGCCCGGGTCGCGGCCCTTCAGCGACGCCGACATGAACTCCATCCAGATGGGCAGCGCCGCGCGCGCGCCAGTTTCCTTGTTTCCCAGAGATTTCTTTTCATCAAACCCCACCCACACGCCGCAGCTCAGGTTGGGCGAAAAGCCGACAAACCAGGCGTCGGTGAAATCGTTGGTGGTGCCGGTTTTCCCTGCCAGCGGATAGGGCATGCGGCTGGCGGCCACCGCCGTGCCGTGCAGCACCACTTCATGCAGCATGGAGGTCATAATGCGCGCGGTGCGCTGGCTGATCACGTCGCGCACGTCGGGATAGTTTTCCTCCAGCAGGCGGCCATCGTAATCCGTCACCTTGGTGATGTAACGCGGCAGAAGGCGCACCCCGTCTTCGGGGAAAACGCTGAAGGCGGAGGTCTGCTCCAGCACGGTGGCGTCGGCGGCGCCCAGGGCAATAGGCAGGTAGTCAGGGATTTCTTCGCTGATGCCAAAACGGTGGGCGTAGCCGATCACCGTCTCAATGCCAACCTTTTCTGCGGTTTTCAAGGCGGGAATGTTGCGCGAATTGGCCAGGGCGCGGCGCAGGGTGATGTTGCCCTCAAACTTCTCATCGTAGTTGTGCGGAATGTACGGTCCCGAAGGGGTATTGAAGGTTACCGGCGCATCGAGCACAACGTCGTCGGGCGTAGCCCCCTGGTCAATGGCGGCGGTGTAGACGTAGGGCTTGAAGGAGGAGCCTACCTGGCGCTGCGCCTGGGTGGCGTGGTTGAACTTCGAGGTGTCGAAGTCGCGCCCGCCCACCATCGCTTTGATGTCGCCGCTGGCGTTGTCAATCGCGACCAGCGCGCCCTGCACGCCGGAATCCTGCTCCAGCGTAACTCGCGCCCGGTTATCGGGACCGAGAGCAATCACTTTGACGTAGGCGACGTCACCGGGAGCCAGCAACTGGGAAACGCGCCGTC
>DATEGI010000227.1:0-2915 GCA_035280205.1 Terriglobales bacterium | reverse complement strand
ACCAGAAGCAGGAACGCCGCCAGGCCGAAGACTCCGAGTTCGGCGAGATTCTGGACGAGCGAATCGTGAATGGAAAATTCGGCCATGGGGTCGCTGCGCGCCCCATCAGGGTAGTTGCGCATGCCGATGCCACAAATGGGGCTAGCGCGAAATAAACGCAGAGCTTCGCCCTGTGTAATCCAGCGCATATCGAGGGTGGCGGTGTTCTTTGAGTTGCGAAATTCCAGCCGTTCGGCCAGAGAAAAGCTCTTGGGCAAAAGCGCCTTGGAGCCTACATCAGGCGGAGCAAGACGAAAATGAAACATGGAGAGCGTGAGCGCCACCATTACGGCGGCTGCCAGCGCCATCCAGACGTGCCGCCGACAACGCGCGAGCAATAAGAAGGCGGCGGAACTCAGCAGAAATGCCAGCAGTGGGGTGCGCGTGCCGGTAAGAGTGTTTCCGGCCGCAAGAATTAGGTAGTAAGCCAGGGCTAAGGCGCGTCGCCTGCCGGCTTCGGCGCGCGTGTAGTGCAGCAGGGCAAAGGGAGCGGCCACGTTCAGTACCGATCCCAGGTAACTGGGGTGGAGCCAGTTACCTGCCAGGCGGCCACGCCATCCCCAGCCCACAATCCACCAAAGGTCTTGCAGGCGATAGAGGCGTTGCAGCAGCCCACGGAGAGGGGCAAAGAACACCGCCTGCGCGATGGAGAAGACAACCGTCGCCGCGGCGAGCGTCACCAGCACGTTCAGGCACAGCTCTATGTCCCTTCTGCTGCGTAGGAAAAAATAGGGAAACAGAAGAAGGCAGAAGGCGAGCCCGAGTTCCAACACTCCGCGGAGCCAATGCAAGTGCGAAACGCTGTGGTAGCCCGAGAGGCACGCCGCGAGGAAATACCACACCATGGGTAGCAGCAGTGGGAATCGCTGCAGCCGGCGAAAATGCAAGGCATAAAAGGGAATGCAGAGGAGCATGCATGCGCCGACAATCACCAGCGAAGGCGGAATAATGGTCCCCTGCCCAACAGAGAATTCCCGGATCATCCCCAAATATAGGGCGGGCAGCACCAGGAAGCAGAGGACTTTCCAGGAATGGCGCTGCCAGACGCCCCCCGCGGCCGTGACGTGATATGCGGGAGCGGCGACCACAGCAAGGGGAAAAAGTAACCAAAAGAAGGCCACGAGGTCTGTTCCAGTGCTGTAAGAAGGACAGGATGTCCGAGCTGAGGGTACAAGAAATCTTTTCCCAGCGGCGACATTTCCCATCGGAGCGCGCGGCGTGCATGCCCTGACCGACTTAGCCGGGTTAACAAGGCAGGCCGAGTCACCGGGCGTCGAGAACTGGCGGTACTGCGTTCGTAAACGCGAATCGGCAGCTGTTTGGCTGCGGCGAGGGGCCTATGTCGCTTTGCTGCTGGTGGCCCTCGGGGCTCCTTTCGCGCCACATTTTGTCCAGTTCGTTTCGCGAGTTGCCTTCGCGCTATGGCTGACGTGCGCATTGTTTGACCGGCGGCTGCTGCAACGCCAGGCGCTGTTCCTGCCATTTCTGGTCTTCTTCAGCGCTGCCGGCCTCTCGGCGCTATTTTCCTTTGATCCGCTGTTGAGCTGGACGCGCGTGGGCTGGTTCGGCATGGGCGTGTTGATCCTGATCGTGACTGGTACTGTGCAGAGCGGCCGCGAATTGAAGCTGCTCGTCAGTGTGTTGTTAGCCGCCGGCTTCATCAGCGGGATCCAAACTGCGTGGCAATATACCGCCGGCGTCGGGACCAAGCTTGCGTATGTGCGCCGCGATTGTGCGCTGGCCGGCGATGGCCTTTGGTCAGGTGACATGATCCAGGAGATCAATGGCCACCGCACTCGCACCCCAGGCCAATGGAAGCGAGCGCTGCAACTGACCCGGCGCGATACAAACCTCAAACTGCGCGTAGCGCGCACTTATCCGCTGCAGCACTTTGACGTTGTGATTGCGCGCTCGGACCTGGACAACTGGCTCGCTGATCCTACCGCTACCCTGGCGCGAGGCACGCCTTTGCGGGCGCAAGGCGGTTTCTACAACTCCATCCCTTATGCCGGCCTGATGATGGTACTGGCTGCTACGGCCTGCGGGCTGTGGCTGAGCGCGCCGAGTTTAGCAGGACAACTTGCATTGGGCGCTCTGACGGCCCTCTTCTCTGGCTGCGTGTTGCTCACCGTAACGCGAGCGTACATAGTGGCGTTGCTTATTTCTTTCCTGCTCATGTTCTGCTTAGGACAAAGGCAGCGCAGGATGTCGCTGGTACTAGTTCTGCTGGGAATTGCCGCGGCCCTGCTCTGGGCCCGTGAGACCCGCCACCTTCCGCGCTGGTACGGAGAGGAGGATGGCTCCCGGGTGATGATGTGGAGGGATAGTCCGCGGCTCATTCTTCACCATCCGATTTTAGGCATCGGCTGGGACAGTGTTTTTTCGCACGGCCGGCGGTGGAACCTTCAGGCCTACAAGGCATATCCCAACAAGCTGACCCACTTTCACTCCACTCTCATCCAGATTGCAGTAGATGCAGGATTTGTGGGGCTCGTGGCGTGGGTGTGGTTTCTGGCGGCCTGGTTCCGTCTGCTCATTTGTCACCTGCGGCTGGCGCGCGACAAAGATTGGTTCTCTCGAGGTCTTGCATTGGGACTACTCGGTAGCGCCGCGGGTTTTGTAATCGCTTCCACCGTCCACTACACGCTGGGTGACGGCGAGGTAATGGGAGCGCTGTGGCTGCTAATGGGGTGCGCCGTGGCGTTGAGATGCCAGTTGGGCCAAACGGCGAACCAGTAGGAACTGGGCATACCACATCTCTGGTACGCGGGCGAGGGCGCCGGCGCCACAATGATTGGGAGCGAATTAATCCGCGACTCGGCATCAAGCCTGACACCAAGGCAACGACACTTAGTAAGCATTCTTAGGCGAAAGCA
>DATEGI010000226.1:0-42181 GCA_035280205.1 Terriglobales bacterium | reverse complement strand
GACACTTTTCACCGGAGCGCGCGGCGTGCATACGTTGACAGAATTGGCCGTGCAAGCGAGGCAGTCTGAGCTGCCGCGCGCCGATAACCGGCGGTACGGCATTCTTAAAAGTGAATCTGCCGCTGTCTGGCTACGGCGAGGCACCTACTTTGCTTTGCTGCTGGTGGCCGCCGGGGCTCCGTTCGCGCCTCATTTTGTCCAGTTCGTTTCCCGAGTTGCGTTCGCGCTATGGCTGACCCGCGCAATGATTTACCGGCAGTTGCCGCAACGCAAGGCGTTGTTCCTGCCGTTTCTGATTTTCTTCGGGATTGCCGGGCTCTCCGCAATATTTTCGTATGACCCGCTGGTGAGTTGGACGCGCCTGGGCTGGTTCGGCATGGGCATGCTGATTCTGATTGTCCCCGGCACCATACAGGGCGGCCGCGAATTGAAGCTGCTGGTCAGCGTGCTGTTGGCGGCCGGCTTCATCAGCGGGGCCCGAACCGCGTGGCAATATACCGCCGGCATCGGGACCAAGCTTGCGTATGTGCGCCGCGATTGTGCCTTGGCCGGCGATGGCTTGTGGTCCGGGGACATGATCCAGGAAATCAATGGCCAGCCTACCCGCACGCCAATGCAGTGGAAGCGAGCGCTGCAACTGACCCGGCACGATGCAAAGCTCAAATTGCGCGTGGCCCGCACTTATCCTTTGCAGCACTTTTATGTCGTGATCGCGCGCGCGGACCTGGACAGTTGGCGCGCCGATCCCACCGCTACCCTGGCAAGAGGCACGCCTTTGCGGGCCCAAGGCGGCTTCTACAACTCCATCCCGTATGCAGGCCTGATGATGGTGCTTGCTGCTGTGGCTTGCGGGTTGTGGCTGAGCGCGCCGAGTTTAGCAGGGCGATTTGCATTGGGCGCTGTCACTGCCCTTTTCTCCGCCTGCCTGTTGCTGACCGTGACGCGAGCTTACATAGTGGCGCTGCTTATTTCCTGTCTCCTTATGGTCTGCGTAGGACAAAGGCGACGCAGCATGTCGCTGGTTTTGATCCTGCTGGGAATTGCCGCGACTCTGGTCTGGGCTCGTGAGACGCGTCACCTTGCTCGCTGGTACGGAGAGGAGGATAGCTCCCGGATGATGATGTGGAGTGACAGTCCCCGGCTCATTCTGCACTATCCGCTGCTAGGGATCGGCTGGGACAGTGTTTTTTCGCATGGGCGGCGGTGGAACCTTCAGGCCTATAAGACATATCCCAACAAACTTAGCCACTTTCACTCCACGCCTATCCAGATTGCGGTTGATGCTGGAGTTTTGGAACTGGCAGTGTGGTTCTGGTTGCTGGCGGCATGGTTCCGCTTGCTCATCACCGGCCTGCGGCTCACCCGTAACAAAGACTGGTTGTCTCGAGGGCTGGCATTAGGGCTATTGGGCAGCGCAGCAGGTTTTGTTATCGCCTCCACAGTGCACTACACACTGGGAGACGGAGAGGTTATGGGAGCGCTGTGGCTGTTAATGGGATGCGCGGTGGTGTTGGGCAGCCAGGTACGGAACGAGGAAACGGCCTTCAGTAGGCGTTCTTTGGCGAAAACAGGTGCAGAATAGTCAGCAGGATGATGCGCAGGTCAAAGCCGAAACTCCAGTTGTTCAAGTAATAGAGATCGTGCTCGACTCGCTTGGCGATCGAGGTATCGCCGCGCCAGCCATTTACCTGGGCCCATCCTGTAATTCCTACCTTCAGATTGTGACGGGTGTTGTAAAGGGAAACCGTCTGCATGAACTGTTCCACAAAATAAGGCCTTTCCGGCCTGGGACCGACTACGCTCATTTCGCCATTCAGAACGTTAAAAAATTGGGGCAGCTCATCCAGACTGACCGCGCGCAGCCAGCGGCCAAGCCGGGTGCGGCGAGGATCACCGCGTGTGGTCCACAGGCGGTCGCTTTCTTCGGGGCCGGTGTGCTGCATGGTGCGGAACTTATACATGAAGAAAGTTCTGCCACTCAGGCCCACGCGTTGCTGACGAAAAAAAACCGGGCCAGGGGAAGTAAATTTTATGGCCACGTAGATCAGCAGCATGAGAGGAGCGGTAAGGATTAGCGCAAGGGCCGCAAAGCAGATGTCAAATGCCCGCTTGCCCACGACGTAGGTGAATGACTCCACGGGCAAACGCTGCTCGAGTCCACTGGTGCCGGCACTCACGAGGCGACGGCTCCAGCCATTAGCGCGGTTGAACCGGCGGAGCCGATTTCCAGCGTTGTGACGCTTTGCACCAGGCAGTTCACTCAAATAGTCCAAAGGTGCTGAGCCGCCGTTTCAGCGCCCTGGGAATGAAGCGTTCATTTCTTCCCAGCACCAGGCCAGCGCACTTGGCGGCGTCCTGGCAAGCCCCGGCGCTCCTGGCGGCAATGCCATAGTGATTCTGGGAGAGGTTCAGTTTCTCACGCAGAGAACGCAGGCCATCGCGCCGCAGCATGGCTTTGTTGTTGCGGTCCCAGATGTTCAGGCGGCGGTAGACAACCCCCAGGTCAAAATAGCGCCGGAAAAGCCGCAGGCTGGAGAAATCGTGGGTGTGGTAAACAGCCGCTTCCGGTTCGTAAACGATTTTCCAGCCGCCATCCAGGATGCGAGCGGCGATGGCGACGTCCTCGCAGACATTCAGGTCCTGGGGGAAGCGTGTCTGCTGCCAAACTTCTTTGCGGATGGCGCAGTTCACGGTGGAAAAGTGGTAGTAGCGATATCCCAGGTCGGCTTTGCAGGCGGCGCTCTTGACCGTTCGTGTGTCGCCATACATGGTGTGGAGAACGCCTCGGCGCTCGATGCTGGCCTCTGGCCGCGGCATGTGCCGGCCGTACACAGCGCCTACAGAGCTGTCGTCAAAATTGCGCAGCAGCACGCGCAGCCAGCCCGGAGAACAGGGAAGAGCGTCGGCCGCCAGGTAAACCAGAAACTCCCCCTGTGCCAGTTCCGCAGCCAGATTGCGAGTGCGAGCATGGTGGAACGATTCGGCGGCGATGCGGTAAAGCTGCACAGGATAGCGGCCGGCAATCTTTAGTGTCTGATCATTTGATCCGGAATCAATGAGGATGACCTCAGGCCGGCCCGGAGATTCCTGGGAAAACACGGCATCCAGGCAATGGCTGATGTTGCGCGCTTCGTTCTTAGTCAGGATCAGGACTGAGGCGGTGGTCTTTGCCAGGGCGAGCCGCTCATCTTCCTCGATTCGCGCAGCAGACACAAACCTTGCGGTTGCCGGTGCTAGCCCTGTGGCGGACGCCAGTCTGCTTTGTGTGCTCATGTCCTGCTTATTGCATCAGGAAAGACGGCTTCGAGCGTTTCCACGTTACGTAATTTTCTGAATTCATCTTTCCCTGTAACTTTCCCCGGCGGTATCAGGTCAGAACAGCACGACGCGATGGAGATCGCAATTCAGACAATTGTTTTGAGAGAGGGGCGGTCGCCGGGCGCGTCAGACATGCGGTAGAGGTAAGGGATCGGTGCGGAAGTCCAAAAAAATCGTTTTCTTCTTCCCCTCTTTTTCCAGCATGGAAGCCACGGCTCCGCTGGGGCTGCTGGCCATCTCTACACCGCTGTTGCGCGCGGGATACGACGTGCGCATCATTGACTCCACCATTACGCCTAACTTTAAACAGCGTGTGCTCAGTGAAGCTGCCGGCGCACTTTGTTTGGGTGTTTCGTTGGTGACCGGGCCGATGATCCGGGAGACGGTTGAGATAGCCAAGGCAGCCAAAGCGGCCGATCCTTCGCTGCCGGTGATTTTGGGAGGGTGGCACCCATCGCTGCTGCCAGGCCAAACACTGGCCGCGGAATTCGTGGACATTGTGGCCTGCGGGCAAGGCGAAGACACCATGCTGGAACTGGCCCAGCATCTCGAGGCTGGCGAGGCATTGGATGACATCCCGGGCATAGGCTTTAAGCACGAAGGCAAGCTGGTGTTTACCGCGCCGCGCCCGCTGCGGCCGCTTGCCGACATGCCGCCGAAGGCGTACCACGTGGCCGACTTCGACGCCTATGAGCGCGTGTGCGGCCGGCGTTGGGCCATGTACACCTCCAGCCTGGCTTGTCCGTTCAACTGCGCCTACTGCACCAACGCCGGTGTTTATGGGCGCAAGTGGAACGCCTTGTCGCCGGAGCAGTTTGTCGAGGAGACGGTTGATTTAACCCGCCGCTACCGGCTGGAACTGCTGTGGGTAGTGGACGACAACTTCCTCGTTGACCTGGACCGTGCATGCCTGATCGGCGAGGGTCTGGTCCGAGCGGGAGCGAATTTCAAGTGGAGCATTCAGGCCACTACCAACCTGGTGGCGCGCCTCGGGCTGGAAGACCTGAAACTCCTGCACCGCGCCGGGCTGCAGCAGATTTGCCAGGGAGCGGAGTCGGCGTCGCGCAAGGTCCTGGATGCCATGAACAAGGATTTTCAGGATCTGGAATCCATTCACGAATCGGCGGAGCGCTGCCTGCAGGCCGGCATCAGGCCGTCCTACAACATCATTTTTGCCTTTCCGGGAGAAGGGCCGGAAGAGCGCCGGGAAACAGTGCGCTTCATGCTGGACATGTGCCGGCATTACCCCGGGGCGGAATTCTGGACCAACATTTTCACTCCTTACCCGGGAGCGCCGGTGATGGCCAGGGCCAAGGAGATTGGACTGGATCTCCCCACGTCATTCGAAGGCTGGGCCGATTTTTTCCCGCGCTACACCGTGCTGCCCTGGTTGCAGGGCAAAGAGCACCGACGCCTGCAGGTGATGCGCGATTACCTGCGCATGGCGTTCGATCGTGTGCCTATTGCGGCGCAGCGCGAGAACCGCGCTATCCATACGGTGCAGCGGGCCATCAGCGCGCCCGCTCGCTGGCGGCTGGATCACGATTTCTATGCCCTTCCCGTGGAACTGTGGGTCCATCGCCATTTGAAACGCTGGAAGCTGGCCGTTAAGCCGAGTGTGGACGCCAAGCGACTTGAACCTGCTCCGGCAAGTTGCTGAAGAAGGATGGCAGTGAAGAACAAGGTTGTACTTTTCTATCCCCGCTACGATGGCCCGCCCCTGAGCGCGCCCATGTGCCTGCTGGCGCTGGCGTCGCCGTTGCTGGATGCGGGCTATCGCGTGGCGGTCGTTGATGCCGCGCTGGGAGGGGACTTTGAAGGCAGGATTGCGCGGGAAGTGGCCGACCCGGAGACGGTCTGCCTGGGAATTTCAGTATTGACCGGGCCCATGATTCGCGGCGCGATCCGCGTGGCCCGGCAGACCAAGCAGCAGCATCCGCAGCTTCCGGTGATTTTCGGTGGCTGGCATCCCACGCTTTTACCGGAACAGACGCTGCAGCCGGACTTTGTGGATGCGATTGTTCGCGGGCAGGGAGAGGTGACCCTCGTTGAGGTCGTGCAACGGTTGGCCCAGGGGGATGGGCTGGAAGGCGTGCGCGGCACCTCCCACAAGAGCAATGGCAAGGTGGTGAACGAAGCCGAGAGGCCGGTGGTGAACATCAACCAATTGCCGCTGCCGGCTTATCACTTGGCTGACCACGACGCCTATGCCCGCATCTGCGGCGTTCGCAAACTGGCATATGCCACCAGCGTTGGCTGCCCCTATGCCTGCCACTACTGCACGGACCAGGTGTTTTATAACCGGCGCTTCAACGCGCTCACCGCTTCGCGCACGGTGGCGGAGATGGTGGAACTGGCGCAGTGCTACCGCGCAGACGAAATCGCGCTTCTGGATTCCAATTTTCCCGTGGACGTGCACCGCGCGGTGGCCATTGCCCGCGGCATCCTTAATTCCGGCGTGCGGTTTCGCTGGACCTTCCAGGCCTCTACCGATTTTCTGTGCCGCATGAGCGACGAGGAGGTTCAGGTGCTCGCCGCCAGCGGCGTTACCCACATGGGCTTCGGCACCGAATCTGCTTCTCTTGAAGTGCTGGCGCTCATGAACAAAAAACACCAGCGCATTGACCAGATGTATGAGACGGCGCGGAAGGCGCAGGGAGCCGGCATACATCTCACGTTCAACCTCATTTTCGGCTATCCCGGTGAGACCGAGGCCGACCGCATCGAAACCTTCCGCATCATGGGCGATATTGCGCGGCAGTTCTGGAATGTCAGCTTCTCACCCAACATATTCACTCCCTACCCCGGGATAGACATTTGGCCGCAACTACGGGCACTCGGCCTGCACGAGCCACAAACGTTAGAGGAATGGGTGGAGCTGCCGCTGGGACAGAACATTTTGCCCTGGCTGCAAGGCGAAGAATTGCGGCGGTTGCGCAGCATGCTGGAGTTTTTCCTGCTGCACAACCAGATTCGCAAAGCCACGAAGAACTCGCCGTGGCTACGGACCGGATTGCGTCGCATGCTGACGGCGCCCGTGCGCTGGCGGGTGCGCACCAACCACCTGGCCTTTCCCTGGGAGCTGTGGCTGGCTCGTGGCGCGGAAAAGCTGGTCACACGGCGCTCGTTGCTCACCGGGCAGCCCTTAGGTCACAGCATGGATGAGGTCTGCTGATGCAGGAGGCGATGCTTGGTTGACGTCCTGCTAACTCATTCTTACCACCTGTTCTATGACCGCAAACAGGTGCGCAAGATGCAGCCCTACCCGCCCCTGGGGACGCTATATGCCGCCGCGCTGCTGCGCCAGCACGGCTTTTCGGTTGCCGTGTTCGACACCATGCTGAACGACCCGGATGAGGGCTTCGCCGCAGCCCTTGCTCGTTATCGCCCGCAGTTGGTTGCTATCTACGAGGACAGCTTTAATTTCCTTTCCAAGATGTGCCTTACTCGCATGCGCGAGGTGGCGTTCCACATGATTCGCACCGCCGGCGCGGCAGGGATTCCGGTAGTGGTAAATGGATCGGACGCTTCCGACAATGCTCAGGAATATTTGCAGCACGGTTGCGAATGTGTGCTGCTGGGTGAGGCGGAACAGACGCTGCTGGAGGTGATTCAGGCGCGGCTTGGACCCTACTGGCCGAATTGGGACCGCATTCCCGGAATTGCCTTTTTGCGCGCGCCTGATGGCAATCTGGTGCGCACCGCGACGCGGTCGTTGATTCGCGACCTCAATACTTTGCCCTTTCCCGCGCGCGACCTGGTGGACTTGGAGCCTTACCGCAAGGCTTGGAAAGGTACGCACGGATTCTTCTCACTCAACCTGGTATCCAGCCGCGGTTGCCCATATCGGTGCAACTGGTGCGCCAAGCCGATTTACGGCAACGCCTTCCACGCCCGCTCTGCTGAAAGCGTGGCGCAGGAAATGAAGCTGCTGAAGGAACAGTGCGGCGCCGAGCATCTGTGGTTTGCTGACGACATTTTCGCGTTGAAGCAAAGCTGGGCAGGCGAACTGGCCGCAGCAGTGGAGCGCCTGGATGCCGCCGTGCCGTTCAAGATGCAGTCGCGAGTGGATTTGATGACTCGGCCTACCGTCGCCGCTTTGCGCCGCGCAGGCTGCGCCGAAGTCTGGATGGGAGCGGAATCCGGCTCGCAGAAAATCCTCGACGCCATGGATAAGGACACACGCGTGGAGCAAATTGCCGCCGCCCGCGAAAACCTGCGTCGTCATGGGATTCGTGCCTGCTACTTCCTGCAGTTCGGTTATCCCGGCGAGACCTGGCGAGACATTCAGAAAACCGTTGAGCTGGTTCGCCGTACTCGCCCGGATAACATAGGCGTCTCGGTGTCGTATCCGTTGCCGGGGACCAAGTTCTACGAACGCGTGGTTGAAGAACTCGGAGTCAAGACCAACTGGGCAGATAGCGATGACCTGGCCATGATGTTTCGCGGCGCTTACACCGACGAGTTCTACCACGCCCTGCACGACGCGCTGCACGCCGAAGTTGAGACCTGGAGCCGCGCCGCAGATGTGGTCGGGCAAGTGCGACCCGATGCGCAGGAACTGTGGGAGCGCGTCTTCTCCCTGGAGAAAACGTGCCGGAGGCAAAGCCCGACACCGAGTGCGCGCAACGAAGCGATGGTTGCCGCCGCCCAGTTCGCCGACTGAGCCAGCATGGACCTTCTACTCACTCACGGCTACTTCTTGCGAGAGGATCCCAAGGAACTCCAGATCATGAAGCCCTATGTTCCCTTGGGGATCCTTTACCTCTGTTCCCACCTGCGGCAGAAGGGATTCAAGGTCGAAGTTTTCGACAGCACGTTTTCCACGTATCAGGACTTGTTGTTCACGCTGGAGCATACCCCGCCGGCCGTGCTGGGCATTTACGCCAACCTGATGACGCGCCCCAACGTAGTGAAGATACTCCAGGCCGCGAAAGTTGCCGGCTGGCGAACCGTGGTTGGCGGGCCCGAGCCAGGTTCCTACATTCGCGAATACCTGGATGCCGGTGCTGACGTGGTGGTCATCGGTGAAGGCGAACTCACGCTGGAGGAACTGCTCCCTGCTCTGCGCGAGGATTCCCCCGTGGGCCTCCACCGCGTAAATGGAATTGCATTTCGTCTTCCCGACGGAAACATTCACGTAACGCCTCCGCGCGGGCAGATCGCCAACATTGACCTGCAGCCCTGGCCAGCGCGTGAGGCCGTGGATATTGACCAGTACGTGACGACGTGGCGGACTTACCATGGCCAGGGGTCGGTGTCGCTGATTACCGCGCGGGGTTGCGCTTATCGCTGCCGCTGGTGCAGCCACCAGGTGTTTGGCAAAACCCATCGCCGCAGGAAGCCGGCTTCGGTAGCGCAAGAACTGGAATGGCTGCTGGGACGCTATGCGCCTGACATGGCCTGGTTTGCCGATGATGTGTTCACAATTCACCACGGATGGTTGTACGAGTATGCCGCGCTGGTAAAGCAGCGCGGGCTCCTGATCCCGTTCGAATGCATTACCCGCGCTGACCGTCTGAACGAGAAAGTGGTGGACACGCTTGCTGAGCTGCGTTGCTTCCGCGTGTGGATTGGCTCGGAAAGCGGCTCCCAACGCATTCTGGACGCGATGGAGCGCGGCGTCACCGTGGAGCAGGTGCAACACGCGGTGGCCCTGTGCAAATCCCGTGGCATTCAGACGGGCATGTTCCTCATGTGGGGCTACCAGGGCGAAGAACTCAGCGACATCTTCGCCACGGTAGACCATGTAAAACGCAGCGACCCTGATGTTTTCTTCACCACGGTCGCCTATCCCATAAAAGGAACGCCATATTTCGATGAGATTGCCGCTCAGGTAGTGAGTTCGACACGGTGGAGCGACGGCTCGGACCGTGACTTCCGTGTGCGCGGGCGGCACTCGCGCCGTTTTTTCCAATTTGCTGATGAACTGCTGCGCAGCGAAGTAGAACTGAGCCGGCTGCAGAAGCAACAGGATGGCCCAGACACCGCCGCGTTACAGGCAAAAATCGGGGACGCCCGCCAGGGACTGCAGGTCACCTTCGCGGAGACGGAGGCCTGACGTGGCAGCCCTGACGCAGCCCCGGCCGGCTCCCTTCGATGCTCTGGCGGAATCTTACGACCAAATCTTTACCGATTCCCTGATCGGCCGCGCTCAACGCAACGCAACTTGGCGTTACTTGGATCGTTCATTCTTGCCCGGCCAGCGTGTACTTGAGCTCAACTGCGGAACCGGCGTAGATGCGCTCCATCTTGCAGAAAGAAGCGTGCAGGTGGACGCCTTCGATGTTTCTGCGGCCATGATCGGCGTGGCCAACCGGCGCCCGGGGAGCGGCCGTTTGCCAGTCCGGTTCGAGGTACTGGCTACAGAGGATCTGGGCACAATTCATTCGGTTTACGACGGCGCCTTCTCCAATTTTGGCGGCTTGAATTGTGTTCAGGATTTGCGGCCGGTAGCACACAATCTTGCCCGCCTGGTTCGTCCTACGGGCCATGTTGTGCTTTGCCTGGCCAGCCGATTTTGCTTTTGGGAAACAGCATGGTGGCTGGCACGTGGAAAGCCTGCCAAGGCATTTCGCCGCCTTCGCAAAGGAGGCGTCACAGCCGAGTTGATCCCAGGCTTAGTGGTGCACGTGCAATACCCATCGCTCCGCGAGCTTCGTCGCCTCTTTGCGCCTGAATTTTCATTGGTTGCGGTGCATGGCATCGGCCTGGTCGTCCCGCCCTCTTACCTCGAGCCACACGTGCGCCGGTTCCCAAGCCTGCTGCGTGCGGCCGCAAGTCTGGATAGGCATTTCAGTTCACTTCCCGGCCTGCGCGGCCTTGCTGACCACGTGCTGCTGACATTCCGGAGGACGCCGCAGTGACCACCAGCGCCAATCTCGCCAGCGTTCGCGAAGAACCGGCAAAGCCAACCCTGCTGCTCACGCGCTGTCCAGTCTGCACCCACGTGATTGGCCTGTTCGATCCCTCGGAGTGCACCGGGCATGCCTGTGGATGGTGTGGTTTTCAGCTGCGCGATAGAGCCGGCGTCTGGCAGGCCCTTGGACCCGACCGTGAGCGTTATTTTCAGCAATTCATACGGGAATATGAGCACGTGCGTGCCCGCGAAGGGCGCGGATCATCTTCGCCTGATTACTATCTTTCTCTTCCCGATGCTGACCTGACCGGCCGCAATGCCTGGCAGTGGAGCATACGCGCAATCAGTTTCCGATACATGCTGCGCAATATTCTTCCCGGCATTGAAGGGCGTTTTGCCCGGCCCTTGGACATCCTCGATATCGGTGCGGGAAATGGATGGCTGAGTTACCGGCTGGCGCAGCGCGGGCACCTTCCGGTGGCCGTGGATCTGCTGGACAACGACGCTGATGGCCTGGGCGCCGCTCGCCATTACTACCGCAGCCTGGGCTGGTTGTTTCCCCGTTTCCAGGCGGAAATGGACCGCTTGCCATTCGCCGATACGCAGTTCGACGTAGCCATCTTCAATGCGTCGCTGCATTACTCCGAGGATTATTGCGCCACTCTCAGAGAGGCGGTTCGTTGCCTGCGGCCAGGCGGGCACGTGCTTGTCATTGACTCCCCGTTCTACCGGGGCGAAGAAAGTGGATACCGGATGGTTGACGAACGAAAGCAGCAGTTCACGCGTGCCTTTGGTTTTGCCTCCGACAGCATTGGCAGCCGTGAGTTCCTGACCCCCACGGCTTTGGCCGACGTCACAAGCAGCCTGGGCCTGCGTTGGAAGGTTGGCAAGCCATGGTACGGCATGAAATGGGCTTTGCGCCCCGTGAAGGCCGGCCTGCTGCGACGCCGTGAGCCTTCAAAGTTTTACATCTTCTGGGCGGAAGTGGGCGAATGATCATCCTATTCAACCCGTGTGCTACCAGCCCTCGCAGCCGGCGCTTTCCACTTTCGGTACTTGCGTTGGCCAGCGTCCTGGAAGACCGCGAGGATTACACAATCGTTGATGGCAACGTGGACCCTGACCCCACTGCCACAATTTGCAGCCTGATCGCCGCACACCAGGTTGAGCTCCTTGCGGTGACGGTGATGCCAGGCCCGCAGATGGTCGCTGCCATACCCACCTGTCGGGCCGTGCGCTCGCGTTATCCCGGCGTGCCTATCGTGTGGGGAGGCTACTTCCCGTCCATCTATACGGATGCGGCGCTGAACGCGGCTTACGTGGACTACGCAGTGCGTGGCCAGGGTGAAGACACGCTGCTCGAACTGTTGGCGGTGTTGCGCGGCCGGCGCGCGCCGGAGACAGTTCGCGGCCTGGCTTACAAGGATGCCCAGGGCAACCACCACAAGAATCTTGAGCGCGTGATGAAGGGCCCGGATTCCTTTCCCTGGTATCCCTATCATCGCCTGCCGGTACACAAGTACGTGCTGCCGTCGTTTTTCGGCAAGCGCACTGCGGCGCACCACGCCAGCATCGGCTGTCCCTTCCAGTGCAGCTTTTGCGGAGTCGTCCCCGCTTACGGCAGCCGGGAAAAAATGGAGTCGCCGGCGCGCACCGAGGCGGTGCTTCGCCACCTGGCGAAGGAATACAGCGTGGACTCGGTGCAGTTCTACGACATGAACTTTTTCCTGCGCGAGGACCACACCCGCGAACTGATGGAGCGCATGGCTCCGCTGGGGATGCGCTGGTGGTGCGAAGGCCGTGTGGACATCGTGGGCCGCTACTCCGATTCCACGATGGAGGCCATCCGGCGCGCCGGCTGCGCGATGATCTTTTTCGGCGCGGAATCCGGCTCCGACTGGGCACTCAAGGAGATGAAGAAGGGCATCACCACCAGCCAGACGCTGGCGCTGGCCGAGCGCATTCGCCACTTCGACATCATCCCCGAGTTCTCGTTTGTTATCGGCAATCCCCACGACCCCGAGCGCGACACCCGCGAGTGCCTGGAGTTTGTGCGCAAGATCAAGCGCCTGAACCCCTGCTCCGAAATCATCATTTACCACTACACCCCGGTGCCGCAGCGCGAGAAACACATGTATGGCGACGTTGACGGGCAGATTGAATTTCCAGCGACACCGGAGGAATGGGCCACGGAGCGCTGGCTGAATTTCACTCTGCGCATTGATCCGAAAACGCCTTGGCTGAAACCGCGCATTCGCCGCCGCATTGACAACTTTGAGGTGGTTGTGGCCGCGCGCTGGCCCACCGTGCAGGACATCCGCATGCCGGCCTGGCGCCGCCGCGCCCTGCAAGCTCTGAGTTCCTGGCGCTACCTGGCTGGCGTGTATGCCGCGCCCCTGGAACTGCGCTGGGCACAGCGCTTGGTGGAATTACGCAAGCCCAAGTTCGAGAGCGTCTAAATGCAAGACCTTTTGAGCTGCTCGGGAAACCCGCGCCTGCTGCCTGCTCGTGAAGCCTACCGCCTCTGGGCGCCGACTTACGACGAAGAGGCCAATCCTCTGCTCGCCCTCGAGGAACGGGTTCTGGGCCCACTGCTGCTGCCGGCGGTAGCGGGCAGAGATGTGGTGGATTTAGGTTGTGGCACCGGGCGGTGGCTGCTGCGTGTCCTCGCCGCAGGCGCGCGCAGCGCCATTGGTCTGGATCAGTCCGAGGAAATGCTGGTCCGCGCTGCCGCTAAGCCTGACCTCAGTAAACGGCTGGTATTGGCCGACTGCGCCGACCTTCCTCTGCGTGCCGGTTCCGCTGACCTGCTCATCTGCTGCTTCGTCCTGGGATACGTAGCCAATTTGGAGAATTTCATACGCCAAATAGCCCGCGTAGCGTGCCCCGGAGCCGATCTGTTTATTTCCGAATTCCATCCGGACGCCTCCGCGCGCGGATGGCGGCGCTCCTTCACTCATGAACATGAGATCTGCCAGATTCAGACTTTTCCCCATTCCGTGGCGAAACTTTGCAGCCTGCTCGCTCGTTCCGGGTTTCGCCTGCGGCATTGCGTGGAGCCTCGCTTCGAGGAGGCCGAGCGAAGCATATTCATGCGGCGCGGGAAGGCTGCTCTGTTTGAGCAGGTAAGCGAATCCCCCGCTGCCCTGATTTGTCATTTCCGCTGCGATTCGGAATCTCCGCCCGTTCGCGGTGTTAATCCTGGTCGCAGCGAGCACAGCGGCAGGCATGCGCTCCGCCTCAGCGGCGCGCGCGTGGTGCTGGGCCCCAGCGAGGCAGTCACGGCCGACCTGGAGATTGCCGGTGGCCGCATCACGAGCGTGAACCAGCGGCCCGTTTCCCGAAAAACGCCTGCGGGCACGGAACTGAATCTTGACGGCTATCTTCTCTTTCCAGGTCTCATCAACAGCCACGATCACCTGGAATTCAGCCTTTTTCCGCGCCTGGGCAACGGCCCGTACAAGAATTTTGAGAAGTGGGCGCACGATATTTACAAACCCGAGGAGCCTCCGGTGTGGAACCACCGCCAGGTGCCCAAGGGTGTGCGGTTGTGGTGGGGCGGCGTCAAGAACCTTCTCTGCGGCGTGACCACGGTTTGCCAGCACAATCCGTACGAGGCGGAGTTCGATAACCCGGCGTTTCCGGTGCGGGTGCTGAAGCCTTACGGTTGGGCACATTCGCTGACCATGGGCCAGGATGTGGCGGGCGCGTTTCGCGCCACCCCACCGGATGCTCCCTTCTTTATTCATCTCGGCGAAGGCGTGGACACGCGTAGCCGCAACGAGGTGTTCAAGCTCGACCGATTGGGCTGCCTCAGTCGGCGCACGGTGCTGATCCATGCGGTTGGCCTGGATGCCAGCGGCTGGCGCCTGGTGCAGGAGCGTGGCGCTTCCGTGGTCTGGTGTCCGTCTTCGAACCTGTTCACGCTTGGCCGCACCATGGACGTGGCGGTAGCTGAGGCGAATGCGCGGGTGGTTCTGGGCAGCGACTCTCCTCTCACCAGCGCCGGCGACCTGCTGGATGAACTTGCGTTTGCGCGGACCAAGCTGGCGGTCCGGCCAGAAGTTATCTACGAAATGGTCACGCACCGTCCGGCCGAAGCGCTGGGCCTGAACAATGGCGAGGGGCGAATCTCGAGTGGCGGCATTGCCGACCTTTTCGCACTGGCTGAGTTGGACCGCCGCGCCACCCCTGCCGAGGCGCTGGTGCAGTCATCCTTTGCCCGGGTTGAGATGGTGGTCCTGGGAGGCGAGGTGCGCCTGGCTTCGCCAGGGATAGCCGAGCGCGGTCTGCTGGAATTCAAAAACGCGTTCAACACTGTTCGGGTGGATCGAAGTGAACGCTACATTCGCGCTCCGCTGCAGTGGTTGTGCTCCCAAGCCGCTCCCCACGTTGGCCGCACTCTGCGTTTGGCGGGAAAGCAGGTGCGGCTGTGACTTCTTCCCTCGTTCAACTATCGTCTTCCGCCGCCGGCACCGAGGCGCACCGCATTCACAGCTTGCCCGTGCTGGTGTTGTTTCCCCATAACCGCTGCAATTGTCGCTGCGTGATGTGTGACATATGGCGCATTCGCCAGGTGCGGGAGATCACCCCCGACGACCTGGAACGTCAGCTGCAATCGCTGCGCGATCTTCAGGTACGTTGGGTGGTGTTGTCGGGCGGCGAACCGCAACTGCACTCGGACCTGGCGGCCCTTTGCCGGTTGCTGCGGCTGGAAGGCGTGCGCATCACTCTGCTCACCGCCGGACTGCTGTTGCGCCCCCAAGCTGAATTGGTTGCAGGCATGGTGGATGACCTCATCGTCTCCCTGGACGGGCCGCCTGCTGTGCACGAGTACATCCGCCAGCGCCCGCGCGCCTTTGAGCGCCTCGCTCAGGGAATCGCTGCCGTGCGCCGGTTGCAGCCGCAAATGCCAATCAGTGCCCGCTGCACGGTGCAGAAGAGCAATCACCTTCATCTCTGTGCCACTGTCAACACGGCCAAGGCTCTGCAGCTCAATTCCATTTCTTTTCTCGCCGCTGACGTTACTTCTTCCGCATTTAACCGGCCGGCGGGCTGGAGCGCGGAGCATACCGCAACCGTCGCGCTGTCGCCCGCCGAGGTTGATGAACTCGAGGAAGAACTTGAGCGCATGCTGCAACAGCACGCGGCGAACATTGCCAGGGGATTCATCGCCGAGAACCCGCAGAAGCTGAAGCGTATTGTCCAGCATTTTCGCGCGCAACTAGGTCAGGCGGAAGCGGTTGCGCCGGTCTGCAACGCACCCTGGGTTTCTGCCGTTGTCGAAGCCGACGGCACCGTCCGGCCATGCTTCTTCCATCAGGCATTGGGCAATATTTCCGCCGGTACGCTGCAGGACATTCTCAACAGCGAAGCAGCAATGTCGTTCCGCCAATCCCTTTCCATCGCCGACAACCCGACCTGCAAGCGCTGCGTATGCTCCCTGCACTTGCCGGCCGAGAGCCTCGGAGGCCGGTCGTGAACGCCGTGGTTGTGCCCAAGCCGAATGCTCCAGGGCTCGCAACCGTTCCCCCGCCAGCTTCGCCGCGCCCGCTTTTGCCCCCGGGAATCGTCCCGACGGGAGAGACTCTTTTAGTCCTGCTGCTCCTTACGACCTTCTGCTGGAACAGCCTGCGGCCGGCATGGAAATCACTGCACACCGATTTCCCCAATTACTACCTGGCTGCCCGCCTGTATCGCGAGGGATATCCTCTCGCCCGGCTCTACGATTGGACCTGGCTGCAGCACGAAAAGCACCGCTTTGAAATTGACCAGCCCCTGGTCGGCTTCGTCCCCCTCACGCCCTTTTCCGTGCTGCCAATGGCTCCACTTGCCGGAGTGCCTCCCCTGCAAGCCAAGCACATCTGGCTCGTTCTCAACCTGATCTTTCTTGCGCTGGAATGGCGACTGCTTGCTGGTGTGACCTCGCTCGGCAAGCGCCGTACGCTTGTGTTGGTGTTACTGGCAATATTGCCGCTCCGCACCAACTTTCTGTACGGCCAGTACTACGTATTTTTGCTGCTGCTGTGTACGGTGGCCGCAGTCCTTTATCTGAAAGGATGGGAAGCATCCTCGGGCGCCACGCTAGCTTTCGCGGCTGGCCTCAAAGTATTTCCAGCATTTTTCGCCCTGTTCTTTCTGAGAAAAAAACGTTGGCAAGCCCTGAAAGGCTTTCTGGCAGGCGGCCTCGGGGTCGGGTTCTTGTCTATTGCGATGCTGGGTTGGCAGGTTAATCGCGTGTACGTGGCGGAAGTGCTGCCCCGTGCGCTGCGCGGCGAAAGTCATGACCCCTATAGCTTGACGTGGAACTCGGTAACCGGCCTGCTGCACCGTCTGTTGATTGCAGAACCGGACCTGAATCCTCATCCGCTCCTGCATGCGCCGGTTTTGTTCGGGGTCCTGCAGCCTTTGTGGCAGACCTTCGTCTTGCTGATCACACTCTATCTTGTTGCCGGGGCACGCCGAGATGAGCGCAGGGAATTGTTCGAATGGGGCGTCTTTACCTGCATGCTCCTGGTTCTTTCCTCGGTTACAGGCACCTACCATCTTTGTGTGCTGATTTTGGCGATTGTGCTCTGCGCTGACTTTCTGATTCAGAACGGACGGAAGCGGCTGGCGCTCTTCCTCGTGGCCCCCTACATCCTGCTGTCATACCCGTTTCGTATTTCGGGAAATGAGGAAGGCTTGCGTTCGCTTCTCGCGGTGCCACGAATGTGGTTGCTGCTGGCGATATGGGCAGTAATGCTGTTTGCGCTGGCTCGCTGTTTCCCGCAATTTGGCAAGAACCAGCGCGAGCGGCTGCGGTTTGCCCTGGCTTATGCTTTGATCGCGGTGGCGTCTATCGCATTGACCCTTCGCGGTTTGCGGGGTGAATTTGATAATTACGCTCTGCGCCTGCCGCCTTTGCTCTCATCCTTTCGCTCGGCTTCGCCCAGTGTTGCGGGGGATGCCACTACATTCTCGGTCATGATGGGCGATGGCTACCGAATCTCCCGCCTGCAGGGAACTTCGGCTCGCGTCGTAGCGCTCGCCCCGGATGTGTTTGATCCTGTTGAGGATCCGCGCCTGCCGCTGACCTGGGTTGACAGCTGGCACGAAGGCTCGGACCAGCCGCAGGTAGTCGCCTTGACCACGGAAGGCAGGCCTATTCCCAACAGCGTAATATCCAACGCTCAAGCGCCCACGATTAGTGCCAATAGCCAATATGTCGCCTTCGTTCGGGAACAGAACGGCCGCGGAACGCTGTGGATGAAACATGTGGGGGCGGGAAGCGTTCCCGACGGCGGCGAGCAACCGGAAACCCGTGACGACGTAGACGTTTGGGAGGCTGCGTTCACACCTTCAGGAACTCTGGTGGTTTCTGCCGTGCGCCATGGTCCACCAGCCTTGTTTCTCGTGCATCCTGGAAGCGCGCCTACCATCAGCGTTGTTCCCGTGCCCGCTCCTGCTCGCTATCCTGCGGTTTCGCCGGACGGTAAGTGGCTTGCATTCAGCCACTTGGAGGGTAATGTTTGGCACCTCTGGCTGGCCGACACGCACAAGTGGGCAGCGCGCCGGCTGACAGCAGGTAATTGCAATTCCATTACTCCGGCGTGGGACCCTGAGTCGCGCCAGCTGACTTTCGCTACCGACTGTGGGCGCGGTCTGGGGCTCGCCGCACTCTGCCGGATGCCTATATGGCCGATGGGACGCTAAGTAGAGGAGCCTCAAGCATTTTGGACGATTCGGTGACTCTGTGCCAGGCTGCGGCTTCTTATCAGGCCACTTTGCCGGCAAGGCTTGCTCAGGCCGGCATGCTCCGCCGCGTTATTCGTTTTGGCCCCGAAATGCAGGTTTTAGAGCCGGATGAAACCGGTCGTTTGGAGCTGGTGAAGGAGTTTTCTTTATACAAGCTGTCTAATCAATTCCTGTGGACTGCCTGGGGCCTGCTGCCCAGTCGCGGGCGGCCGCAGTTGCCCATAGTGGCCACTACCTGGCTGGCGAGCAGCCTGGCTGCAAAATGGGTAATGCCGGGCGGCATATTTCATGGCTTGCCCGGCCTTGCTTTGCGAAGCTTGCAGTCGGCGAAGGCGAACGGCTGCAGAACGCTAATCGAGAACGCCACACTTCATCCACGTCACTGGCAACGCGAGGTGCTCCACGAGTGTGCCCAGTTCGGCATCAGTCCGGGAGCTTGCTCTGCCGTTCTTCCCCCAGCACTCATTCGCCGCTTGGAACGCGAGTATGAACTCTGCGATTCGATCATTGTCCCCTCTACCACTGCCCGCCGCAGCTTTGAAGAATTCGGTCTGGCGCTTAAGACGAAGGTGGTATGGCCTGGTGTGGACCACGAGTTTTTCTCTCCCGCCCAGCAGCTGACTTCGCCGGTGTTTCGCGTCTGCTTCGTGGGACGGATCGAACTCTCCAAGGGCATCACTTACGTGCTGCAGGCCTGGAATCTCCTGGGGTTGCCCTTGGCGGAATTGGTGCTGGTAGGCCCCATTCAGCCCGACATCAAGCCGTTTCTTAAACGCTACGCCGGCTCTACGGTCACACTCATGGGAGCCCTGTCGCCGCGCGAAGTGGTGAATCAGTATCGTGCTGCGAGCGTCTTCATCCATCCCTCGCCCAATGAAGGGCTGGGCCTGGTGCTGCTGGAGGCCATGGCATGCGGGGTTCCGGTGATTGCCACGGACCGAAGCGGGGCGGAGGATTGCGTGACCCACGGCAAGGATGGCCTTGTCGTACCTGCCAGGCGTGTGAACGAATTGGCGGAGGCTATCTGGTGGTGCTTTCAGCATCGCCACGAGCTGCCAGCCATGGGCAAAGCAGCGCGACAAAAGATTGAGCAGCGCTTTACTCGCGCTCACTACGAAGAAAGGCAGATCGGGGTGTACCGTTCGCTGGCAGGTCAGCCGGTAGAGCAGGAGAGCACGGCGGACCTGGCAGATTCGCCGCGCAGGGTTGAGGCTCGATAGTTAAACAGTGGACGAGGGCGCTTGCGCCAGCAAACGTCGTGGGAATTGTTCCGGCGGGATCAACCAATCCAGGCGATAGCCACGGGCGGGGAGCCACTCTTCGATCCAGCGCGCCGCTTCCGCATGATGCACTTCGCAAATGATTACCGGCATGTGTTCAGTGAGCAGCCGCTCGGCTCCTGCCAGCACCGCGGTTTCGCCGCCTTCAACGTCTATTTTTATCAACTGCGGTGCCGGGTTGCCGTGCGCAATGAACTCGTCCAATGAAATGCTGGGCACGAGAATGTGTTCGCCTGAAGCCAGCACCGGCCTGAGGCCATCCGCCTCGACTCCACCCTGGGAACGGGCCTGGAGGCCGCGCCGATACGATATCGGCGACTCGTTCGTGGTGCGCCACACGGCGGCTTCGACCACCTGAATCTGAGCAGGCAGCCGGTTTTTCGCAACATGCTCCCGAATCCGAGCCGCGTTTTCCGGATCCGGTTCAAAAGCGAAAGCCCGGCCCTCATGACCGACCACCTTTGCCATGGCCAAAGTAAAAAATCCTACATAGCTCCCGATGTCATAGGCGACCCAGCGTGGTTTTAAGAACTTCGCCAGCACCCCTTGCACATCCGGTTCGTGGTCGCCGCGCCACAAGAAGGTTTCGTCGGGAAGGTGCAACCGCATCCAGAGGCCCTTGGCCACGCCATGCTCCACCTGGACCCAGATTTTCGATTTGGGCACCAGCGTGGCCCGAGTCCAACGCAGCAGGCGGGCGCGAAAAGGGCTCGCGCCTGCGCGCGGGGACGAAGATGCCGGCAGCACGGCCCGCATCTTCCGCAGAAGCCGGTAACTGGCTCGGCGCATGGAGTGCACGCCTGTCACCTCAATGGAGCTGGCGGTTCAAGTTGAAGCCCACGAACATCCCGCTGGGAACATCGGCGCCCGGCTGACCCAGGTAGGAAGCGCGAGTCGAGATACGCTGGGAGGTTGTTGTCCCCGGGCCGGTGGAGAAGCCGAAGGTGAACGCGTGCCGAAAGATTTTTTTCTGAATGCCAAAGGCAAACGGCGGACGATGGATACCCAGATCTTCCGCGTTGACCAGGGTCGGAATTACTTCCGCAATCAAGGCCACAGTGGGGCGCACGTCTACGCTAATCCCAGCCCCCAGGGAGAAAGTATCAGCGCAGGGATGAATATTGAGCGCGGGATTGCTGCCGGTGGCCAGCGGCAGGCTGCAGGGCAGTTCCGGAGGCGCGTTAACGATGGACGCCTCGCTAATCAGTGGGCGATTATGCAGCGAGCCCATGGGCACGACATAAATTTGCATGCGGCGAGTAATGCTGCGCGAAAGCAGAAGCTCAAAATTGGTGGTGAAGTTGCGCTCAAAATTGTTTTGCCCGTCCACAGAAAATCGCAACGCAGCATTAAAAGGCTTGTGGTCCTGCTCGCTGAGAAGGTGGTAAGTCGCTCCCAATTCAATGACCCGGCCGGTGATGCTGGGAGAGCGATAGGCGCTGACGGAAAAATTTCGCGTGACGCCGTAGCGGAATCCAAACGATGAGACGGAGAAATCATCCAGGCCCAGGAGAGTTGCGCCGCGAGCGGTGCCAGTAAATGCGGCTTCGTAGGGAAAACGGTGGCTGAAGTCCACCACCAGGCCGTGGCGGTCCAACCGGCGGCCCGTGGGCAGGTTAAAAAGCGAATCATCGCCGGGGCGATAAGCCTGGCTATGTTTTTTCTTCTCCGTTTTCGCACTCGGCGCCTGCTCGTCAGCAACCGCCTCGGGTTTTGGTTGTGAGGTCGAATACGCTACGTCGCGCAGCGCTGGTTTCGTTTTCCGGGCGGCTTCTGGAAGCTCCTGGATTCTGCGTTGGGCGAGATCTACGAGGTACTTTTTGCCGTCCCGCTCAACCAGCACCGTGCTGCTGGAACCCTGCACGAAATGAATTCCGAGGGCGGCCGCGATCTGAGCGCTGTTATCCGCTGTAATGTTCTGGGGAGGCGCAGGCGCGGTTTGCCCAAAGGCGAGGAAACTGACCGCCAACATAGCTGCCATCACCGATGCGCACACCCGATATCGATGGCCCGAAAATTTAGAAATATTCACCTGGTTCTGTCCTCCCAGACTTGCAGCCCGTTGCGGGCATTGCTCCGCGACGACCAAGCCCATCACTTTGTGACCACCACCACTCCAATCATCTTTGAGCCTTCGTGGGGAGCGCAGGCATAGCGATAGGTGCCCGGCACCTCGAAAGTGTGCTGGTAAAACTTGCCCGGCTTTATCACTCCCGAACTGAAAGGCTTGGCGCCGTCTGGAATCTCGACGTCATCTTCGTTTTGCACCATGGACGGATCAGTAGTAACTGTGTGGCTGGGCCCGGCATTGTCGTTGATCCAGCGCACAGCCTCTCCTGCCTTGATAGTCACTTTTTCAGGGTCAAACTTATTGGCAGCGTTCATGTGCACAGTGACAGCAGGAGTGCTTTGGTCATCGGCTTTGTGCTTGCCCAGTGCGCTGCTCGCCGGTAGTGCCAGGAGCAGCAGCAAAGGCAAGCCACGCCAGAGTAGAAATTTGACAACGGAGATAACTTCGCGGTCCCTGACTTTCATTCTCAACTCCCTTGTGCATCAGACCGCTCCCTGCCTGCGCCGTTACGTTAAATCCCGTGCTGTCTCTCTCCGGGAACGCTGCCGGAGCATGGCATTAATCGTTGTGGGCAAAGCAGATAGAAGATGTCACGCCCATTTGGCATTCTTTTTACAAATCTTTGACAACTGAAATTTTTCCCTTCACTACTCTCCAACACAGTTAACCAGCACGAAATCAAGATTGCGATGGAGGGTACTGTGGTGCTTTCCGCGTTGGAGCAGGCGACACTCAACGACACACCGGATGAGGATTTAGTACGCAGGATTTTGGCAGGCGAGACTCGGCTGTTTGAGCTGATCATGCGGCGGCACAGTCAGAGGCTGTATCGAGTGGCTCGCGGAATTCTGCGCGACCGCTGCGAAGCTGAAGACGTGATGCAGGCGGCCTACGTGCGCGCTTATCAGCACCTCTCTCAGTTCGCCGGACGCGCCAAGTTTTCCACCTGGCTGACGCGCATTGCGGTGCACGAGGCGCTCAACCGCCTGGAAGAGCGCGGACGGCTCCGCTACATCGAGGAAATGAGCGGTCCGGAATCTCCGGCGTCAGACGTGGTGCACTCCCAGGACCCCACGCCGGAACAGTATGTTTCCTCCCGCGAGCATGCCCGGGTACTAGAGAGGGCAGTAATGGCTTTGCCGCCCAAGTACCGGGTGGTGGTCATGATGCGCGATTTGGAGGAAATGAGCGTTGCAGAGACCGCAGGATGCCTTGACATTACGGAGGAAAACGTAAAGGTTCGCCTGCACCGTGCGCGGGCTATGCTGCGCCATGCCATTTACGCGCGAATAAAGGGCAGCCGCTTTCAGAAGAATTCTCCTGCTCGTACACTCCCACGATTTGCTCCACAGCAGACTGGTTCCGCCCGTCCCGGATTCGATGAGCGCAGGATGGCACGGTGAGGAAGCAGCGATTGTGAAGCACATTTTGCAGAAAGATGACAAATCGGTGACAAGTGCAAAAAGCCGGGCGTCTAGCCTATTTTTTCACGGCAAGGCAGGCTGGAAAAGTCGGGATGACTCTCTCTTCTAATCCTTAGCCACCGGAGATCACGTATTGAGGGCTCAAGTTGTGAATTCCATTTTTACGTCGGCCAATGGTCTCGGGACAGCAGCACTAACACTGTTTCTCGTGTTGGCCGGTGCGGCCCTACCGTTGTCCGCCGGAACGCTGAGCGGGAACGTAAAAGCGAGCCGCGGCGAATCCGTTGTTTATCTGGCGCCGGTGCGGCCGCTGAAGTTTACCCCAAAAAGCCAAACATACGTTATTCATCAGAAAGGCATGCACTTTACGCCCAGCCTCCTGATCGTGCCTCAGGGCGCCACAGTTGAATTCCCTAACGAAGACCTGGCGCCGCACAACGTTTACTGGAAATCCATTGGAGGGAACCCGCGGTTATCGCACGACCTGGGCATAGTTACCCGCGGACACAAGGCGGCCTGGACCTTTACCCACGCCGGCGCTGTGCCCATCCTCTGCAGTTTCCATAAAGAAATGACGGGCGACATCATAGTTGCTCCCTCGCCTTACTTTGCCAAAGTGGACGAGATTCTGGGCGACTACTTCATCGCAGGAGTGCCTGACGGCAAATACAAGGTCAGCATATGGCACAACGGGACCACTACCTCGAAATTGGTTACGGTGGCTGGGGACACGCGGGCGAACTTTACCCTGACGCGTTGAGCCAATCGCCGGCCGTGGCGGAAGCCGAATTGGAGCCGGCCCGCGACGGACCCTCTCTCCAGCAGAGGCTCGAAAGCCTCTTGTCGCAGAGCGTCGCCGACCTGAATCCCACTTACAAGATATGGGGGGCAACCTTCTTTGCGATCACGCTCGTCATCAGCGCGGCGCTGCTGGCGGTTTTCGTGGTAACACGCTGATCCGAGGGAGAAAGGTCCCATCGGGAGCGAACGGCCCCGGATGATCGCTGGTTCTTTCCCACAGATCGTCTCCCGGCGCGAAGCGCTCGACAACCCGGTAATGCTCCTTCAAGTAGTTGCGTACCGGCTGGAGCACATCCTTCCCGGTAGAATCCGCGCTGGAAATATCGAGGCGCGCTGACCACAGCACGCACTTGACCTGGTGACGCTCCAGCGCCTCTATCACATTTTTGACCTGCGCAGGTGTAGAGGAAGTTGAGAGCGCTTCAAAATAGCTGCCATTGCGCAACTGCAGCGGAAAATAAAGATCCAACCAGGCTGCCTGAAAGAAGAAGTCGCCGGGTCTGGTTTTGTCCGCAAGCTCCGTGAGTTTCATCGCCAATGTGTTGTCGTAGACCACCACTTTTCCGGCTGGCAATACCAGCGTGCCATGCGGGCGGGCCTGCGCGCTGACGGCTAAAAGCAGTCCGGCAATGGCGGTTGCCGCCCATAGCGTGCGGCGGGCGAGCATGCGAAGGTTCCCTTTACCCACGAGGCCACGCATCCCCAGGATTATTGCCGGCATGGAAATGGGAAACAGGCGAACCCAGTTCGGCGCCGGCAGCACCTCCAGAAAAAGGGCAACACCGATCAGCGACAGCAGCAGAATGCGCTCATCGTCTGAGGAATAATCCTGCGCTTTCTTCCTGGCGAGCCGGATCATGCTGAAGACATAAACAGCTGGAAGCAGCAGATACACCAGGATGAAGCCAACTGCTCTGGGAGCGAGGTGCCAGGGCGGAAGAGCGGGAAATCCGAGCAGATAGGACTTGAAAGTGAACGCCGAGCGGCCAAGCGCGACCACCTGGTTGGCGAGCAGGTATTGCAGACCTGTGTGACGCAGAAAGTAGGCATTCAATAGCAACAAGGCGCCGGCAAATCCCAGTAACAGGCTGGCTTGACACTGTAAGGCAAAGCGCCGCGGGCGATGGCGTACGTGGTTTTCCCAAGCTACAAAGGCCCCCAGGGCGAGCAAAGACAAGACACGCGTCTGGGTGAAGAAGGAGGCGAACGCAACCAGAATGCCCGCGCTGGCAAGGCGGGCCGGTGTTCTCCTGGCCAGCACACTCAGGACCGCGCACATGATAAGGAGAGCGCTGTACCAATGGTGGGTGCCGTTCGCCATGGCGCCGAATACAAACACGCTGAAAACCGCTGATGCCAGGCAAGCCGAATTGCGCGGCATCACCCGTGTGGCCACGACGTAGCAAACAAAGAAGGTGGCCATTCCCAGCAACACAACCACGGCGCTGGCAATCCAGGCGCGCACCCCGAAGGCCTTAAAGAGTCCCAGGTAAACCAGGTCCGTGCCGGGCGGGGTGTACTGATAGAAATCCAGATAGATCATTTCCCCGTGCAGCATTCGCATTGCGTTTACTACAAAGGTGATCTGGTCATCACGCTGCAAGACCGGCACAGCGGGGAGGACAAATGTCTGCAGGTAGAGATACACACAAATAGTTGCGGCGACCAGAGCCAGGAGCTTGCGGCCGGGGAGCCTGGAATCGGCGTCCGCCACGGTCACGCCAGTAGGGGGAGTGCTTGCGCCGGGAAGGCGCCTCTCGGTAGTCGCCTGCACAGGCATGGATCCGCCGAATAAGACCGTGGCCGGTGCTAAAAGATACAGAAAGCTGATACTTGACTACCGTCAAAGTTCCGGTTTGCAGGCGGGGCCGCATAACGGCATACTATCCCGCGCAAATATGGCCACTCGCGGACATATCGGCCCTGCGTCGTCAATGGCTGCTCGCCCCGAGCGCGCGCCGGAGACCTTCTTCAAAGCGCAAGAGCGCAACCGCCGCGCCACCTGGCGCATGTCCGCCCTTTGCGTGGTTGCGGCCTTCCTCATGGGCATCCCCTTGACCCTGGTGCTCACGCCGTTTTTCTACGCGGTCAGCATGGCTACAGCGGAGGTGGTTAACTATTTTTCGCCGCTGCCATCGGAGTTCTGGCAGACCACCAGCGACCTGGCCAAGCTGGGGTATCGAGTGGCGGACGCCGTGATCAACCAGCGTGGCGTGGTGGATCCCGTGCAGTCGGCGATTGTGGCGGCGCTGATATTGCTGCCCGGAATCGTAATCGCGCTAACCCTGTGGGCGGGCATGCTGCTGCTGTTCCGGCACGGAGGAGTGGGCGGCACGCTGGCCAGCCTGAATGCGCGCGAGCCCAACCCCGGTGACCTGAAAGAGCTGCAACTGGCGGACGCGGTGCAGGAGATGGCCATTGCTGCCGGCCTGCCCGCACCCAAGGTGATGCTGATTGACTCACCGGGGGCGAATGCGGCTGCCATCGGAACTTCGGTGGAGGATGCGCACCTGGTTCTGTGCCGCCGTCTGCTCGATGACTTGAACCGCGAGCAGTTGCAGGCGCTGATCGGGCACCTGGTTTCGTCGGTGGGCAACGGCGACCTGCGCATCGCCTTCACCGTGACCAGCGTGTTCGAAACCTGCGGCCTGATTGTGACCCTGATTAACGCACCCTTTGGAAGGCAATCGCGCCACACGCTTTGGCGGATGCTGGGTTATGCCATAAGGGGCGGGCCAGGCAAAGCTGCCGCTGCCGAAGAAGTGGCGGAACTTCTGGCGGACACGCTCGATATGGGTTCCACGGATATTGACCGCTTCTTTAACAGCGGCAGGCCAGGGATGATTCGCAAATTTCTGCGCTTCATCTTCTTTCCTTTTCTGTTCACCAATGCGGCAGTGGAACTCACGCTGTGGTTTTTCCTGAACTTGCTGCTCGGGCCCTGCATGGCGCTCCTGTGGCGAACCCGGCGCTACCTGGCGGATGCGGGCGCGGTGGAGCTCACTCGCAATCCGGACGCGCTGGCGGGAGCCTTGCAGAGCCTGAGTGAGGACACCACGGCGGTAGCGGGAGGGCACTGGGCTTCGCACCTGTTTGTGGTGAATCCGGGCGGCGACTCCAGCCTGCGCGGGGATACGCCCTCCGGTGAGCAGCAGCGCAAATTCCTGGAGGCCTGGCGGGCAGCAGCCGGCGCCGGAGGCTCGGCAGCAAGCCCTGCGGCCGCAGCGGCCAGCGCGCCCCCAGACTTTGCGAGCGCGCGCCGGGAAATGATGTCTCTGGCCATGGCAGCGGCCCTGGGCAATGCCGATGCGGTGAATCGGCTGCAGACATTTGCCGGGGCGATGGGCATGGACCCGGCGGTTCTGCACAATATGCCCAATCTCAATGATCTGATGGCGGCGCAGCGCGGCGACCGCGCCGCTCTGGCCCGGGTCCGCATGCAGCGACAGAGCCGGCAGCGGCAGCAGGGAGAAACGCGGAGCGGGCAAACGGGCCTGCAGCAGGTCAGCTTCGTTTCTTTTCATCCGCCTTTGAACAAGCGAGCCAAACGCCTGCAGAGGATGGGCGCGCGCCTGGCGGCGCCGTCGCGCCACGGCGGAATCGGCACGAAAATCGTAATTGCCGTGCTGTACCTCATCCTCGGCCCGCTGCTGCTTGCCGCGGGGGTGATGATGCTGTTTGTGGTCGCCATGATGATTGGCCTGAATCTGCTGTTCCTGGCGCTATGGTTGGCAGTGATTCACTGGGCATTCGCGCAGGACTGGCCGGCAATCTTCAATGGTTTTATGAAATTTGTGCACGATGTGAGCGCCGCCTTCAACCAGCGCCGATAAGCCGGCGAGAGGGCGGCGAAGGCAGGTCTGGATGACAAATCTTTCTACCATACTGATTGGGGTAGTGATTGCGGCGGTGATTGGGTTGTGGTTCTTGCTGCACGCGTATAACCGGCTGGTCGCCATGCGCAATAATGTGCGCAAAGCCTGGTCCGATGTTGATGTCCAGCTCACCTTCCGCCACGACCTGGTCCCCAACCTGGTGGAATCGGTGAAGGGCTACATGGGTCACGAGCGGGAAACGCTGGAAGCAGTGGCGCGGGCCCGCAGCGCGGCTATGAATACCGGGGTGGACATCGCCACGCGCGCCGTGGCGGAGATGGCCCTGGGCAGCGCCGTGGGTAACCTCTTCCTGACTGCGGAGCGCTATCCGGAACTGAAGGCATCGCAGAATTTTCTGCTGCTGCAGGAGCAGCTGACCACCACCGAAAACCGCATCGCATTTGCACGGCAGCACTACAACGAGACGGTGCGCCAGTTCAACACCCTGATCGCGGAGTTCCCCTGGAACCTGATGGCGCAGCGGTTTGGATATTCCGCGGAGAAGATGTTCGCGGCGGAGTCGCAGGATCGGGCGACGGTGCAGATGGCGAGTTAGCCTAAGGTGTCACAATCAGATCGAACGCAGAGCGTCAATCGGATCTGCGGAAGCTGCCCGTGCCGCGGGCAGTGCTGAGGCGAAAAGTGCCATCAATATCATTATCAAGATCCCAGCTACATAGATGAGCGGGTCAGTGGCGCTAACTTGGAAGAGAAAGGAACTGACCAGGCGCGAAACCGCCAACGACCCTAGCACACCGAGAACACATCCGACTACCGCCAGTTTGGCACCCAGAGTAAGGACCAGCCGCGCAATGCCGGCGCGCTGCGCGCCCAGTGCCATGCGAATGGCAATCTCGTGCGTGCGCAGCGAAACCGAGAAGGCAACGACGGCATAAATTCCGGTAATCGCCAGCAGCAGAGCGCCCAGGGCAAACGCGGTAATGAGGTCGGTGTTGAAGCGGCGCGGCGCTTCCACGTTCGACAAAGCATCAGTTAAAGGCTGCACCTGCTGCAAGGCGAGCAGGGGATCAATGTCCGCTATGGTCGAGCGCAGGGTTTGAACCATCTGCTCGGGAGGGAGGGTGGAGCGCAGGGCAATGTAGGCGGCCATAGGGTCAGTCAGCTTTCCGGAAGGTTCAGATCCGAAGAGGGTCGCTGGCTGCTGCGCCGGAATATACCACTGGTCCATGGTGGGTTCGTCGCGGGAGCCACTCTTGGTGTCGGCGACCACGCCGACCACAGTTGCCCAGGGCAGCCCCTTCTTGGGGTTGCCGACGTGCATGCGCTTGCCGATAGCGCGCTGACCTGGCCAGCAATGATTGGCCATGCTCTGATTCACGATGACGACCGGGAGCGAGTTTGAGCGGTCGCTATCAATGAAGTAACGTCCGTCCAGCAGCGGAATGCGCAAGGCCTGGAAATAGTCGCCATAGATAATGGCAAAAGGCGCGAACTTCAGCTTCCAACTGTCCACGGGCTCACCCTCGATGGTGTAAGTGGTTCGGGCGAATGGGCCCATTGCCGGAAGGTTAGTGGTAATACCGGCAGCGACGACTCCGGGCTTTCGGGAGAGCCTGTCTACCACCTCGCGGTTGAACTCCTCCACGGACGGGCGAGTCGAATATTGCCTGAGGGGTAGTTCATACCCAGCCGCAAGGACATGGTCGGGACGGAAGCCGCGATCCACAGCGCGCATCTTCTGAAAGCTGCGCAGGAAGGCGCCGGAAACGGTGAGCAGCACCAGGGCGATGGCGATTTCCGAGACTACCAGAGCTGAGCGCAACCAGGTGTGACTGGAAGCGCCGGTGGCGGTGCGCACCCCTGCCTTGAGGTTTTCCATGGGATCGGTCCGCAAGGCCGCGAAGGCTGGCGCCAGGCTGCACAGGACTCCAGTCAGCAGGGCCAGAATAAGGGCGAAGCCGGTGACATTAGCGTCCAGGGCGATGGAATCCACGCGTGGCATCGAGTCGGGCAGGAGGTACAAGGCTGCGCGAATGGCGGCTGCGGCAAGCCCCAGGCCCAGCAGGCCGCCGGCGAAGCTGAGCAGCAGGCCTTCAAGAATCGCCTGGCGGAGAATCACGCCGGAACGAGCTCCCAGGGCTAAACGAACCGCGTATTCGCGCTGCCGGCGGATGGCCCGCACCAGCAGCAGGCCGGCCACGTTCACGCAGACCAGAAGCAGAACCACCGCTACGGCTAACAACAGGGTGCGCAGCAAGGGCCGGACTTCGGAGACCGTGTATTCCCGAAGCGGCGTGACATCGCCCTTGATGTGGATGGCCGCCATACTGGGCGGGAAGCCGCGCATGATTTGTTTCGCGACACGGTCCGCATCGCTCGCCGCCTGCGTGAGCGTGACCCCATCCTTCAAGCGGGCAACTATCTGGTAGCCCCAGAAGCCTGCGTGCCCATCGGAAAGTTCCTCGGGGGTAAGGCTCATTGGCACCCAGAGCTGCGCCTGATCAAGCTGCCCAGCCGTAAGGGGAAACTCAAAACTGCGCGGCATAACACCGATGATTGTGTAGGCCCTGCGGTCGAGAACAATGGAACTTCCAAGAACGTGCGGATCGCGGTGATAGCGGTTCAACCACAGGGCATAACTGATGACCGCGAGAGGCTGATGGCCATCCTCTTCCTGAGATGTAAAAACGCGCCCCAGGAGCGGTTGGACACCGAGGGTGGGGAATACCCCGGTTGTAAGGCGAGCGGCAGGGATCTCCTCCGGAGTCGAGTCGCCGGAAAGCTCAAAACTCACGCCGATGTGGCCGCCCAGCGATGAGAAGGCGCTGGTGGCTTCCGAGTAAGTGCGGATCTCGCGCGCCGTTACGGGGGTGTTGGGGCCATTTTGCAGGCTGTCTCCCAGGACAACCAGGCGTTCAGGATTGCGGAAGGGGAGCGGGCGCAGCAGAATGCCTTCGACCAGCGAAAAGATGGCCGTGGTGGCGCCGATACCGAAAGCGAGAATAAGGACGACAGTAAGAGTGAAGCCAGGCGTTTTCCGCAGTTGGCGAAAGGCAATGCGGAGATCGTGTGCGAGTGCGTACATGCGTGGCCCCCCGGTGTGGTCTCTGGCGTAGTTCGTCCTCGTGACGCTAAAGGTAACAGACGGATGACCGTGGATTTCGCTGCCGGTACGGGACGCGGGGTTTGAAATTTTCCGCCGAGCACAAACTGCTTGACGGTAAAAGGCGTATGGTGGTACAGCTGTCGAACCACGTAGGGCCCAGATACATCTCTGCTCATAATGGCCAATGACTCAACCCGGCGGGAGTTCTTTCGCCAAGCTGGAGGTGGCGCTAGCTGGGCGATGCTGGGCGCTGCCGCTGTGTCGTCAGTTGAGTGGCCTGGTGCTTCTTCTGTTTCGCCTACCTCCACGACCCTGGACCAGGAGGGAACTAACCTGCTGACCAACCCCCGCTACGCGCTGGGCGCGAAATTCCGGCTGGGTCAATTCATCAAGCGCGGCGCCGACCCGCAGCAGGCGGAAACAATCTTTCGCTCTCTACCCGACCTTGCGCCGGAGCCCTGGGTGGCAGCCTGGACGAAGCTCGCTGAACCGTGCGAGCGCCAGGGCGCGCAAGCGGAAGCGAACGGCGACACCGCTGAAGCCCGCGACGCCTACCATAAGGCCTCAATGTACTACGGCATCGCCAAGTTTCCGGTCATCAATCATTCCGCCAAGCAGGCCGCCTACCGCCAGTGCATTGCGAACTATCTGAAAGCGGCGCGCTACTTTGATCCGCCCCTGGAGAGGGTGGCCATTGCCTTCGAGGGCAAGGAGATTATCGGCTACCTGCGCCTGCCGAAAGGCGTTTCCCGTCCGCCGGTGGTGATTGCCACAGCCGGCATTGACGTTTACAAAGAAGACCGCGACACCTCCGACCTGCTGGACGCCGGCCTGGCTGCCTTCTCCACCGACATGCCGGGCAACGGCGAGTGCCCGCTGTGGTATACGCCAGATGCTGAGCGCTTCTACAGCGCGGTGATTGACTACCTGCTGACGCGCAAGGATGTGGACGGAACGCGCATGGGAATCCTGGGCCGCAGTTATGGCGGTTATTGGGGCGCCAAAATGGCCTACGTAGAGAGCAAGCGACTGCGGGCAGCCGTGGATTGGGGCGGCCCCGCGCACTACACCTTCCAGCAGGAGTGGTTTGAGCATTTGCAGGAAGACCGGCTTTACCTGTGGTCGCTTCTGGATTCCATGACTTATGCCCACCACGTCAGCGACCTGAACGAACTGCGGCGGCAGGCGCCCACGGTTTCGCTCGAGGCGCAGGGCTGGCTCAACAAGCCGTGCGCGCCGTTGCTGGTGGTGAACGGTGAAAAAGACCCGTGGATCACGATCCGCGATTTGTACCTGCTGCTGGAGAATGGCGAGCCCAAATCCGCCCGCACTTATGCCGAGGGCGGCCACATGGGCGGAGATCCCAACGGAGACAAACTGGTGGCGAACTGGCTCAGGTCGCACCTGCTCAGGACATGAATATGCGCGCGTTGTGCTGCTTGCTGGCCGTAGTTATGGTCGCCACCTGCGGGGCGTTGGCCCAGGCGCCTAAGCTGACCCCGGTTCGAGTGGTCACGCTGTTTCCTTCGCTGCCGATTGTAGTAGCGCAGAAGAACGGCTATTTCGCCAGGCATGGCATCGAACTGCAGGAGGAACACGCCGACAACTCCAACGTCCTGCGAGACATGCTGGCCAGCGGCAAAGCTGATGTGGCGCACGCGGCGGTGGACAACGCCGTCTACATGGTGGAAGGCTCGGGCGCAGATGTGGCCATTGTGATGGGCGGCGATGGCGCTACCAATGAGCTGATTGTGCAGCCGGACGTGAAGTCGGTAGCCGACCTGCGCGGCCGTATCCTGCTGGTGGATGCGGTGAATACGGCGTATGCGCTGCAACTGAAGAAAATTCTCAAGCTAAGCGGTCTGGAAGCGGGCCGCGACTGCACCCTGAAGGCGCTGGGCGCCACGCCCCTGCGCCTGAAGGCGATGCGCGAGAACAAGCAATATGCGGGCACCATGCTGGGGCCGCCCACCTCCATCGTGGCCAAGCGCGAAGGCTTCGTCAGCCTGGGTTCCACGTTGCAGTTCATCGGGCCGTATCAGGGCTTCGGCGCGTTTGTGCAACGCAAGTGGGCGCTAGAGCATGCCAATGTGCTGGAGCGTTATCTGGCGGCTTACATCGAGGCGCAGCGCTGGCTGGTGAACAAGGCCAACAAGCAGCAGGTGATCAACCAGCTGACCACAGGTTCACACCTGGCGCCGGAAGTTGCCGCCGAAACCTACGCCGATATGACCGGTCAGGGTGGATATGAGCCGGATGCGCGCTTCGATCCCGCAGCCTTCAAGAACACGCTGAAGCTGAGGGCGGACGTGGAGGGCGAGTGGAACGGCCATCCGCCCGCGCCCAGCAAATACTATGACGGGACTTATTACAGGAAAGCGCTGTCCATGCTGGAGAAAGGCGGGCAATAGCGCCCTATAAAGGAGGCAGTTGATGAAGCGGCTAGTCAGGATTGCAGTCCTTATGAGCGTGGCATGGGCAATGGCGGCTCTTGTCCCCGGCCCAGCTCTTGCTGAGGAGACTAAGGCGGTTGTTGAGGCCGACCACGCGTTCGTGCAGGCGCTGGGCAAGAGCGATAAGGCGGCGGCCGGCAAGCTGCTCGATGCCGACTTCACGTGGACGAACACGCAGGGCAAGACGGTGGGCAGGTCCGCAGCCTTAGCCGATTTAACGGCGCTCGCCAGCGCAAATCCCTCCGATGCCGAGGTGAAAGAAATCACCTTTGGTGAGGTGGGCGAGATCACAGCCGTCAGCGGGAAGACGCACGTGCTGCGGGTGTGGGTGAAGCGTCCGGCGGGCTGGCGCGTGCTGGTCTCCCACGCTGCTACCCTGGCGCCCGAGGGCCATCTCGGCACCGCCGCCAAACACGGCACGGAGTGCGTGAATCCGTGCAAAACGATTCCCTATAAACCCAAGAGCGAGGCGGAGCGAGGCGTGATCGCCTCCTGGCAGGCGCTGGAGACGGCGGTCACCAACCATGAGTCGCAGAACTGGGGACCGCACGTGGCCGACGAGTTCATGCTGGTCAGCTCGGGCAACGACCATCCGCTGGACAAGAAAGACCGCATGGTGATACTCGACAAGCAGAAGGCGGCGGGCACCAGTTCCGCGCCCGCGCCGCTGGTTTCGGCGCGCATGTTCGACTTTGGCGACACGGTGGTGATGAGTTCCTTACATCAGTCGCCAGGAAGCAAGGCGACCCGCGTGACTCGCATCTGGATCAAGCGCGAGGGGAGCTGGAAACTGGCTTACAGCCAGCAGACCACGGTGCAGGGCCCGGCTGAGGGGAAGGGCTCGAAAAACTAAGGAGCTTGGGAGGCTGGGGGCTTTGGAGTCGCTGCCAAGCTAGGGAGACTCGAGGCGTTCCAGCCTCCTCCCAGCGCCTGGATCAGCAGAACCGAGGCTGCCATCCGGCGTCCCAGAATGTTTACCGCGGCCACCTCGTTGGTCAGGGCCACGTTCTGCGCCGTAATCACTTCCAGGTAGCTGGTGACTCCGCCCTTGTAGCGATTGGTGGCAGTAGCAAGCGCTTTTTGCGCAGCGGCAACGGCCTCGCCCTGTACCTGCGCTTCCTTCTCCAGCAGCGAAATGGCATTCAGCTCATCCTCCACCTGCTGAAAACCGGTGAGTACGGTTTCGCGGTAGTTCGCGACCGTCTGTTCGTAAGCCGCGCGCGCCTCTTCGGAGAGAGCGCGCCGGCGGCCCACGTCGAAGAGAGTAGCCGCCGCGGCAGGGCCCGCTGACCAGAACAGGCTCGGGCCAGAGATCAGAGTGGTAATGCTTCCGCTTTCGAAGCCGGCCGACGCCGCCAGATTCAACACAGGATAGTAAGCACTAGCGGCAATCCCGACCTGCGCATTGGCTGCGGCCACGTGGCGCTCGGCCCCGGCAATGTCCGGACGCCGCTCCAGCAACTCGGAAGGCAATCCCAAGGGAATGACCGGGGGCGGCATGCTGAGCGGCAAAGGAGGAAGGTTAAACGACGGCGCTGGAGTGCCCACCAGCGTGGCGACGGCGTGCTCGTATTGCGCCCGCAGAACGCCCACATCAAGGGCCTGGGCTCGCGTGGCATCCAGTTGTGCCTGCGCCTGCTGCACATCGAGGCCTGAGGCGAGCCCGCCCTGGTACCGATTTTGCGTGAGCTGCAGGGCGCGCTGATAGTCGGCCACGGTGGACTTCAGCAGTTGCTCTTCGGCATCCAGGCTGCGCGCCTGGAAATAATCGAGCGCCAAGTCGGCGTGCATGGCCAGGTTGACTGCGGCGAGATCGGCGGCGCTGGCCTGCGCCTGCTCCCGGCTGGCTTCCACCGTCTTCCGCACTCGCCCCCACACGTCTGCCTGGTAGGACAGAGTGACCGGCAGCATCAGGTCGGTGAACGTTCTGCCCGAAAGCGTAGTGCTGTGAGGTTGCCGGTTCTCCGAGGTATGAGCGCGGGCGGCCGAGGCTCCTCCGGTAATGGTCGGGTAATAGTCAGCGCGATAGTAGCGCAGCTGAGCGCGCACCTGGAGGAACTGGGCCTCCGCCGCCTTCAGGTTCTGGTTGGAGACATTCACCTGCTGCTCCAGCGCGTTCAACTGCGGGTCGTTGAACATCGTCCACCAGTTGCCGCCTAATGCGTGCTCACTTGGCTGCGCCTGCTTCCACGCTCCGCTCTCTTTGTAGGCCGGCGGAACCGGCGCAGTTGGGCGCGAGTACCGCGGCCCCACCGTGCAGCCAAGAGCCACAAGCAGCGCTGCGCACGCACCTGCGAAAACTGCGTGCATCCTGGCGGGCGACTTGGACCGAGTTTTCACTCTTTGCTGTCCTGGGCTGTGGGCGGATGAGGATTGGAGCTCTTCACCACCACGCTTTCCCCGCCCTCGAGCGAATCCGGGGGGTTGATTACCACCGCATCTTCCTGCGAAAGCCCGGCGAGCACTTCCACGCTGCTGCCGAAGTCGCGCCCAATAGTTAGTTTTTGCATGCGGATGCGGTTGTCCGCGCCGACCACCGCCGCCAATGTGCCTTGCGGCCGGAACAGCAGGGCATTGATGGGCAGGTTGAGCCGCTTGGTGGCTGATTCTGCCGCGAAATGAACTTCAGCGTAGGCGCCCGGCATCAGCGCGCCCGTGGGATTGGGCACATCCACTTCGGTGAGCAGCGTGCGCGTGCTTGGGTCAATGGCGTCGGCGGTGCGCACCACTTGCCCGCAGAAGCTGCGCCCCGGAGACTCAGCAAGCTGCAGGCAGGCTTTCAATCCCTTCCGCATTAGAGCGCTGTCTGACTGCGGGACAGAAACATACACGCGCAGGGGATCAGTCTGGGACAAATCGAACATCTCGCGGTTGCCGCTAGAGCCGCCACCAGCGTTGATCAGGTAACCGATGTCAACATTGCGGCGCGTCACAACGCCGGAGAAGGGCGCGTAAACGTGCTTGAAGGACTCCAGCTCCGCCAGTCGCTTGACGTTTGCTTCCGCCGACTGAACCGCGGCTTGCTTGGCCGCATCGTCGCCAATGGCATTATCCACTTCCTGTTTCGAAACTGAATCGGTGTTAAGCAGGCCCTGGTATCTCTCCGCGGTGATGGCTGCCAGTTTGGCGTTGGCCCTGGCGGTGGCCAAATCGGCGTGCGCTTGCGCCAGTTGCTGATCAACTTCGGGGGTATCAATTTCCGCCAGCAACTCGCCTTTTTTAACGCGGGTTCCGATGTCCTTGTACCAGGCCTTCAGATATCCGTTGGTGCGGGCATAAATGGGCGACTGCACGTAGGCCTCGATGCTTGCCGGCAGCACCAGTTCGGATTCGCCGCTCTCGGGCGTTGCATGGATGACCGAAACGTAAGGAACCGCCATCTGTTCCGTCTGCTTGGCGAGGACGCGGCGCTCGGCCCGGCGCTGCGTGATGCTGTACAGAGCAACAACCAGCAGGACTAAGGCGACGATCACCAACACGCCCACGGCGCGGCGCGCCCGGTGTTCCTGGGTAGCCGCTTCGTCGTGCTGCACGTCCTTTAGGGTGTGGTCCATTTTTTCTTCAGTAGTTTTCTTCGGGCACCAGGTCCGCCGCTCCCGCCGCGCTCAGCCGCGATCCCGGCCGGGTGCGCCGGTGCACGAGGGAGAAGACGCAGGGCACAAAGAATAAGGTAGCAAATGTCGCCACCATCAAGCCTCCAATCACGGCACGGCCCAGGGGCGCGTTCTGCTCTCCGCCTTCACCCAAGCCCACCGCCATGGGCAACATGCCGATAATCATCGCCAGCGCGGTCATCAGCACCGGCCGCATGCGGATGTAGCCGGCCTCCAGCGCGGCGGCGGTGGAGTTCAATCCCTCGCGCATGCGCTCGCGCGCGAATGACACCATAAGAATGCTGTTGGCCGTCGCCACTCCCATGCACATGATGGTGCCGGTGAGCGAAGGCACGCTCAGAGTGGTATGCGTGACCAGCAGAATCCAGAGAATGCCCGCTATTGCCCCCGGCAACGCGGTAATGATGATGAAGGGATCCAGCCACGACTGGAAGTTAAGGACAATCAGCAGGTAAACCAGCACGATCGCCACCAGAACACCTGCCGCCAGTCCGACGAATGACGTGGTCATCGTATCCACCTGGCCACGCACTTCCAGCTGCGTGCCGCGGGGCAGGCGCTGACGATAATCGTTCAGGATTTTCTGCACGTCGGCAGCGATACCGCCCAGGTCGCGCCGCTCTACCGAGGCAAACACATCCACCATGGGCTGGGCATCGTAGTGGGACACGACCACCGGCTCTGCCTGCAGGCTGGTTCTCACCAGGTTGCCAAGCACCTGGGGCTGAGCAGCGCCGGCCGGGCGTACCGGGATGTTCTCCAGCGCCTGCATGGAGTCCACCTTGTACTGGGGCACCTGCACGGCCACGTTGTACTCGATTCCAGTCCTGGGGTTCACCCAGAATGAAGGGGCGGTCTGGAAGCTGGAACTCAACGTCAACAGCAGGCTTTGCGCCACATCCGCCTGCGAGAGCCCCACCGATTGCGCCTGGGTGCGATTTACATCCAGGAAAACCGTGGGCTGAGAAAGCAGCTGCTGAACGTGAACATCCACCGCGCCGGGAACATGCTGGATGCGATTGGCAATTTCCTGAGCCAGTACGTAATTTGCGCTGCGGTTAGGGCCGATCAACTGGATGTCAATGGGTGCGGGCACGCCAAAATTCAAGATCTGGCTGACAATGTCGGCCGGCTGAAAGAAAAACTGGGTTCCAGGGAAGATTTGCGGCAGACGCTCGCGCAATTCATCAATGTAGTGGACGGTGGGAAAGCGGTGCTCCGGCCGCAGCGAAATCAGGATTTCGGCATCAGAGGTGCCGATGGTTCCGGAGTTGCTGTACGACATGTTGATGGCGCTGTAGGGCAGGCCGACGTTATCCAGCACGTTTGCCAGATCTTCCGGCGGAATCACCTGCCGGATCAGATTGTCCACCTGGTCGCATTGGCGGGCGGTTTCCTCCACCCGCTGCGCCACCGGCCCGCGCAGGTGCAGGCGGATGAGGCCGGCGTCCACACTGGGGAAGAAATCGCGGCCCACAATAAGGAGGAGGGGTGCCGACAGCAGGCAGAATCCCACGAACACCAACACAAACGCGCGCGAATGATCCAGTGTGAACTGCAGCCATTCGCGGTAGCTGGCACGCATGCGGTCGAAGCCGTGTGCAAACCGGCGCTGCATGCGGGAGAAGATGTCCATGCCGGTGGCGAACTCCTCGCCGCGATGACCACGTAGCAGGTACATAGCCAGAGTTGGCACCAGCGTGCGCGAAAGCAGGTAGGAGGCCAGCATAGCGAAGACCACGGCCTCAGCCAGGGGCACGAAGAGGTACTTGGCCACGCCGGTCAGAAAGAACATGGGTACAAACACGATGCAGATGCAAAGCGTGGAGACAAAGGCGGGCACGGCGATCTGCTGCGCACCATCGAGAATGGCGCGCACGGTCTGCTTGCCCTGGGCAAGATTGCGGTTGATGTTCTCGATTTCCACGGTGGCGTCGTCCACGAGGATGCCGACCGCGAGCGCCAGCCCGCCCAGGGTCATGATGTTGATGCTCTCGCCCAGGGCGCTCAGGATGCAGATAGAAACCAGAATTGAGAGTGGAATAGAAACGGCGATGATGAGTGTGCTGCGCCAGTTTCCCAGAAACAGCAGGATCATCAGTGCGGTCATGCAGGCCGCGATCAGCGCTTCGCGAATCACCCCCTGCACCGCCGCGCGCACAAAAATGGATTGGTCAAACAGCGGCGTCATCACCAGTTGCCGCGGCAGGCTGGCGGCAATGACCGGCAGCATGCCCTTGACGCGCGAAACAATGTCGAGCGTGGAGGTGCCGCCGGTTTTGTAGATGCTGAGCAGCACGCCGCGCTGGCCGTCCATGCGCACGATGTTGGTCTGGGGCGAGAAGCCGTCGCTCACATAGGCCACATCGCGCAGGTAGATGGTCGCTCCGTTTACGGTCTTGATGGGCAGGCTGTTTAGTTCCGCGATGGTCTGCGGGCTACTGTTCATCTCCACGTTGTATTCGGTGGAGCCCAACTTGACCGTGCCGGAAGGCAAAATCAGGTTCTGTGCGTTGACCGCATCTATCACGTCTACGGGCGAAAGCCCCTTCGCCTGCAGAGCGGGAATGTCGAGATTTACCGCCACCAGCCGCTGCTTGCCGCCATAAGGATAGGTGATCGCAGCTCCTGGAACTGTGGCCATTCGGTTGCGGATGAAGTTCTGCCCGTAGTCATTGAGTTGCTGCTCGGAGAGGCCATCGCCGCGCAGTCCCAGTTGCAGCACCGGCACCGTGGACGCGGAGTAGATGATAATCAGCGGCGGGTTGGTGCCCGGCGGCATCTGCCGTATGACCGTCTGCGAGATAGAGGTCACCTGCGACAGCGCCGTCTGGATGTTCGCCCCCGGCTGGAAGAAAACCTTGATGAAGGACCGGCCCACCACAGTCTGCGACTCGATGTGCTCGATGTTATTTACAGTGGTGGTCAGCGAGCGCTCATAACTGGAGACGATGCGGTGCTCCATCTCCAGGGGCGACAGCCCGCTGTAGTTCCACACGATGGTGATTACCGGGATGTTGATTTCCGGGAGGATGTCAATCGCGGTGCGCAGCAGTACAAAGGGAAAGATGAAGATGATGACCAGCGCCAATACGATGAACGTATAGGGCCGGTTCAGCGCGATTCGTACGATCCACATGGATAATCCAACACCCGCTCAACACCGCGTAAAGCGGAGTGTTTTGATTGTAATTAGGCCGCCCGGAGCCCAATGTAAAGATTTGTAATCGCGGCGGCCGTCGACCGTTTTGCCCGCCAGCAGCGGTTTCCCGTAGCTCTCAGCTTCCCGCCGCGCGCACCTGCTCCGGCTCCGCTGTCGCCACCACGGCGGGAATAGCCAAGCTATCTCGCAGATCCGCCCCGGTCAGCTCTCCCTCCCAGCGGCTAACCACCAACGTGGCCACGCCGTTGCCCACCACGTTAGTCAGGGCCCGGCATTCGCTCATGAATTTGTCCACGCCCAGCAGGAGGGCCAAGGCTTGAATGGGGATGGAGGGTACGGCCGCCAGCGTAGCCGCCAGGGTGACGAAGCCGTTTCCGGTCACGCCCGAGCCGCCCTTGGAGGCGATCATGGCGAACAGCAGAATGCCCAACTCCTGGACCAGCGTGAGGTGGGTGTTGGTGGCCTGGGCCAGGAACAGTACCGAGAGCGTCATGTAGATGTTCGTGCCGTCGGTGTTGAAGCTGTACCCGGTGGGGAACACCAGGCCAACGACGGAGGCCGACGCGCCCAGGCGTTCCAGCTTCTGCATCATATCGGGCAGCACCGTCTCCGAAGAACTGGTGCCCAGCACAATCAGCAACTCATCCTTGATGTACGCCAAAAACCGCAGAATCGAAAATCCGCTCAGGCGGGCGATGATCCCCAGTACCAGCAGCACGAAGAGCGCGCTGGTGAGATAAAAAGTGCCGACCAATTGAGCCAGGTTGGACAAGGAACTGATGCGATAGCGCCCAACCGTGAAGGCCATGGCGCCGAAAGCCCCAATGGGAGCGGCCTTCACGATAATCCGCACGATGGCGAAGAACACTTTGCCCGCTGCTTCCACGGCGCGGTTGACCCGGGCTCCCACTTCGCCCAGGCGGGCCAGGGCAAAGCCGGTAAGAATCGAGACCAGCAGCACCTGCAGCACGTCGCCGTGGACGAAGGCGTCCACAAAAGTCTGCGGAATCGCCGCCAACAAACGCCCGATGATACCGACTTCTTTGGCATGTCCGGCATAAGCCGCTACTGCCTTGGGATCGAGGGTGGCGGCGTCAACGTTGAAGCCAACACCTGGATGCAGTACGTTGCCAATCACTAAGCCGATCGCGAGGGCGAAAGTGGAGACCACCTCGAAGTACACCAGCGCCTTCACGCCAATGCGGCCGACTTTCTTCAGGTCGCTCATGGAGGCGATGCCCTGCACCACGGTACAGAACACCACCGGCGCAATCATCATGCGGATGAGAGCGATGAATGCGTCGCCCAGGGGCTTGCAGGCCGCGCCTGTCCGGGGAAACAGATGCCCCACCGCTATTCCCAGGAGGATGGCGATGATCACCTGCACGTACAAGGTCGTGTACCAGCGTTGGCGCCGTGGCATATGCGCTTACCTGAAACGCACCTCAGGGGCTAAAGCCCGCATTCTAAACGCTTCTTTGCGGCACGGCTGAAGCCGTGCCCTTCCGAGAACAGCGTCCGACCGATAGCTGTTCAGTACACACGGTTCAACGGCGGCTGCCCGGCAACCAGCACCCGTTCGACGTTTGACCACGCCGTTCGGAACAGCACTTCCGAAGCTTGCCGCGTGACCCCGGCAATATGGGGCGTCAGCCAGAGGCGGCCGCAGCCTTCTGCCGCCAGCGCCAGCAGGGGATTGTCGGCTGCAGGCGGCTCGCTGGAGTAAACGTCCACTGCCGCACCGCCCAAATGGCCGGAACGCAAGTGGCTGGCCAGGGCCACTTCATCCACGACTCCGCCACGCGAGGCCTGGATCAGCACGGCGCCCGCCTTCATCTTCGCTAGTTGCCGTTCCCCGATCATGCCCCGGGTCTCCGAAAGCAGGGGCACGTGCAGGCTGACGACGTCTGCGGTCTCCAGCAATTCATGCAAGGATACTGGCCGCGCCCCCAACGCCTCAGCGGCAGCGCGGTCGCGCGGCGCAGGATCGTAATAGCACACGCGGCAGCCCATCTTGTGAAACGCCGTTGCCACGGCTAGCCCGATCGTTCCCAGGCCCACTACGCCCGCCAGTAATCCCTCAAGGCCACTGAAGTTTCCTGCCACCAGGCTCTCCCGGCACGGGCTGTAATTTCCCCTGCGAATCTCGCTATCAGCCCAGGCCAGCCGCCGCAGGAGCACGACAGCTGCTGTCACCACGTATTCTGCTACGGCATGGTTGCTGGCCGCCGGAACATTGGCCACGGGGATGCCGAGGCGCTTCATCGTCGCCTCGTTGAGTCGGTCGAGCCCGGCGCCGGTCACCTGCACCAGCTCCAGCTTCGTATTTTCAAACAGCGCGGGCGCAATGCGCGGGCCCACGGCAGGAATGACCAGCGCGCGCGCCTGCCTTACGATTTTGCCCAGGTCGCAGCTGTCGGGCATGCGGTAAACCACATTCAGCGAGGGCGGCGGCAGCGCCCCCACGCGCGCGAAATCTGCTTCCGGCCGCAGACATACCACGTCCATGCGATGGCCCC
>DATEGI010000225.1:0-23681 GCA_035280205.1 Terriglobales bacterium | reverse complement strand
TGCCCTTTTTGTGGAGCTCCTTTTTTATAACACAGTAGTAATAGCTGGTAGTTGAGAAAACCAAGCACGTAGCGACCAGCTACCAACTACCTCTACCGGGGTTAAGGTCTTATTCTCACCTACCTAGGACTTTCCCTCAATTCTCGTCTCGGCCAGAGGCAGGCACAATAAGCTCACTTTTGCCCCAAAATCCAATCTAGTCCGCTCTCGCTCGTGCACAAAATCCTGGGGGAAACGATGCAGGGGAGGGAGCGTGGGGTTGGGAACTGCTCCCCGGTAGCCGCAAGCTGCCGGGGAGTTTGTTTTCAAGGGCTATTAGCTCTTGGCCTTTGGCTCTTAGGCTCCGAACCGCCACGATATTGCGGAGCTAAACGCTAACAGCTAAAAGCTATTCCGTCACCATGTCGCGCCAGGCGCGGCCACCGCTGCGCGCAGCCTCTTCGGCAACCCGCTCGCCAATGGCGGACAGGGCCGAAAAAATGCGCACTCCGCGGTCTATATAGACGGGGGCGTCCTGCCAGAGAGTTTCAAACGCTTCCGGGTACTCCGAGGCCAGGACCGCCAACCCGGCGGCCGCTACAATCATGCCCGGAGCCTTGCGCCCGGCAACCAGGAGCAGAGCGCCTGCCCCCAGGGACCCAAAAACCACTGCCCGCTTCCAGCCTTGCATTCCTGCCTCCAGCCCTGCCCGGCTCTACCGCTTAAGTGTGCCGAGGATATCATGGCTCTCTCTGAGTTAGCCTGCAAAGGATTAGAGACGCCTCGCAGCAACACTGTTGCTCGCCAATTCAGGCTACGCTCTTTACAGCCCATGTAAACTGAGACCCTTCGCTCCGGAGGAGACCCGTGCCACAAAGAGCTCCCAATGTTTCAATGATGATCCTTTTTGCCGCCACCCTGGCCCTTGCCCAGAACGCGCCCCGGGCGCGGGATTTGGGAGTTCCCTTCGAGGGGACGCCAGGGCCGCTGAACACCATTACGGACGTCGAAGGAGTGGAGGTGGGACATACCACCCTGATTTCGGGCGAGGGGCCGCTCAAGGTTGGCGTCGGCCCGGTGCGCACAGGAGTCACGGCCGTCCTGCCCCGCGGGCGCGATAACGCTGATCCCGTTTTCGCCGGCTGGTTCACCGAAAACGGCAACGGCGAGATGACCGGCACGACCTGGGTGGAGGAATCGGGCTTCCTCGAGGGCCCGGTGATGATCACCAATACCCACAGCGTGGGCGTGGTGCGCGACGCCGTGATCGCATGGCGCGTCAAGCACGGCCAGCCGAAAGGCTCGGAGTACTGGTGGTCGCTGCCCGTGGTGGCCGAAACCTGGGACGGCTTTCTGAACGACGTGAATGGATTCCACGTGCACCCGGAAGACGCCTTCCACGCCATTGATACCGCCCGCGGCGGACCCGTGCCCGAGGGCAACGTGGGCGGCGGCACGGGCATGATCTGCTACGAGTTTAAGGGCGGGATTGGCACGGCGTCGCGCAAGCTGCCCGCCAAGCAGGGCGGCTACACCGTCGGCGTGCTAGTGCAATGCAACCATGGTGACCGCGAGCAACTGCGCATTGCCGGCGCGCCCGTGGGCAAAGAGATCACGCAAAATCCTGTGTGGGCCAGCGCCGGCTCACCCACGCGTGATATGGGCTCGATTATCGTGGTAGTGGCTACGGATGCGCCCCTGCTGCCACACCAGCTCAAGCGCATTGCCCGGCGGGTGACCCTGGGCCTGGGCCGCAATGGCGCCATCGCCGGCAATGGCTCCGGCGACATTTTCATAGCTTTTTCTACCGCCAATCCCGGCGCGTTTAATTATTCGAAAATCACTCACCCGGCCATGATGGCCAACGACCAGCTCGACCCGGTGTTTGAAGCCACAGTGCAGGCGGTGGAGGAAGCAGAGGTCAACGCCATGGTCGCGGCTCAAACCATGGTTGGCCGCGACGGCCACAAGGCGATCGGCCTGCCCCATGACCAGCTGCGAGAGGTGCTGAAGAAGTACAACCGGCTGGTGAAATAAGGGTGTAGCGCCGGCATCTTGCCGGCCCAATTCGCGGGCGGGACGCCCGCGTGACAGCCGCCGGGACGGCGGCGCTACGACGCCGCCCTTACCCGCTTGCCCGCTACCTCCGCGAAGGCTTGCTCCAGCACATCCAGCGCCTTGTCCAGTTGCTGGCGGGAGATGACAAGCGGCGGCTGCATGCGCACCACGTTGCCGAACACACCGCCCACGCCGATGAGCACGCCGTTGCGCAGGCCAAAATCGCGCACGGCTTCGGCCTCGGCAGCGGCAGGGGTGAGCGCGGCGTCCTTAACCAGCTCGATGCCAATCATCAGCCCCAGACCGCGCACGTCGCCGATTAGCGGCGTGTGTTTCTGAATCGCCTTCAGCCGCTCCATGGCGTAAGCGCCGCTTTCGCGCGAACGCTCACACAACTTTTCCTCTTCCATCACTTGAATGTTGGCCAGGGCGGCGGCGCAGGAAACGGGATTGCCGCCGAAGGTAGAAAGATGGTCGCCGGGCGTGAAGGCGGCCGCGATTTCCGGGCGGGTGGTGAAAGCGCTGAGCGGGAAACCGTCGGCAATGCCCTTGGCGGTGACCATAATATCGGGCGTCACCCCATAGTGCTCGATGGCGAACAGCTTCCCGCTGCGGGCGAAGCCGCTCTGCACTTCATCTGCGATGAAAAGTATTTTGTGCGGGTCCAGCACCTTCTTTATTTCGCGGAAATAATTCAGCGGCGGAACGATAATGCCGCCCTCGCCCATGACCGGCTCGGCGATAAACGCGGCGACATCGTTGGAAGTGCTGAAGCGAATGGCGTCGTCGAGCACTTGCACCCACTGCCGCACGGCTTCCTCTGGATTGTCGCGCCAAGGCGAGCGAAACAGGTAGGGCGCAGGCAGGAAGGCCACGCCCCCCGCATACGGCCCGCCACGCTTCTTGCGGCCATAATTGCCGGTCACGCTCAGAGCGCCCCAGCTGCGTCCGTGGAAGCTCATCTGCAGCGAGAGGTACTCGTGCTTGCCGGTGTAGAGCCGGGCCAACTTGAGCGCGCCTTCAATGGCTTCAGCCCCGCCGTTGCCAAAAAATGTTTTGGTCAGGCCGCGCGGCATGATGTGAGCCATCTTTTCCGCCAGGTCGGCGGTGGGCTGCGAGTGGTAGATGTAGGAGGCGCAGTGCACCAGCTTGTCCATCTGCGCTTTGGCCGCCGCGATCACCTTGGGGTGATTATGGCCCGCGTTGACCACGCTAATGCCGGCGAAACAGTCCACGTACTCGCGGCCGTTCACATCGGTGACAGTGGCGCCGAAAGCGCGCTCGAAAACCACCGGCTGAACCGATTTCATGAAGCTGGTAATGACGTAGTCGGAGTATTTCTGGATGGTGTTGGACATGGGTTCCTTGGTCGACGGGTTTGCGGCGATGGCGAAAAAACAATCAGCCGTTGACTCTCGACGGTTCTAGAATTTCCTGCTGTGCTCGCGGGCCCAGCGCTCGATCACAATCTTCTTATCGGTATAAAACTCGATGGCATCGTTGCCCTGGGCGTGTACGGTGCCGAAGAAGCTCTCTTTCCAGCCGCTGAAGGCAAAGTAGGCCATGGGCGCGGCCACACCGATGTTGATGCCGATGTTGCCCGCCGGCGCCTCGTAGCGGAATTTGCGCGCCGCCGAGCCGCTGGAGGTGAACAGCGAGGCCTGATTGCCGTAAGGGCTGCGCGCCAGGAAGACGAGCGCTTCGTCAATGTCGTTAGCAGGCACCAGGCTGAGCACGGGTCCAAAAATTTCCGTATCAGCCAGCGAGCTGTCCTGGCGCACGCCGTCCAGCACGGTAGGCCGCACGAAGTTTCCTGATTCGTATTTGGCAATACGTGGATTGCGGCCGTCCACCAGCACTTTCACACCTTCGCTCGAACCTTTGGCGATGAGCGATTCAACCCGCGCTTTGCTTTCCTTGGTGATAACCGGGCCCATCTGTACGCCCGCATCAAGGCCGAATCCGACGCGCAGTGAAGACGCATTGTCGGCGATAGCTTCGCGAAACGTCTTCTGCGCCTCGCCCACCGTAACCGCCACGGAAACGGCCAGGCAGCGCTGCCCGGCGCAGCCAAAGGCGCTGTCGCTGATGATCTGCGTGGCCTGCTGCATGTCCGCATCGGGTAGCACGATGACGTGATTCTTAGCGCCTCCCTGACATTGCAGGCGCTTGCCCGCCTGCGCACCCCGGGCATAGATGTATCGGGCCACGGGGGTAGAGCCCACAAAGCTGATGGCGCGCACGGTGGGATGGTCCAACAGCGCGTCCACCGCTTCTTTGCCGCCGTTCACCAGGTTGAGCACGCCAGGAGGCAACTGCAACGCTTCCATCATTTCGAACACCCGCTGGCTGCTGAGCGGCACGCGCTCAGAAGGCTTGAGCACGAAGGTGTTGCCGCACGCTATGGCGTAGGGCAGATACCAGAACGGAATCATCAACGGAAAATTAAACGGCACGATGGCGGCCACCACGCCCAGTGGCTGCCGGATCATGGTCTCGTCTATGCCGCGGGCGACGTCTTCCAGCATGCGGCCCTGCATCATGGTGGGAATGCCGCAGGCGACTTCCACATTCTCGATGGCGCGGCGCAGCTCTCCTTTAGCCTCTCCCAGGGTCTTGCCGTTCTCCAAGGTGATGGTGCGGGCGAGTTCCTCGAAATGCTCCTCCAGCAGGTTCTTCAGCTTGAACAGGTACTGGATACGGTCTTCCGGCGGAGTGCGGCGCCACTCAGGGAAGGCGCGCGCCGCCGCCTGCACTGCGGCATCCACTTCGGCAGCTCCGGAAAGCGGCACCTGGCCGAGAACTTCATTGGTCGCGGGATTAATGATTTCGCGGTGCTCGGTGGCGGCGGAATCGTGCCATTTGCCGTTGAAGTAGTTGCGAACCGTGGTTTGGGTGGGCGCTGCGATGCTCATATATTTTTCCCTGCCGTGAAATGGGTGGCGACGGGGCTCCGCCCCATCCAGGCGGGTCGAAGGCCCGCCGCCACACCTGTGTCTATTTACGCCGTCTGTACCGCTACCCCACGCGTCTGCAGAACCGCTTGCAGCGCCGCTTCCAGAACGCCCAGCGCTTCCTCAAACTGCTCGTCTGTCATCACCAGGGGCATGAGCAGGCGAATCACGTTGCCATAGGAACCAGCCGACAAAACTATCAGGCCGTGCTCGTAGCAGTAGCGCACGATTTCCTTGGTTTCCTTGGCCGCAGGCTCGCGCGATTCGCGCGACTGCACCAGTTCCATGGCCTGCATGCCGCCCAGACCGCGGACTTCGCCGATTTGCGGCCACTGTTGCTGCCACTGGCGGGCGCGCCTGGCGAAGCGGCTGCCCAGTTCGTTTGCCCGGGCGCAAAGGTCTTCCTGCTCGAAGGCGTCCAGCACCGCGAGGCCCGCTTCCACGCACACAGGATTGCCACCGAAAGTGCCGCCCAGACCGCCCTCGCCGGCGGCGTCCATGATATCAGCGCGTCCCGTCACCGCGCCCAGGGGCAGACCGCCACCCAGAGACTTGGCCGTGACCAGCAGGTCGGGCTCAATGCCGTAACGCTGGCAGGCAAACATCGCGCCGGTGCGACCAAAGCCAGTTTGCACCTCGTCGGCGATGAAAAGGATGCCGTGCTTGCGGCAGATTTCCAGTACGATGCGGAAGAATTCCGGCGGCGGGGTCACAAAGCCGCCTTCGCCCAGCACCGGCTCAGCAATCACGGCCGCCACCGATTCTGCCGCCACTACGCGCTTGAATGTATCCTCCAAGTGATGAGCGCAGTAGGTGCCGCACTCGGGATACTTCAGTGAATATGAACAGCGATAGCAATAGGCGAACGGCACCCGATACACGTCCCCGGGAAAGGGCTCGAATCCGGCCTTGTAAGGATGAGTTTTGCTGGTCAGTGCCAGGCCCATCATGGTGCGTCCGTGGAAGGCGTCCTCGAAAGCGATAATGGCCGGCCGCTTGGTGTACGCGCGCGCCACTTTGATCGCGTTTTCCACTGCTTCCGCACCGCTGTTAACGAAGAACGTCTTCTTAGCAAACGTGCCCGGCGCCAGCTGGTTCATCCGTTCCGCTAAGCGAACATAACTCTCATACGGCAGCACCTGAAAACACGTGTGCATGTAGCGGTCCACCTGGGAGTGGATGGCTTCCACCACGGCGGGTGCGCGATGACCGACGTTAAGACACCCAATGCCGCCGGCCAAGTCGAGATAACGGTTGCCGTCCACGTCCTCCAGTACCGCGCCCTCAGCGTGTGCCACATAAATCGGCGTGCCCAGGTAAATGCCGCGCGGAACCGCCTCCGCCCGCCGCCGCATCAACTCTTGCGAGCGCGGGCCGGGAACTGCCGTTCGTAACTGAATTGCAGCCATCTCAGCTGTACCATCCTATGGGTTGTTCGTTCAGGTTGATATGAACCTGCTTGGTTTCCAGGTATTCCTCAATGCCCCACGGCCCCAGTTCGCGTCCGAAGCCGGACTGCTTGTAGCCGCCCCAGGGCGCTTCAACGTAGGTGGGCTGCATGTGATTTACCCAGACAATGCCGGCGCGCAGAGCCTTTACGGCGCGCATGGCGCGGAAAACGTCGCGCGTCCACACCGCCGCCGCCAGCCCGTAGGGCGTGTCGTTGGCAATCTTCAAGGCGTCGGCTTCATCTTTGAAAGGAATGACCGCGGCCACCGGGCCAAAAATTTCTTCGCGCGCGATCTTGGCGCTGTTGTTCACGTCGTAGAAAATGGTCGGCTCCACGTAGTAGCCTTTGCCGATGTTCGCCGGACGCCCGCCTCCAGCCGCCAGCTTGGCCTCTTTCTTACCCGTTTCCTGGTAGCCGCGCACGCGGTCGTATTGCTCCTTGCTGACCAGCGGACCCATCTTGGTTTCGCGCTCCAGCGGCGGACCCAGGCGGATTTTTTTGGCTTTCTCCGCCATGGCATCCACGAACTTTGAGTAAATGGATTTCTCCACCAGGATGCGGCTGCCCGCGGAGCAGACCTCGCCCTGGTTGACGAACACGCCGAAGAGGGCGCCATCAATGGCAGCTTCAAAATCGGCATCGGCGAAAAATATGTTCGGCGATTTGCCGCCCAACTCCAGCGTCACCCGCTTCACCGTGTCGGCCGCCATCTTGACGATCAGCTTGCCCACGGCGGCGCTGCCGGTGAAAGCAACTTTGTCTACGTCGGCGTGCGTGACCAGGGGCGCGCCCGCGGTCTCTCCAAAGCCGGTTACGATGTTGACCACACCCGGCGGCAGTCCGATGTCAGCGAACCAGTTGGCCATCTCCAGCACCGTGAGCGGTGTCTGCTCCGCCGGCTTGAGCACGCAGGTGCAGCCGGCGGCCAGCGCCGGCGCCAGCTTCCACGCTGCCATCAGCAGCGGATAATTCCATGGGATGATCTGCCCGGCCACGCCGACTGGCTCCTTCATGGACAGGCTGAGCGCGTTGTCGGGCACCGGGTTCACGTAGCCAACCACCTTTGTGGCCAGCCCGCCGTAGTACTCGAAACAGGTAGCCACGTCGGCGATGTCGTATTCCGCTTCCACGATGGGCTTGCCCGTGTTGCGGCACTCTAGCTCCGCCAGCATGGCGGCTTCCTTGCGCACGCGTTCCGCCAAGCGAAACAGCACGCGGCCACGCTCCTGGGCGGTGGTGCCGCGCCAGGGGCCGTTGTCGAAGGCCTCACGCGCCGCTTTGACGGCGCGGTCCACGTCTTTGGCGTTGGCATCGGGAACTTCTGCGATCACCTCCTCCGTGGAGGGATCGTAGACCGGGAAAGTCTTGCCAGTAGCGCTATCTACCCACTCGCCGTTGATGTGCATCTGATAAGTGCGAACGTTAGGTCTGATTGCGGTTGCCATAAAGACCTCCCGCGACCCTCAGGGGCTGAAGCCCACAATCGAGGGCGCATCTGCGGCACGGCTGAAGCCGTGCCCTTCCGAAACATTCTGGACTACACGCTTGCGGCCTGGCGCAGCGCTTTGCGACGCCCGTACACATAAAAGAAGAACGCCGCCAGGCCGATGAAGAACAGCGTTCCGCCGAACATCCAGACTTCATACGACCACAGCGATGTAATCTGCTGGGCCGGGAAAAAGACCATCACAATTCCCACTATGGTGGTCAGCAGGCCGCTCAGCCCCGCGGCAACCAGCGTGGCCCGTCTGTAGTAGGTTTTTGCCCCCCGGTCAGCGGCTATCTTCAGCAGGGCGCCGAACACGTATAAGAACGGAACAAGCTGCAGAACCACCGCCAACGACAGCAGCTTCTGAAAACTCTCCTGCACTCCGGAAACGGCGAAGACCAGCACCGCCAGCACGGTGGATACCCCGGCATGTACGATCAAGGCGGCGTACGGAGTATGGTAACGCGGATGCACTTTGCCCAGCCATGAGGGCAGGTAGGAGTCGAGCCCGGCCACAAACGGAATTCGGGCTGAACCAGCCAGCCACGCGGAACCGATGCCGGCGATGGAAACGCTCAGCATCAGAGCGAACGCCGGGATGATCCAGCTTATGCCCACGCGCGCCGCCAGATGGGTGACCGCCTGCACAATGCCCTGCAGCACGTTGATGTCGCGCTTGTCCACCGCGATCAGCAGCGTCAGAGTTGTGCCGATATAGAGCGCGCCCGAAATAATGCCGCCCCAGGCCACCGCGCCGGGCAGCGTGCGCCGCGGCTCATGAATCTCGTCTCCCATGACCGACGCGAGTTCCAGACCCACCAGCCCAAAGCAGATCACTCCAAAAGCGTTCATCACGAAACGCGGATTGGCAGGAACGCGAAAGTCCGCTGCGCTGATGGTGGTGCCGAAGCGCAGCCACACCACCACGCCCAACCCGATCAGAGTAGCGGCGGCAACAAAGGTGCCCACGGCGCCCACGTTATTGATCCACTTGCCCACGCCCAACCCAATGATGTTCAGCACCACCAGAACAGCAAAAAGCGCCAGCGACGCGCCCAGGGCAAACATCTTGCTGTCGGCCAGTCCGGCATGGCGTGGCCCCAGCACGTACACCGAGACGCCCACGAAATACAGCATTACCGTGGGCACATACATCATGTTGTTGGTCCAGTAGCACCAGCCGGAAAGAAAGCCGTGGAAGTCGCCGAAAATCTCCTTGGCCCACAGGTAAACTCCACCTTCTCCCGGAAAGCGCTGTGAAAGCTCGATGACGGCAATGCCCTGCGGCCAGAAAAACAGCAGCAGGGAAATTAACCACAGCCACACCGTCACGCCGCCGTTGGCAGCGATGGACGGGACCACGTTCAGGTTGAACACCGCCACCACGAACAGCAGCACGAGGTCCCAGCGCCCCAGCACCCGCTTCAAGTGCGGGGCGCTGGCCTCAACGGTTCCAGGTTCTGCGGTTTTGGTGGCTGAAGACAACCGTCAGCTCCTATGCCGAGCGCGCCGCCGCGGCTGAGCGCTCCTGCTGCGCCTCGGCCAGCGCCGGTGCAACGTCGGCGAACGCGGCCAGGTGTTTGTCAATGTCGGCCTCGGTGTGCTGCACGCTGATGGTCCACTGCTCGTCCCACCAGTACGGCTGTGCCATCACTCCGCGATTGACCATGCCAAACCAGTAATGCCGCCACAGGTCAATGTCTATGGTCGTCCAATCACGGTAGTTGCGGATCTCCTGCGGATAGAGCATGAGAACGCCATTGGCGCCCGCTTGTGCGATGTAGCCTTGCAAGCCGGCCTTGGACACGGTTTTGCGATACCCGTCGGTCAGCTTCTTGCTCAGCTTGTCCACGTGCGCATAGCTCTCGCGCGTGAGCACCTCGCGGAACGTCGCCAGCCCCGCCGCCATGGAGACCGGGTTGGTGTTGTACGTTCCGCCGTGAAAGACCTTGTGCTGCGAGATCAGGTCCATAGCCGATCTGCTTGCACCAAAAGCCGCCAGCGGCAATCCCCCGCCGATGGATTTGGCCAGGCAAATCAGGTCAGGCCGCACGCCAAAATATTCCGCGGCGCCACCCCAGCCCAGCTTAGCTCCGGTTTTCACTTCGTCGAAAATCAGCAGCGCGCCGTTCTTGTCGCACAGTTCCCGTAAACCTTCCAGGAATCCGGCCCGCGGCATGCACATGCCGACGTTCATCAGGATGGGCTCGAGAATCACCGCGGCAATCTCGCCCGGATTCTCCCGGAACCGCCGCTCCACGCTGTTCAAGTCGTTGAACGTGGCCACGGGAACGTTGGCCAGGCTGGCCTTGGGCACGCCCAGGCCGCCGGGCACCGAGGTGGGAGCGTTCACATCGCCGAATTCCGGCGCGTGTGGCTTCACGCTGACCAGTGCGGTGTCGTGCAGTCCGTGGTAAGCGCCTTCAAATTTGATCACCTTGTCGCGGCCAGTTGCGGCACGCGCCAGGCGGATGGCGTGCATGGTGGCTTCCGTTCCGCTGGAACCAAACCGCACCATCTCCACCGGAAAACGCTGGCAGATTTCCTCCGCCAGTTGCCACTCCATGTCGTGCGGCATGCCGAACATGGTGCCCAGCTTGAGCCGCGACTCCACCGCCTTCATCACCGCGGGATGGCAATGCCCCGCCATCAGCGCGCCAAAGCAGAGATTGTGGTCAATGTAGTCGTTGCCATCCAGATCGCGGAAATGCGAGCCCTGCCCCTCTTTGACGAAAATGGGATACGGATCATAAGCGCGGTAGTTGCTGGCCACCCCCAGCGGGATGCGCTTCAGGTTCTTTTTGTGTGCCTCCGCGGACTTCGGTGTCCGCTTCTCAAAGGTCTCTAATTCCTTGCGCAATGCTTCATACACGATTTGTAATTCCTTTCGCTGTCGCGAAGAGTAACTGCTGAAACGCACAAATGCCGGGGCACGGCGAAACACGGTGCCCCGGCCTTAATTCTAGAAGATGTACTTCAAAGCGAACTGGAGCAGCCGGGGATCACGGGACTGAGTGATCTGACCGAACTGGCTGCCATCGCTGCTATTTCCATCCGGGTTCAGGAACTGCGTGTGATTAAACGCATTAAAGAACTCGCCACGAAACTCCATGTGCGTGGATTCTGTGACGGCAATGTTCTTGTGAATCGCGATGTCGAAGTTATTGATTCCAGGGCCACAGCAGATGGTGCGCGGCGCGGTGCCGATCCTGCCAAACAGGGACGGGTCAACAGTCGTGTCCTCGGTGAAGCTGGCTGGATCGAACCAATAACCCCCGTTGTTCTTGGGATTGAGCCTTTTGAACGGCGCGATTTGGTCGGGTTGGCCAGGAAGCTCAAAGTCAAAGCTGTTCATCAGTTCGTTGTCAGCCGAGGAGGTAATACGGATCGGGAATCCACTCTGGAAAGTAGTGATGCCCGACACCGCCCATCCATCTGCAATTTTTCCCAGCGCTCCTGTGTAGTGCGGAACTGGAATCTCCCAGTAATAGCTCAGCACGAAGCGATGGCGGGCATCGAACAGCGACAATGCCCGGCTGCGCCGCGGGTCAATCGGATTCAGAATGCCTTCAAAGCTGGAGGCCTCATCAATCGACTTGCTATAGGTATACGCCATCTGGAACTGTAGGCCGTGAGCAAAGCGCTTTTCCAGGCTGGCTTGCAGCGAGTTGTAGTTCGAGTTGGCCACCGTGTCCTGGGCAAAAATGCTGCTGAACACCGGGACGCCATCCTGCGGACAACCGGCGCCGGTGAAGTAATTGCAGAGCGGCGAAGAATAGGGGCGCAGACCGACCATGGTCAGCGCCGGAGAGCTGGGGCCTCCCTGCACGGTTTGTCCATTGGGTAAGTGAAATGTCATACCTGCTGGGATGGCGCCGGCGGGGATGTTGTATTGGGAATCTTCCAGGAATTGCCCACAAGTACCCGCGCCCAACACCGTGTTGATATCGAGGCAGGTCTGCGGGTTGGCAAAATTGATGTCATGCGTGGCCAGCAAACGGTGACCCTGCGAACCCACGTATCCCACCTGCAGCACCAGGTCAGGACGCAACTGGTGCTGAATATTCAAGTTGTACTGCGCCGAATACTGCGTCCGCATCTTGGGCTGGAACTGACCGAATAGCAGTATGGGCCGGAAGGAGGACCAGTCCACGGGCTGACCGCGAGGTGGATTGAGCACGCCATTGAAGGGATTGGGGGTCACAGTAGAGCCGTCCTGATTTAGGAACGGCGTGTTGAACATCGGATTGCTAATGAAGGTGCTGCCGCCGAACGGTGGTTCCGCACTGAACTGTTCCAGAACCAGCTGCTCGATCGGGTTGTAGAAAAGCCCCCAACCGGTACGAATGCTCGTCTTGCCCGACGTTCCCGGGCTCCACGCTAACCCGATGCGTGGCGCAAATGCCTTGTAGTAAGTCTGCGTCAGGCCGTTGGGCACTCCCTTGTCGCCGGGTACCACAAGTCCGAGGGGAAACGTACCGGTGTTGTTGCAGTTGGGATTCGCCACGCCCGCGGCCTGAAACGCTGCCACGCTGGTCGGCGAAAGCTGGCAGGGGTAGATCGAAGTGGCCTCGCCCGGGCGGAAGGTCTGTACGTGATGGCTTATATCGGCGATGGGCGTATCCAGTTCCCAGCGCAGACCGTAGTTCAGGGTCAGGTTGGATTTAATCTTCCAGCTGTCCTGGGCGAAGGTTGAGAACAGCGTGCTGCGCACATTCTCTACTTGCGCGGAGCCCTGGCCATACTGGTCAGGAAAACCCAGCAAATAATCCGGATACAGGTTCCCGGTGGGATCCCCGACGGCATTATTGGAGCTGCCGAAGTAAAAGTACTCGCCGCTGACATCGAAATAGAGCGTCTGGTCAAAGCGGTCGCGGCGCAGATCGGCGCCGAACTTGAAAGTGTGAGTTCCGACCACTTTCGTGAAGCTATCCGACCATTGGAAAGTGTTGCCCACCTGTGGCAGTTCACCTTCCGCGTTATTGCCGATGTTAAAGCCGCCGGCAATCGAGATAAACGGCACGCCCTCACGGTTAGCTCCCAGTGCCGGCGTTATCCCTAACCTGGGATTGGCGGGATCACTGAAGCATTGGCTGGCGGGCAGCGTGGGACATGAATTTTGCACCAGGCTGGTGCGCTGCGGATGCTGGAAGGTTCCCTGCCCTTCGCGCATGTAAGTGAAGCGAAATTCATTGACCGAACTGTTGTTCAGCGTCCAGGTGTGGGTCAGGTTCCACTGCTGGTTACGTTCTCCCACCAGGCTGCCGAATCCTGGCACGTTGGCCCCGGCCAGCTGGAAGTTGGCAAAGGGCTGCAGCGTGCGATCGTCATTGAAGTAATAATACCCGGTGAAATTCTGCTTATCGTTGATGCGGTGGTCAATGCGGACCGTAAACTGGTCGCCGCGCGTAGGGGAAACCGGTACCGACTGAAACTGATTGGACCCGCGATTCGGAAGCGGAACATAGGCCAGCAGATCGCGCGCTGTCGGATCCATACATACAGAGGGAATGACGTTAGTAGGGAACAGCGTTGCATAGGCGGTCCCGTCCGGGATCCCGCCCGGAAATCCGGCAGCCGCGGCGCAGCCAGGACGCTGGTTCAGGGCAAAAGCATTATTCAGGGTTCCGCCAAACTGACCGCTGCCCAGGTCACCAGAGAAATCTCCGGTGCGCTCCCCCGCCGTGGGCACCGTAACCACCGGCGAAGGTATGCCCTGGCGTACGCGCCGCCCCTCGTAAGAACCGAAGAAGAAGGTGCGGTCCTTGATGATCGGGCCGCCCAGCGTGCCGCCAAACTGGTTCTGCTTGAAGTCGGGTGTCTCGCTATCGAAATAGCCGCGTGAGTTGAGAACCTTGTTGCGGAAAAATTCATATACGTCGCCGTGCAGTCGGTTGGTGCCGGACTTGGTCACCACATTCACCACCGCGCCGGAGTTGCGTCCGTATTCCGCATCGAAGGTGTTGGTCAGCACGCGGAATTCCTGGATGCTGTCAGGTGTGGGCTGCACCGTGGGAAGGTTAACGAACTGGTCGTTGGCGTCGCCACCGTTCACGCTGAAGTTGTTGGAGCGGCCGCGGCCGCCGTTCACCGAAACCGCACCCGCACGGTCGCTGCCGTAATACAGCGTGGCGCTGGAACCGATGACCGACTGAACGCCAGGCTGCAGCTGCAGAAATTGATAAGTGTCACGCTGGTTGAGCGGCAATTGCACGACGGAGCGGTCGTTAACCACGGCGCCCATTTGCGTGCTGGTAGTCTCCACCAGCGGCGCCTCGGAGGTTACTTCCACCACCTCCTGCGTCCCGCCCACTTGCATGGTCATGTTCATGGTGATGACTTGATTGACCAGCAGCGTGAGGTCTTTCTTAATCGCTTTCTTAAACCCGGTCTGCTCGTATTCCAGGCGGTAGTTGCCCACCGGCACCAGGGGAAACTCGTAGTGTCCGGCCTTGTCGGTTTGCGTGGTCTGGGCTACACCCGTTTGTTCATTGGTGAGCTTTACGCTGACTCCGGCCAGCACCGCGCCGGTGGGATCGCTCACGTTACCCAGTATTCTGCCGCCCGTGCCCTGGGCGTAAAGCAAGAGCGTGGATGCAGCAGCAAAACAGACCACCAACAGCCAGCTAACGGCTTTGCGGGGATGCATGCAACCTCCAGAACGCGGGAGAAGCGTTGGAACTTTCACGTGACAATCAGCTTGTGCGCACGGCAAACCTTGCTATAATCGCGCAAGGTTATTGAACTTACCCGCGTGCTGTCAAGCGAAAATGTGCGTCGCCGGGGGCAAGATAACGCCTTTTCTCCTAAAACGAAAATGGATGCCGCCAAGCCCAAGCCTTACTTGAAAATCGGCGACGTGGCCCGCATGGTCGGCGTCTCTCCCTCCGTCATACGTTCCTGGGAGAGCCTGGGCCTAACCCGCCCGCAGCGCACCGCCAGCCGCTATCGCCTTTACAGCAGCGAGGACGTGAAACTGCTCAAGCGCGCCCGCTTTCTGCGGCGGGTGCGGGGATTGAATGCTCCCGCCATTGTGCAACTGCTGAAGCGCAACGGCGTGCTGCGCACCTCGCCTGACGGGGCCGGCGGCGGCATCGGTCTGCGCCTGCGCAACCTGCGCCAGCGCCGCAATCTCTCGCTGGCTGACGTGGCCGGCAATGTCGGCATCTCCGTAGGCTTCCTCAGCGCCATTGAACGCGGCCAGATGAGCGCTTCCATCGGCACTCTGCGCAAGCTGGCGCGCTTTTACAAGACCAACATCCTCGACTTTTTCGATCCCAGCGAGTCGAACCCTCACCTGGTGCGCCCGGAGCGCCGCAAAGTGCTGGAAGCCGGCCCGGGAGTGCGCATGGAACTGCTGGCCTGGGGCAACACCGTCATGGAGCCGCACCTGTTCCGCATCGCTCCCCACGCCGGCAGCGGAGATTCCTACTCCCACGAAGGCGAGGAATTCCTTTTCGTGTTGCGCGGCCAGTTCAAGATTGCGCTGGCGGGCGAAGAATTTCTGCTGAAGCCCGGCGACAGTTTCTATTTTGAAAGTGCTACCCCGCACACCTGGTCCAATCCCGGCAAAACGGAAACCTGGGTGTTGTGGGTGAACACGCCGCCCACGTTTTAGCGGCACGAGGACCACATGGAATCTGCTGAGCGAGCGCAGTTGCTTCGGTCACGCCTACTGTTCGCTATCCAAATTCTTGGACTGCTCTTAGCTGCGTTATCCGCAGGCGCCGCCGCACAGACCCTTCCACCTGCCGACACGGTAGTGGTCAACGCCCGCCTTTACACCGTGAATTCGCGCCAACCATGGGCCGAGGCCCTGGCGGTTCGCGGCGGCAACATCGTGGCCGTGGGCACAAAGGCGCAGATCGAAAAATACCGCGGTCCCTCCACGCGCGTAATTGACGCGGGCGGCCGCCTCGTACTTCCCGGCTTTACCGATTGCCACATCCACTTCATGGATGGCTCGCTCAGCCTCCAGCGCATCAACGTGGAGGATGTTAAAACCATCGCCGGCATCCAGAAGGCAGTCAAACAATTTGCTGCCGCCCATCCCAAGGACCCATGGATTTTGGGCCGGGGCTGGTCCTATGACGTCTTTGGCAAAGCCGCGCTTCCCGACAAAAAATATCTGGACGAAGTGGTGCCTGACCGCCCCGTACTCCTGGAGGGTTACGACGGCCACACCTACTGGGCCAACAGCAAGGCGCTGGCGGCCGCGGGCATCACCCGCAACACGCCCGACCCGCCCAACGGCAAAATTGTGCGCGACGCTCAGGGCGAGCCTACCGGCGCTCTGAAAGAAGATGCGGCGGTGGAACTGGTGCAGCGCGTTGTTCCTCAGCCCTCGCGCGAAGAGCGCCTGCAGGCCCTGCGCCAGGGCATGGCGGCAGCCAACAAAGCCGGCCTGGTGCGAGTGCACAGCGCCGGCGGCGACTTCGCTTACCTTGATCTCCTCAATCAGTTGCGCGAAAACGGGCAGCTCACGCTGCGCTTTTACGTCAGCGACATCGCCCGCCCGCCACAACTCACCACAATGGAAATCAACAAGCTGGAGCGGGCTCGCGCCAAGTATCACGACCCCTGGATCTCAGGCGGCGCTGTCAAATTCTTTCTCGACGGCGTCATCGAATCGCACACCGCCGCCATGCTTCAGCCCTATGCCGACGACCTCAGTCAGAGCGGCAAGCTGTTCTGGGATCCTGACAAATACAAGCATGCTGTGGCCGAGCTTAACGGCCGCGGGTTTCAGGTTTTCACCCATGCCATCGGCGACCGCGCTGTGCGGCTAGCGCTCGATTCCTATGAGGCGTCCTATCAGGCCCATGAGGGCAAAGACTTGCGCGATCGCGTGGAGCACATCGAAACCATCAGCGCGGCCGACATTCCACGCTTCGGAAAGCTGGGCGTGATCGCCAGCATGCAGCCCCTGCACGCCTATCCCGATGCCGACACGCTAAAGGTTTGGTCGCCCAACATCGGCCCTGAGCGCACCACCCGTGCCTGGGTGTGGCATAGCATTTCCGCCTCGGGCGGACGCCTGGCCTTCGGCAGCGACTGGCCGGTCGTCACGCTCAGTCCCTGGCCCGGCGTGCAGACTGCCCTTACTCGCCAGACCGCAGAAGGCACGCCCGCCGCCGGCTTCGTTCCGAGCGAGCGCATTACGTTGCCGCAAACTATCGAAGCGTATACTTTGGGCGCCGCTTACGCCGGCCATCGCGACAAGACCGAAGGCTCGCTGGAGTCGGGCAAGGTTGCCGACTTGATCATCATTAATCAGGATCTGTTCAAAATTCCCGCCAACCAGGCGGACAAAACGCAGGTGCTGCTCACCATGGTCGGTGGCAAAGTCGTGTACCAGGCGGCGGAATTCACCGGCCAAGCGCCGGCAGGTGCGCAATGATGAGTTTGCGTAGCGCTGGCGTCTCGCCGGCTGTCGCGCGGGCATCTTGCCCGCGCCAATTTTCCCGCTGCACTCTGCTTGCGGTTCTCCTGATCTGCGGCCTATTACTTTCTGCCTGCTCCAAAAAAGAGCCCACGCTCAGCCTGCTGGTCTGGGAAGGCTACGCCGACCCCTCTTACGTGCACGAGTTCGAGCAGCAATACCACTGCAAGGTTTCCGCCTCCTATATGGGCTCCGACGACGAACTAATGGCCAAGCTGCGTGGCGGCAGCGCCAGCACCTACGACGTGATTTCCCCCTCCAGTGACGTAGCCACCATGATCGCCGCCTCCCAACTGGCCGCGGCTCTCGACCTTTCGCGCATCCCCAGCTACGCGCAGCTTTCGCCGAAGCTCACTTCCATGCCGCTGGTAAAGGCCAACGGCAATGTTTACGGCGTGCCCTTCACCTGGGGTCCGAACCCGCTGCTCTATGACACCACGGTATTCAAGCAGCCGCCTGATAGCTGGAGCGTCTTCTGGGATCCCAAATTCCGCAACAAGCTCTCCGTCTGGGACGAACTCTCTACCGTCTACATGGCAGCGCAGGTCCTGGGCTATGACAAGCCCGACCCCAGCCACCTCTACAACCTGAGCGACCAGGAACTTGATGCGGTAAAAGCCAAACTGCTGGCCCTGAAGCCCAACATTCGCAAAATCTGGTCCACGGGCGGCGAGCTCACCAACCTGTTTCAGAATCACGAAATTGTCGCTGCTATGGGCTGGCCGCTCATGACCAATCAGCTGCGCAAGCTGAATTTTCCCATCGGCGAGACCATCCCCCGGGAAAACACCACCGGCTGGATTGACCACCTCATGATCACTTCCGCCAGCGACAACAAGGACTTGGCCTACAAGTTCCTGGAATTCATGATCGAAGCTAAAACCCAGAAGAAGGTCGCCGACGTCACTGGCTACATCCCGGCCAACCCGCAGGCAGCGCAGTTCATGACCGCGGAGGAAAAAAAGAACCTTCACCTCGATGATGTTGACACCTACCAGAAGCGCATTTACTTCTGGCAAAATGTGCCTCGCCGACCCAAGTACAACGAAATTTGGAACGAGGTGAAAGCGGCGCAATAACCCGGTAGTCAGTGGTCAGTAGTCAGCGGCCTGCCGAGGCTTTCGGAAAGCGCAGCTTTGGCTGCGCCGAACAGAGCGTTTTGATTTGTCATCGTGTTTGATTTGTCATCCTGAGCCGCGCGACCGAGCCTTGCGAGGGAGCGCCACGAAGGATCTGCTTTTCGCTGGCGGCGCCGGAATGCCCAGCCCCGCAGGGGCGTCTGGAAGTAGCCCGCCACTTCAGTGGCGGGTAAGGGACCATTTAACTGCCAGAGTCCCGGCGGGACGGCTGAAGCAATCATGAAGAAAGCGCACATCCCCAACTGCACTTCCCCTCCCGCTGACTCCCGACTCCTCACTACCGACTACTTGCTTTTATGATCTCGCCCGCCCAACCCGCCGCCCAGCCCCTGCTCTCTATCCGCCAGGTGGCCAAAAGCTTCGGCAAACTGGCGGTCCTCCGCACTATCTCCCTGCACGTGGACGAAGGCGAATTCCTCACTATCCTCGGCGAAAGCGGCTCCGGAAAGACCACGCTGCTGCGCCTGATTGCCGGTTTCGAGCGCGCCGACTCGGGCGAAATCTGGATGGCCGGCGAGCGCCTCGACCTGCTGCCGCCCTACCGCCGGCGAGTCAATACCGTTTTCCAAAGTTATGCTCTCTTCCCTCACCTGACCGTGTGCGACAACGTGGCTTACGGCTTGCGCGTGCAGAAGGTTGTTGCCGGCGACGTTGAAAAGCGCGTAGATGAGGCCCTGGCGATGGTCAAGATGAGCGCCTTCGCCGCCTCCAAACCGTCCAAGATCAGTGGCGGTCAGCAGCAGCGCGTCGCCCTCGCCCGCGCCCTGGTGAACCGGCCTCGCCTGTTGCTTCTTGACGAGCCGCTTTCCGCCCTCGACGCCAATCTTCGTCGCCAGATGCAGCTGGAGCTGAAGTCCCTGCAGCGCGAAGTTGGCATCTCTTTCGTGTTTGTCACTCATGACCAGGAAGAAGCCATGGTCATGTCTGACCGGATCGCCTTGTTGCGCAACGGCAATCTGGAGCAGGTAGCCACGCCGCGCGAAATCTACAGCCGCCCTGCGACTTCCTACACCGCCCAGTTCATCGGCCATACCAACCTTCTGCGCTCTCGTGTGGAGCATGGCTTGGCCCGCTGCAACGGGCTGGAGTTTCGTACCTCGGTGGCCGATGGCCCGGCGGTATTCTCGCTGCGCCCGGAACACATCCGCACCACGGCAGCGCTCAACCCTTCCAAGGAGAACGTCCGTTTCCGCGCCCGCATCATCACCCAGTCTTTCCACGGCGCCACCGACCTGCTGCAGGTCGAGTGTGCCGAAGGTCTGAAGCTGACCGTCCGCGTGCCCAGCCACGGCGCTGTTAGTGGCCAGCGTGACTTCGAGTTCTCTGTGAATGACGCTATCCCCGTGCGCGACTCGGAGGCGACCCCTTAGATGTTCTCCCGTGCCTACAAGACCGCCGTTACTGTGCCTCCTCTGCTCTGGGTCGCCCTGTTTTTGCTGGTCCCCTACGCGCTACTCTTCTGCTACAGCTTCTGGACGGTAAGTCCCGCGCAGACTATCGTCCACTCCTGGAACTTGAGCAATTACCGCGAACTGCTGACCGTCCCCGTTTACTTCGAAACCCTGCTGCGCTCCATGTGGATCGCCGCTCGCGTGATGCTTTTCGCCCTGCTGCTCGGCTATCCCCTGGCTTACTTTCTTTCCTTTCACGCCGGCGCGCGCAAAGACCTGCTCTATCAGTTGGTCATCATTCCGCTGTGGGTCAGCTACCTGGTGCGCGCTTATGCCTGGAAAACCATTCTGGGCAGCGATGGCGTGCTCAACACACTGCTGCAATATGTGCACCTCACGCGCCACCCCGTGGAGTTCCTGCTCTACAGCCCGTTTGCCGTGGTGCTCACGTTGACCCACATCTACACCCCGTTCGCCTTTCTGCCCATCTACGCATCGCTGGAGCATATCCCCCGCAACCTGGTGGAAGCCTCGCATGATCTCGGCGCCTCGCCGTTGCAAACTTTTTGGCGTGTGATTCTGCCGCTCTCTATTCCCGGAGTTCTTGCCGGCGCAACGTTTGCCTTCGTGCTCAGCCTGGGCGACTTCCTTGCGCCGCTGCTGCTGGGCGGCCCTAGCGGCATCATGATCTCCAACATCGTGGTCAGCCTCTTCGGCGCTGCCTACGACTGGCCGCTGGGTGCGGCGATTTCGCTGTGCATGCTCCTGCTCGTCGTCAGCCTGCTGTTTCTCTCGGAACGCCTGGAGAAGAAATGGAGCTTCTCGTGAGCGCCACCTCCGGCAACCCGCGCTGGCTGGCTCTCTACGCCCTGCTGGTGTTCGCGTTTCTGTATTTGCCCATCGTGGTTCTGATTGTCTACTCGTTTAATGGCGGTGGCGTAGGCGGCTTCCCGCCCCATGATTTCACCCTGAACTGGTACCGCATGCTGCTCGGTGACGGCGCCATGTGGGACTCGGTGCTCAACAGTCTGATGGTGGCCTTCGCCGCTATGGCCATTTCGCTGCTTCTGGGCATACCCGCGGCGCTCGCGCTCGACCGTGCCGGCTTTCCCGGCAAAGCCGCCTTCCGCCGCCTCGTTCTTCTGCCCCTGATTCTGCCCGGCATCATCACCGGCCTCTCCCTGCTCATGCTCTTCGTGGGCATGGGCATGCACCTGAGCCTGCTGACCATCACCCTGGGCCACGGCACGGCCCTGATTTCGGTGGCGACGACCGATATCTTCGCCGGCCTGCAGAAGCTCGACCGCGCTCAAGAGGAGGCCTCGCTCGACCTCGGCGCCAACTACTGGCAAACGTTCTGGCGCGTCACGCTGCCCAATCTGCGCCTGCCCATCATCGGCGCGGCCTTGCTCATCTTTACGCTGTCCATGGATGAAATCGCGGTCAGCTTCTTCCTCATCGGCCGCGACAACACTCTGCCGCTGGAAATCTGGTCACGCCTGCGCCGTGGCATGACCCCGGAGATCAACGCCATCTCCGCCGTGATATTCGTTTTTTCATTAGTTGCGATTGGGCTCTGGTACCGCCTGCGGGCCCGCTCTGACGGCCAGCCCGAGCTCGGCTCTGAACTGGTGGAGGCCGCGGCTACGGGAAGCTGAAGGTTATTGGTTGGACCGTGGGTGTTTTTGTAGCGCCGGCGTCCCGCCGGCTGTCGCGAGGGCATCTTGCCCTCGCAGGTAAGTTCTGCGTTGCGGCGCGGCCCCGCCGCCCCGCGAGGCGCCCTCCACAATAGGGCGTTATCTTGAGCGGGGCGGGATGATCACAGCGAATTTAGCCGCGAAGCGGCGAAAGAATGTAGGCCCGCGGAGTCGAGAGGAAAAGCCAAGCCCCACCGGGCGAAAGAAGAGGAGAACACTTATGCGCTTCGTCGTCCTGGGCGCCGGCCTGATGGGCCGCGCCGCGCTTTATGATCTGGCCCGCTCGCGTGAGGCCACTGAAATCATCGTTGCCGACTACGACCAGCCGCGCGCCCAGCAGGCCGCCCGAGAATACGGCAATGGCAAAGCGCGTGCCGCCTTCTGCGATGTGCGCCAGACCGCCGACACGGTGCGCCTCCTCACCGGTTCGGTCGCCGTGCTCAACTGCACCCAGTACTACTGGAATCTTGAAGTCATGAAAGCTGCGCTGGGCGCGGGCGCGCACTACCTCGACCTCGGCGGCCTGTTCTACACCACGCGTAAGCAGCTTAAGCTGAACTCTGAGTTTCGTAGCGCCGGCCTGCTGGCCATTCTCGGTATTGGCAGTGCACCCGGCATCGCCAACGTAATGGCTCGCTTCCTCGCCGACCAATTGCAGCGCGTCACCGCCATCAAGGTCTATAACGGCGCTCGCGAACTGCGCCCCGCCGCCTCCGATCCCCTCGCCTTCAGCTTCTCCATTGCCACCATTCTCGACGAACTCACCATTCCGCCCATGCACTTCGTGGACGGCAAGTTTCGCCAGCGGGAAAATTTCTCCGACCCCGAACAGGTGAGTTTTCCCGCGCCCATCGGCAAGCTGGTGGTGCGTCACTCCATTCACTCCGAGGTGGCCACCCTGCCGCTCAGCTTCCGACGCCAGGGCGTGCGCGAAGTCTTCTTCAAGATCAACTACGACCCGCAAATGATCGAAACCGTCCGCCTGCTGAGCAGCATGGGCCTGCTGGAGAAGGAGCTGGTGGCAGTCAACGGCTGCCAGGTGGCGCCGCGCGCCTTCCTGGAGCAACTGCTGAAGAGCCGCGCCACCGTCAGCACCGAGCCGCCGCGCGACGCGGAGACAGTTCGCGTTGTCGTCGAAGGCAGCAGCGGCGGCCGCAAGCGCCGTCTTACTCTCGATGCTACCACCCGCTACAGCACTAGGCCGGTTTTCAGCGCCGTGGCTCGCGACACTGGCTTCCCCATCTCAGTGGCGGCCCAGATGCTTGCCCAGGGCGAAATCAGCGCCCGTGGCGTGCTTCCCCCAGAGATGAGCATCCCGGCTCGTGAGTTCTTGAAGGAGTTAGACAGGCGGGGCATCAAGGTCAGCGGTTCCGGCTGGCTCCCTGCTGATTACTAACAAGGATTTTACAAATACGCGACAAATTGCCGGCTCCTCTGGAATATATGTATCCCTGCCTTGACGAAAGGGCCGGAAATGAACCCGCGCCGGATTGACCTCGCACCCGGAAACCGGAAGCACCTCAACTCTGAAAAGTTCCTGCGACTGCTTCGGCAACCAACCCGCCCGCTGCTCTTATCAAAGCACCTGGGGCGGGAGAGCCGTTTCATAGGTTGTCCGCTTACGCAGGCCCAAGTGCTTTCCTGACAGCCACACAAGTTGACTGCAGCCATACGCCATGGCGTTGTTTTCTGGGGCTATCACTATGAATTCGAAGATGGGGCGAGAAAAGTGGCAGAAGATTCGAGGGCTGAGGCTTGGCCTGCCCGCCGCCGCAGTTCTGGTCTGCGTCCTTTCTTTCGCTCCCTCCAGCCGCGCGGATAACCACCCGCCCACCTGTAAGCTTAAGATAACTCCGGACAATGGCACCGTTCCCCTTCCAGTCACCGCATCGGGAAGTTGTACGGCTGCCAACCAGAATTCCATCGTACAGATGACTCTGGATTGGGGCGATGGGTCAGCCCCCGTCACTACCTCACAGTCCCAAATAACCGCCACCCACACCTACACCCAAGCCGGCAAGTTTCCGGTCGTATTGACCGGTACCGATTCCAACGAAAATACGGGTTCCGCCTCTCTGGTCG
>DATEGI010000224.1:0-23492 GCA_035280205.1 Terriglobales bacterium | reverse complement strand
TCGCTCGTTTCAGATGCCGCGCCCCATACTTCGCGTCCGTGCCTTCTTCCAGAAGAAAGTCCTTTACGCTCTGTGTGCAATAAAACGCAAATTTTCTTGTTCCGGGGGCCATCAAAATCCGATGTTGTACCATTCCCAATTCAATATCGAGAATCTTCTGCAGGTGTGCTGGCCGCAGCGTTTTGAAAACGACAACTTTATCAATCCGGTTCATGAACTCAGGCGTAAACTTGCGTCTCGCTGCCTCCACCGCCGTGCGATCGATCTTCTCGTCTAAACGGGCGTCCAAGGCATTCGGTTTTGAGGTGAAGCCCAATCGGCCTTGCACTAGGCTGGACATCTCTGATGCCCCCAGGTTCGAAGTCATAATGATGATGCAATGCGAAAAGTCCACTCGGCGGTTGTCACCCAGGGTCAGCGTGGCCTTGTCGAGAATTCCGAGCAGAAGCTGCCAAAGCGTGTCCGAGGCCTTCTCGATTTCATCAAAAAGTAAGATCGACAGCCTCAGCCTCTCCGTATGCCATTGGTTCAGTGCTTCCTGCGTCAACAACGGATGAGTTTCCCGGTGCCCAAGATATCCTGGAGGCGAACCGATTAGCTTGGCAATCTCGTGGGAGTGCTGGAACTCGCCGCAATCGATCTTGATGCAGGCCCGCGGATTCCCAAACAGTGCTTCCGCCATCGCCTCGACTACACGCGTCTTGCCGGTGCCAGTGGGTCCCAGGAAGAGTAGATTTCCAACTGGACGTCCGGACGGATTTAAGCCGGCCACGAACATCTGATAGATTTCGGCAACTTTCTCGATAGCTTGGTCTTGACCAACGACCTTTCGGCGAAGCATGTTTTCAAATTCCGTAGCGTCGTTGCTGCGGCGGGTCGGATCTAATGCAGTAGCGATAACTCTTGGCATATTGGCCTCACCCACTACGGAGGTGCATTTGTGCTGCCAAAAGGCGGGTCGGAATCAGTAGGGTCTTTGCCGTCATAAGTCGCACCGCACATCTGAAGCACTGCGTACCCAGTCACTGGCATCCCACGCTGCCCTTCAAATTACAGGTCTGAAGTGTGTCTGAACTGCGCCGGCAATGTCGCCATTTCGACGCAAGATGTGACATACACAATCACTGGCTAAATGACAGCCACTACTTAGAAATGGCACCAAATATGCAGTCCTACGAGAAGCTAAACCGAAATCCATGTTGGGAGGCGTTAGAAATGAATTTAAAGATGTTGGGTATGGCTTTGTCTGTATTGCTGTTGATTCCTGTCGGGCTTCTGGCGTCTGGGAAGAACTCCAAAGGTGTCGACATTGTCAGGGTCGTTAAGGTAGGCAGCACGTCGCTCAAGCCCGGCCACTATAAAGTGGTTTGGTCGGGGAGTGGGGAGCACGTACAAGTCATGTTCGTGCGTGAAGGAAAGGTGGTGGCCATAGCTCCCGCCCTCCTGGTGTTGCGGAACAATGGCTTCGACGACGCTGTTGAAACAAAAGCAGCGTCTGACAATTCGCAGGTCGTGCAGGCGCTCGACTGGGAAAAGATGTCCCTGCTATTTGAAGCAACAGATTCATCCGCGGGCAATTGACACGGGTGGAGGCCACGAAAAGCGCGGGTACCGGTCCCGCGCTCTCGTGGGCAGGGCTTCTTCGGTCTTATTGCCCCAGGGTGATGGGGGAAGAGTCGGGATGAGGATGGCGCGGTAACCAGAATGGGGGTACTTCGCCGATGTGGATGCGCCGAGTAGTGCGGCCCCCGAGTAGCGCCGTCGGACCCTCCTCTCAACCTCGCGATCTGTCGCGGAATTTGGAACAATTTCTGTTCAAGATTGGCTCAGCTCTCAACCATTCGAAACAAGAGGCTAGGCGGCCGGACACCAGGCTGGGGTGTTAGTCGGGTCTCACGGAGCGCGTCGCAAAGGCGAGAAAAGCAAATGAGCTTCTTCGGCGCATGCATTGGGGTTGTGAAGTCTGCCCATTGCGTTCGGAATGCACCAGGATCGCAGGAATGTCAGACTTTTACTGGCAACCGAAGCTACAGCCGCGCTGTTTCACCGACAGACGAACCCGACGCACTCTGGCAGATTGGTTCTTTTGCCCTGAATACGAGTACTTTCTTATTGCGCATCCGCCGCCAAAATAATCCCGATGTGACGGTTCTGGAGCGCAATTGTGGCCAACACTGCTGCCGCTTACAACAATATTCTCAACTAAGGGCTGGAAGAATAATGATTGCTGAAGACAGCGAGGCAGCGTGGCTGCAGCCGGCAAAACCCGACAGGTAGCGAGTTCGCGGTACCTGTCCTCGCCCAAGCACGCCATGACCCCAATTCGTGTCCTGATAGCGTCTGATTACGAGATTGTCCGCAGCAGCCTTCGTCAACTGCTCAACGCAGCGGAGATGATCGACGTGGTTGGACAGACTGACAGCGAAGCGCTGGTACAGGCTGTTCGCGACCTATCTCCTGATGTGGTGCTTTTGGAGGTGAGCCGGCCGGCATCCGGATTGCCTGCTGTCGCCAGACTCCGCAAGAAAATCGCCCAGGCCCAAATCCTGGTCCTGAGCACAAACGTGAATGCCGCGTTTGTTCGCTCCATGCTGGCGAGCGGAGCCGTGGCGTATGTTTTGAAAGATGCTTTTGAATCAGAGCTCTACCACGCGTTGAGGCTGGCTGCGCGCGGGCACAGGTATTTGGATCCACGACTGAGTGATGCATTATCTGATTTGTTGCTGGGGACTGCCGGTGAGGGGATAGGACGACCTCACACAAAACGCCTTAGCCGGCGGGAAGCCCAGGTTCTGCGTGCGATTGCCCAGGGGTTTACGGGTAGAGAAATCGCTAAGCAGTATGGGCTCAGCGAGAAGACTGTCCAGACGTATCGGGCACGCATCTACGAAAAATTAGAATTACGTAGCCGCGCGGATCTAGTTCACTATGCCCTGGCACACGGCTTAGGTTGGGAGGACAGCTTCTGATGTGAGTACGTAGGCAGCCCTACGGAATAGAGCTGCCCGCCTGCGGTAGGAATGAGTAAATCGATATGTCAGTTGATGGGTGCTGGATTATGTGCAGGACGTGCCGCTGTTTTCGACAAGTCGCAGCTATTCTGCTTTCACAATCTCGCGGGTTTACAAATCATTAAAACTCTTTACCCTGGCCCCACTTACTACGTGCTTGAATCCCAACTGCGGTTCGCAGCTTGAGGAACGGCCCGAAGGGACCGCCTTCGCGAGCGGCCGATCTCACAAGTAACCTCATCTCAACCAGTCGCTCTGCGTTTGTAAACGTCTCAGAAATGTTGCCTTGTATCCCACTGGTTTTAAGGACAGCCCCCAGGATGAACGTTTGTGCCCTTTTGTTACCGCTGGGTGCTCCCCATACTCGTTGCGGGCTGAGAGGAGCTGAGGTTGGCCGCAGCCTCCGGGGAACTTGCAAGGCGGTCGGCTCCGCGTCTCAGCCCTTTACCCTCCCAGCCAGCATGTTAGAGTCAGCCACATGACGGTAATGGACTGGCTGCTCGACTCTGACCCCGCCATCCGCTGGCAGGTGTTGCGCGATCTCATCCACGCGCCGACTGAGGTTGTCGCTGCCGAGCGTGCGCGGGTGGCGACCGAGGGCTGGGGTGCAAGGCTGCTCTCCTTGCAGGGCGAAGATGGCCAGTGGGCGGGAGGCGCCTGCTTCCCGGCGCAGAGCTTCAACTGGCGCGCCGAGAAGGGCCAGCCCTGGACCTCCACACTGCCCACACTCCAGCTGCTGTGTGACTTCGGGATTGAGCCGTCCTCTGAGCGGGTACGTCGGGCGGTGGCTCAGGTCAGAGACACTTGCCGGTGGGAGCACGCCGGGCAGCCGTTCTTCAGCGGTGAAGTCGAGCCCTGCATCAACGGCAGGACTGTCAGATTGGGCGTCTACTTCGATCAAAATGTGGACCAGGTGGTCGCGCGCCTGATTGCTGAGCAACTCGAGGACGGCGGCTGGAACTGCGAAGCGGAGAACGGTTCCGTCCGCTCGTCCTTCGACACTACTATCAACGTCCTGGAAGGGCTGTTGGCACATGAACGCGCGACGGGCGGCACCGCGGAATCCATCGTCGCTCGGCGGCGCGGCGAGCAGTATCTGCTCGAACGAAAGCTGTTTCGGCGGAAGAGCACCGGCCAAGTCGTCAACCCAGCCTGGCTGCAATTCTCGTTTCCCATCCGTTGGCACTACGATGTGCTGCGCGTACTCGATTACTTCCGCTCTGTCGGAGATGTGCCGGACTCGCGGATGGACGAAGCCATCAATCTGCTCCGATCGAAGCGGCAGCCCGATGGCGCCTGGCTGCTGGAGAACACGCATCCCGGCAAGGTCCACTTTGCGCTTGAGGACGGCGACAATCGGCCCAGCCGGTGGAACACGCTGCGGGCGCTGCGTGTCCTCAGCTGGTACGAGCAGTCCGCTGCCTGAGTCAGCTTGGGGAGTGTGCGGAACGCGCACCTACTGTCAGCTGAATCGCTGGGCGATTTCTTTGTCCACTTGAGCCAGTTCTCGGATGAGGGAACGCAAGCACCGGTAGTAAACACGCGCGGCTTCCCGGTTGGGTATATCGCTGCGCTCGGGCTTTAGGTACTTCTGCAATTCGCGCGCGGTATAGAGAGCCATCGGGAGGACCGTGGATTCAGGAGTTACACCCGCACTGGCAAGTTTGACGCTAAGCTCCTGCAGGGCCTCGACGATGATTTTGGCGGAAGTTTCCGGCCAGCCGGCCAGGATTCCCGATCCTGTGCCGCGGAAGAAGTCGCCAATTTTCTCGATCGCGTAGGCGACATTGTGCGCCTTGAAAACAGCGCCTCCGGTGGCTGTGCTGGTTTGGGACACGCATATACATTATCTCGCCTCCGGTATCAATTTACTTCCATGTCTTCAGTCACCCGTCGCGAGGTACCAGGGTAACGGCTGTTGAAATCCGCCCATTTACGATCCACTTGGGGTGCTCGAAGTCTCAGATTTAGAGAGAGTTCAGGCCGAATCCTATGGCTGCTCTCCCAAGTTCCTGGCCAGGCGGTCGGCTGCGGCCTCCTCCGCCTTGGCTTGCGAGGGCTTGCCACTGAGGGCATAGACTTTCGCCATACCGCGGTGTGGCGCCGGCTCGGTGGGGCGCAATTTAGCGGCGTCGGCGTAGTAGTGCAGGGAATCGCTGTAGCGCTGGCCCTCCTGATTCTTCCTGCCTAGCGCAATTGCAGCCTGATAAAGCAGGTCAACCGTTCCTGAATCGCTGGAATTGAGCTCGTGCGCATGTTGCAGCGCCTGGTAGGCGGGAAGTTCCTCGCCCAACTTCAAAAGCACCGCACCGTACAGCATGTTTAGCTGAAACAGGTCAGGCCAGCGCTGAAGGGCGGTGCGCAAAGGTGGGCTAGCATCCTCAAAGCGGTTAAGCTGAAAGTACACCATCGCGAGATTGAACTGCATTTGTGGCGACTGCGGTTGCAGCTCCGCCGCCCGGCGCAGCGGCCTCAGCGCTGCCTCGTAATCTCCGTGCTGGCCGTAGAGCGTGCCCAGTTCGGTGAGCCGTTCGGCATCGTTGTTGTCGTAAAGTTGATCACAAACGGCGCGCGCCTGTTCCCCTGGCCCCTGCTGCAGTTTCTGCGCGCATTCACCCTGGATGCGCGCTTCGTCCGAATCCCGCTGCCGTAGTTGTGCCGCCTGGGCCAACGCCTTTCGCGCATCCTCCTGCCGGCCTTCCTGCCGGTACACAAAGCCCAGCTGATAGGGAACCCGTGAATCGTGTGGCGTGGCAACTTCGGCTTTCTTCAGCCACTCTTCCGCAAGCGCCAGGTCGCCATGTTTGAAATAAGCGAAGCCGAGATAATAAGCGGAATCGGGAAAAGGTGGCTGGGCGGCAGCCTTGCTGAAGTGGCCGATGGCCTGCTCAAAATTGTGTTCCTCCAGGTCCACCCTTCCCAGGTAATACATGACATTGGGATGGTCGCCCGTCACGTTGCGCACCTGTTCCAGTTCCCGACGTGCGTCGGCATTGTTGTGCATTTCAAAAAGCGCAACCGCAAGCGGAAAGCGTGCCCTCAGCACCAGGCTGGGATCGAGCGCGAGCGCCGCCCGAAACTCGTCTACCGCGATGGTGTAGCGGTCGTCTTTCAGGGCATCATAGCCCTTGGCCACGTGAGCTTCCGCGGCGCTGGGAGTGGCAGACTGCGCCCGGCTGGGCGGGCCGGCCGATGCTTGCTGGGAAATCGCGGAAGGCGAAACGAGCAGGCACAGCGCAAGAGCTGTTGGGGCAAGCCATATTCCCCCACGTCGGCAGAGCCTTGCGCGAAGCAGCGTCATGTTGCCGATGGTTGCGGGCATGACTAACTTGCGCTCCCCGAAAGCTGCGCCGGGCGTGGCATGGCGGCCGCCTTTGCCAGAAGCGCGCCGGCCATCTTCTTTATGGCGGCGACCTCTTCTGCGCTGGCGGTGCTCACGTATTCGCTGACAAGCTGCCCGCACCGCTCGCGAATTCGCTCGTAAGCCGCAGGATCCTCGCTGCGGACAGTCAGCAATTCTTTCAGCCAGTGCTTGCCGTAGCCGGCATGGATGGTTTCGTCGGCCCAGTCGAAATCCATGTCGTGCTCGCTCAGGGTATCGCCATAGGTGTGGAACAGTTGCGCGCGCGCCGGCTTGTGGCGGATGTTTTTGGTTTCGAAAAAGTAGAGCATGCCCAGCAGGTAAATCGGGTCTTCTGCGGAAACGCTCTCGTAAATATAGGTCCCCAGAGGAATCTCCTTCGGCTCGAAGCCCCAGGCCAGCAGCCGCTCGTAGCCCATGCGGCAGTGGCGTGACTCATCGTAGGTCCAGCGCGCGCTGTCGTGGATCCACTCCCAGGGCAGGGCGCCCGCAAAGGCGCTCAGGATTACGCTTCCCGCCTCAATCGCCCACACTTCATTCAGGTGGCTGATGGCGGAGCGCACCTGCAATTGCATGCCTTCCCCATACGGATAGGACGGCTCCACTACGTCCGGCCAGTAGAAGCGACTGGGCCAGAAGCGCTTATCGCGCGCGGGCCGCCGGGGAATGGCCCACTTGATCGCACCTGGCAGCTCTGCGCTGGCAGCTGCGGCGGGGGCAGGCGCGATTCCCACTCCGCCTACTGCTGAGAGACGAGCCGCAACCGCTTCCTTCCACGCCAGCGCGCCCGCACGCGACCCGGGAACACGCGCTAGCTCGGCATCTGCCCAGTGCTCGAAAGCGGTGATCTGTTCCAGCTTCTCCTGCGCAGCCAGGCGCAAAAAGCGATGCGTTGGGCCATCGGCAATCGAATCCGAACCCTCCAGATACGCCGCGTATGACTCGCGCAGCGCCGGAAGCAGAACCTCTCCCACACTGAGGAGAAAGGCGGCGGGAGATGGCGAATCCTTCATCGCCCCAAAAAGCTCGATCAGGGCGCGGTCGGCGTCTTCTCCTTCCAGCAGGCGGCTGGGAAAGCGCAACTCGAACACGCGGTTGCGCAGGGCATGAGCCGTTTCCGCGTTCTGCCACAGGAACTCCGCCAGCCCGGTTTTTATTTCCAGGGAACCGATTCGCGGAATCCAGGTGGCATGGCTGAGCAGGAGCGAACGCTCGCAGAAAAAGAAACGCTTCAGAAGCTGGGCGGTGTCCAGCCGCATCCAGCGCGCCCGGGCCTGCGGGCTGACCAGAAATGTGGGAGTGTCGGCCATAACTGCTCCTCAAATCATCCCGCAGCCGCCGAACTGGTCGCAAGCCAGCCTGGCGGGGCGAGGCCACGGCCACGGTAGGACTCCACCACCTCATTGCAGTCCGGCAGGGAAGGGATGACGCCCTCCCTGGTTACGGCCAACCCGCCAGTCACAATTGCGAGTTCCACCGCCTGCGCCAGAGTCGCTCCCCACGCCAGGGCTGTAGCCAGGCCCGCGTTGAAAGCATCTCCAGCACCCGTGGTGTCCACCGCCCGCACCGGCAGGGCAGGGAATCGCTCAGTACCAGATTCGCTCACCACCAGCGCGCCTTTTTCGCCCAGGGTCATAACCACGTTCTTCACGCCGGAGCTGACCAGCTCGCGTCCTACCTCCTCGGGCGAGACTATGTCATCGTGGCTGCGGCTTGTAAGCACCTTGGCCTCAACTTCATTGGGCGTGAGGACATCTACGAGTTGCAGAACTCGGCGTGGCAGCGGTCGCACCGGCGCAGGATTGAGTATGGTGATTGCGCGGCACGCCCTCCCCTGCTTCAGTGCGGCCTCCGCGGCGTCCACGGGAATTTCCAGCTGCGTGAGCACCACTGCCGGCGAACTGAAGGCTGCTTCGCATTTAGAGACATCGGCGGCGCTCAGCCTTTCGTTGGCTCCGGGATCAAGTACGATACAATTGCGTCCGCTTGCCTCTTCCACCAGGATAAAACCCACGCCCGTGGCCACATCTGCGGTTTGCAGGACGTAAGTGCTATCAACGCCCTCCTCGCGGTAGAGCCGCAACGCCGTCTGCCCCAGGCTGTCGTTCCCTATCTTGGCGACAAAGCTGACCTTAGCTCCCAGCCGCCCACAGCCCACCGCCTGGTTGGAGCCTTTGCCTCCATAGTCCATTCGGTAGCCTGTGCCCAGCAGAGTTTCGCCGCTGCTGGGCAGGCGCTCAACCTTCATGGTCAGGCCCGTCGCGTAGCTGCCGACCACTGTTATACTCGGCTGGCTCAAGGGCACAATTTTCTTAGGTGGAGACAGCACTGGCACGCCGTAGCCTACCACAGCCGGTCAATCTGGGCCGCCGTAACTTTCTCATCCGCTGCTGCCAGGGTGCCTCGGCAATGCTGCTTCCCGCGGCTCTCCGCGCCTTTGTCCTGCCCCCTGCCTACGATTCCGGTTGCCGCAATCCGCATTCCCTCGACGGCCAGTTCCACCTGCTGCCGCACTATCGCACTCCGGACCCGCTCGAGGATGTGTTCCGGCAAACTGAAGCCGGCCACGATCAGTTCGTAAGCGAGAAATATCACGACCAGATTGCTGCCATTCTCGCGCAGTGGAGTTCGAGCCTGCTGAAGAACCCCCGCGATCTGGCGAGCATCGGTAAAGCTCTGAGCGAAAACTTCTCCGGGACTTCTCTAGGGCCGGCAGAATCGCGGGTCGTGCGTTCCGGTGGGGCACTGGAAATTCGGAAAAACACCTTCGCAAACCAGATTCCGCTGCCGCGCCAGGCGTTTTTCCGGGAACTGCCATCGGCGCTGAGCGCGTTCTCCAGCATTGTTAACGCTGAGTTCCAAGTCACCAGCATCAGCGTTGATTCGGCCAGTCGGGTGCAAACAAGTGTGCGCTATGAACTCGTGGGTTCGGGCAGCGGTTTTTACCGTGAGCAGCGCGTCGGCCACTGGGAGATGGCGTGGGAAGTCTCGTCCGGCGGCGAATACCAGTTGCGCTCTTGGCGGGCCCTGGAAGAAACCCTCAGCCGCTCCGCCACGCCAATTTTTGCTGACGTCACCGCGCAGGCTTTCGGCGGCAATCCTTCTTACTCCTCCCAACTCCTTCACGGCGCCGATTACTGGCGCACCGCCCTGGATGGCGCCTGTGGCATTGATATCTACGGGCACAACGGAATCTCGGTCGGCGACATTGATAACGACGGCTTCGATGACATGTACATCTGCCAGCCCGCCGGCCTCCCCAACCGCCTGTTTCGCAATCGCGGCGACGGTACCTTCGAAGATATCACCGACGGTTCCGGAGTCGGAATACTGGAGAATACGGCATGCGCGATCTTTGCTGATTTCGACAACGATGGCCGTCAGGACCTGATCGTAGTGCGCGCCAATGGGCCGCTGCTGTTTCTGAACCAGGGTGGCGGTAAATTTCGCCAGCGGCCCGACGCCTTTAAGTTCGCCACGCCGCCCCAGGGCACCTTCACCGGCGCAGCGGCCGCCGATTACGATCGCGACGGCTGGCTCGACATTTATTTCTGCCTCTACATCTACTATCAGGGCGCCAGCCAGTACCGCTATCCCTGTCCCTATTACGACGCGGAAAACGGCCCGGCCAATTTCCTGATGCGCAACGGCCGCGACGGCACTTTTCACGATGTGACCGCCCAGGCCGGCCTCGATCGCAACAATACCCGCTACAGCTTTTGCTGTGGCTGGGCGGACTTCAATGGCAATGGTTGGCCCGACCTTTACGTGGTCAACGACTTCGGCCGCAAGAACCTTTACCGCAACAATGGCGATGGTACGTTCACGGATGTCGCGCCTCAGGCGGGCGTTGAGGACACGGGCGCGGGCATGGGCGTCTGCTGTTTCGATTACGACAACAACGGCGTGCAAGACCTTTACGTTGCTGACATGTGGACGGCTGCGGGCGAGCGCGTCTCAACCCAGGATGCTTTTCAGAAGAACGCTCCGGCGCAGGTGCGGGCTTTCTATCGCAAGCACGCGATGGGCAATTCTCTTTTTAGAAACATCGGGAACGGTAGCTTTCGTGATGCTACCTCCTCGGCAGGAGTCGGCATGGGCCGCTGGTCCTGGGGGTGCGATGCCTGGGACTTCGACCACGATGGCTTCCTCGATATTTACATTGCCAACGGCATGATCTCTGGCCCCTTGCCTCAGGACTTGAACAGTTTTTTCTGGCGGCAGGTGGTGGCCAACTCTCCTTTGCAGGCCAGGTCCACCCAGGCCTACGAGCAGGCTTGGGATGCCATCAATAAACTCATCCGTGCGGATGGCACCTGGAGCGGCTTTGAGCGCAATGTGTTTTACGTCAACAATGGGGACGGAACGTTCTCTGATGCTTCGGGGGCCGTCGGATTGGATTTTTTGGAGGACGGCCGGGCCTTCGCCCTGGCTGATTTCGATCACGATGGCCGGCTGGAAGTGTTTCTCAAGAACCGCAATGCCCCGCAACTGCGCGTGCTGCGCAACGCGATGCCATCTCTGCCGCCGTCCATCGCCTTCCGCCTGCGCGGCACCCGGAGCAATCGCGACGCCATCGGCGCGGGTATTACTCTGCACACCGATTTGGGAGAGCAGACACGCCAGCTACAAGCCGGCTCCGGATTCCTCTCTCAGCATAGTAAGGAAGTTTTGTTTGGCCTGGGGAAGGCGAACGGGCCGGTACATGCCTCCATTCGCTGGCCCAGCGGGCTGGTTCAGGAGTTGCGTGATCTGCCAGTTAACCACCGAATCTGGGTGGAAGAGGGCGCCGATGCGGTTCGCACTGAGCCTTTTCGGCCTGCCTCCACCGCGTCGGAAAAGACCGGCGCGCCGCAAGAAATCGAATCATTTCCTGCCACGGTGGAAACCTGGCTGCTGGCGCCTCTGGCAGCCCCGGACTTCTCTTTGCCGGGCGCGAGTGGAAAAACATGGAGCCTGGCCGCATTGCGCGGCAAGCCTGTACTGTTGCATTTATGGAGCACCGAGTCCGCAAGCTGCTCTGATGACCTTGAGCGCTTTAGCCGGGCGCAAGCGCGCTGGGTCACTCAGGGCCTGCAATTGCTCGCTATCAACTTTGATGCCGATCACTCCGGAGGCTCTGCAGCGCAAGCGCGAAGCCCACAACTCCCGTTTCCCGTGCTCCGTGGCTCCGCCGACGTGGCCGCCATCTACAACATTCTTTACCGTTACCTCTTCGATCGCCACCGCGACCTGGTGCTGCCCACATCCTTCCTGATTGATGAAAAAGGCGAGATAGTAAAGATTTACCAGGGAGTGGCGAAGACGGAACAGATTGAAGAAGACTTTCACCACCTGCCGAGAAACGTCACCGAGCGCCTGGCTAAGGCACTGCCTTTTGCGGGCGTCACCAGCACCTTCGATTTTCGCCGCAACTATCTTTCCTACGGTTCGGTCTTTTACCAGCACGGCTACTTCGATCAGTCCCAGGCCTTCTTTGAGCTTGCCCTCCGCGATGACCCTGAAAGCGCCGAGGCGCTTTACGGCCTGGGTAGCGCTTATCTGAAAAAGGAACAGCGGCAGCAGGCGCGGCAAAGCTTCGAGCGGGCTGTCAAGCTGCCCGCAGCCTATCCCGACACCTTGCCCAGGGCCTGGAACAATCTTGGGCTGCTCGCCGCCCAGGAGGGCCGCATGAGCGAGGCGGTCCAATATTTTCAGCAGGCGCTCCGCCTCAATCCCGATTACGTGGTCGCCCTGGAAAATCTGGGCAACGCTTACCGCCAGCAGAGGCAGTGGGACCAGGCCCGGACTGCTTTTGAGCAAGCGCTGGCTGTCAACCCTGAAAGCCCGGGCGCGAACTATGGCTTAGCGATGGTTTATGCGGCCAGCGACGATAGCGCACACACCTACGAGTATCTGCAGAAAGCACTCCAGTACCGCCCTGATTACCCGGAAGCGCTGAACAACCTGGGCGTGCTCTACGTGCGTACCGGCCGCCGCGATGAAGCCATCTCCACGCTGCAGAAATGTATCAGCATGGCATCCGCCTTCGACCAGTGCTACTTGAACCTTGCCCGCATCTACACCCTAGAGGGCAATCGCAGCGAAGCGCGTGCCGTTCTGCTCCAACTCCTCAAGCAACAACCCGGCCACGCACAGGCGCTAAAAGCCCTGCAAGAGCTGCCGGAATAGTTGGCTTCAGCCGCGCTGACCGCCCACCCTTCTCGTCTGTCATCCCGAGCGAGTGCGAATTGAGCTTGCGAGGGGAGCGCGAGTCGAGAGACCTTGTGCTCTTTCCTTAGCTCTTAAGACGTCCTGGATGCTGCTACTTCGCCGCGCCCGCGTGCGGCGTTGGTGCGCTCAGTAAGTTCACAAACAGGTCGTAGAACTTCTGGGCATTCAGGTCGAACTGCACCTCTACCGGCTGCACTTCAACTTTGGGTTTGTTCGCCTCGGCCCAGCTCAGCGTATCGCCGTAATTCCCGCCCCGGTCCAGGTTCACATCTATATAGCGCGTCTCTCTCGCCGTAATCAGGCTCGGATCCAGCCACGCTGCCGCCGCCAGCTCATCCCACAAGTAATCGTATTTGCCACGAAGCCGGGCATAAGTGGCCACGTACTGCGCGACGGCGGAATGGCTGCCCTTCACGCGGCTAACCAACTCAGCAGTAAGCTTTGTTTTCACCGAAACATCTACCGGCGTGCACACAATCTTCTTCCAGGGCGCGCGCAACACGATGTGCGCCGCCTCCGGATCAAACCACAGATTGAATTCGCGCCGTGGCGTGTTGACGAACTCGGGATCATCGGTCTGCGGGTTGAAACTGCCGCCCATGAAAACCAGTTCCTTGGCCAGCCGGGGAAACTCGGGGTCAATGGAAATGGCCAGCGCCAGGTTGGTCATCGGCGCGCCCTCGTAGATGGTCACCTGGTTCGGATACTTGCGCACCATCCGCACCAGGAAATGCGCGGCATCTTCCTCCAGCGGCTTGGTGGTGGGCAGCCCCTCGGGCACATCGCCCAGTTGCTCCGCCGGATGATAAAAGCGGGGCGTCCACGCGCCCAGCCACGCCACCGACCCATAGCGCTCCTCCCACATCTCGGTTTCCGCTTTGCGCCGCACTAGCGGGTACTCGGCTCCTGCCGCCACCGCAATGTCGGTGCGCCCGATCAGTTCGAGCATGCGCAAAGTGTGGGCCAGTTCCGCCTTGAGCCACTGATCTCCCGTGACCACGGTGATGCCCAGCACCTCGGTCTGCGGCGACTGAATGATCAACAGCATGGACTGCTGGTCGGTTCCCCCTGGCCCAGCGGCATCCTGATCAATAATGACCTTGCGTTTCTCCTGCGCCCAGCACGCCGCGCTGCAAAACAGCAGCACGGCTGCCGTAAACCGCCACAACCAGCCAACTCTCATCTTTCGCCTCACAATGCTTGCGCCTGGGGAGTCATTCCCTGCCTGACAAGCGCCCAATCAGAAGCTCAAAAAACTTTGCCGAATCCACATCCACCGCCACTTTGGCGTTAGGCACGTATTTCTCGCGCACCACCGGAGAGGTTCGGGCTCCGGCCAGCGTCGGTGCTGACCCACGAATCGCGAAATTCGCGTCAGCTTTTTCTTCCATGCCCGGCCGCCGCCGCAAGTCGCCGGCCACGGGGCTGTAGCCCACGGTCGCCCCGGAACTCAGTTCGCCCTGCGTCTCCACATCCACGTAATAATCCTGGTATTTGAGCAGCTCAGGATTGATGAAGCTCGCCACCGCCAGCGGGTCGTGCATATTGGGCCCGACCAGAAATCCCTGCTCCCGGTTGTGCTGCAGAACGTTGCGCCCAATCTTCGCCGCCGCCTGGCTCACCGGGTTCCCCCCCGCCTCCAGCGTGCGCACGTGCTCTTCCGTCAGGGTGGTCTTGCGGGTCACGTCCAGCCCGACCATGGTGATAGGTATTCCCGATTGAAACACGATGCGGGCGGCTTCCGGATCCACATAAACGTTGAACTCAGCCGCCGGCGTGATATTCCCGCCCGAAAGCGAGCCGCCCATCATCACCAGGCTCCGGATCATGCCCGCAAGGTCGGTATCGCTGCGCAGCGCCAGCGCCACATTCGTGAGCGGTCCAATGGTGAGCAGTGTAACTTCTCCGGGGTACTTGCGAACCGTGCGCCGAATGAATTCAGCCGCGGGATCCGAGATAGGTTTGGTTTTAGGTTCGGGGAAAACCGCGCCTCCAAGCCCGTTCTCGCCGTGCGCGTAGGCTGCTGTCACCAGTCGGCGTGCCAGCGGCTCTTTGGCCCCGGCGGCCACAGGAATGTCAGTTCGGCCAGCCACTTCTACCATGCGCAATGCGTTGGGCAAGGTCAGCGCCAGCGGCACGTTGCCGGCCACGGGAGTGATTCCTTCGATCTTCAGTTCGGGCGAACGCATGGCCAAAAGCAGCGCTAGGGCATCGTCCACCCCCGGGTCGGTGTCAATAATCACTCGAAAGGCGCCCCCTCCCGCTTCTGTGCTGGACCGTTGCGCGGATGGCGTGCCTTGTGCTCGCTTCGCCAGTCCACTCACCGCCAGCCCTGCAGCCGAATTCGCCACGAACTCCCGCCGCGTCATGCCCACAGATTTATTCCTTTCGTCCATGAGTCCCATTTTGTCCCGGTTTGCTTGCGGCTCATTACGGCAAGCAATAAAATACGGACTTTGTTCCTGCCGTTGCTGCTGGTCCTATGCGCTGTTTCCAGGTGACTGCAAAGCCATTCCGCTCCCTGCTCATCGCGGTTATGGGCTTGGCTTTGGCAGAGTCTTCAGTCCTCGTTCTCGTGGCCGAAGCACAATCTGCTCATTTGTCCACCGCCGCCACTCTCCAGATTTTGCTTCGCGATTCTCATGGACACCCACTTAGCCACGCGACGCTTCAGCTGGAGCCCCAGGGAGACACGCAGAAGCTGGTTGGACAAACCGATACGCATGGGCAGTACCGCTTCGCCACGCTTCGCCCCGGCTCTTACACGCTGCGCGCGGAGTTGGCCGGATACGCCGCCGCATCCTTCGGTCCCTTTGTTGTCCAGGCCGGCCCGCTGAAAACCATCAATCTTACTCTCGCCCTGGCTGCCGCCTCCCAAAACAATTCCGGCTCGCTGCAATTTTTTGACGAGCCTCAGTTCACCATTGCCGGCGTTACCGATCCCACCAGCCTGGGCGCTCACGGCTCCAATGCCACCGCCCCGGCCAAAGACGATCTGACCAGGGAGGTGGTTTCCCTGGCCGGGCCTCCCGCCAGCGCGAAGCCGCCAGCCGATGAGCAAGCACTGCGCGCCGCCGCCGAGCGCCATCACTTGCTCGCCGACATCGAAGAAAAGCAGGGCCACTCCCTGGACGCTGCCCGCGAGTATGAGTACGCCGCCAGACTTGAGCCCAGCGAAGCCAATCTTTTCGACTGGGGCGCCGAACTCCTGCTCCATCGCGCATCCGAGCCCGCCATCCAGGTCTTCAGCGAGGGCAGTCGCCGCTTTCCCGAGTCGGTGCGCATGTTGCTGGGCCTGGGCGTCGCCTGGTTTGCCCAGGGCTCCAATCAAAATGCTGCCCGCTATCTTGGCCAAGCCTCAGACCTGGAACCTGCCAATCCGCACCCCTATCTTTTCCTCGGCAAGATAGCGGAGGTCGAGTCCTCCCCCTGGGAAGGCATTCCTCAAAGGCTGGCACGCTTTGCGCGGCTGCATCCAGAGGATGCTCAGGCCAACTACTACTACGCCGTGATCCTGTGGAGGCAATCGCAAAGCAACGGCGACGTCGGCAAGTTGACCCAGGCAAGCGCTCTGTTGCAAAAGGCGGCACAACTTGCTCCCAGCTTCGCGGTCGCATACTTGCAGCTCGGCATTCTGCAGACTGAACAGAAACAGTACCCGGAGGCGATTTCCTCATATCAGAGGGCGATTGCAGCCGACCCCCGGCTGCCCAATGCCCATTACCGCCTGGCGCAGGCCTTTATGCGAACCGGTGACCAGGCGAAAGCTCGCGCCGAAATGCAGGTCTACAATCAACTGGCCAAGGAAAGGGCACAGCAGGCCGAGCGCGAGCGCAGCCACATGCAACAGTTTGTCTACACTCTGCGCGGCCAATCCCCCGCCTCCCAACCGCACTAACCCGTGCCATCCCTTTGATATTGTCATCCTGAGCGCAACGAAGGACCTGCTTTTGCGGCCACCTCCTCCATGTCGGCGGCACCGTAGAAGCCCACGGCTTCAGCCGTGGGAAAAGAATGAGCAGTTCGATTTGGGCTTCAGCCCCTGTGGATCGGAGTGGGCACCCGCGAACGCACTCCAGAGGAAGGCGTCATCCCGACCGGCTTCAGCCGTGAGGGATCTCGCGTGCAGTGCGACCGTCCTCACGATTGTCATCCTGAACGCAGCGAAGGACCTGCTTTTGCGTTCATGCTCACCTCGGAGGTTTCCCGCTCATCAGCCCAATGAACATCCGATAGAACCTGGCCGTATCCAAATCCATCTGCACCTCTACCGGTTCGCGCGAAACCTGCGGTCGGTCTTTGTCCATCCACGTCAGCGTGTTCCCATATCCCGCGCCGTGGTCGAGATCAACGCCGATGTAGCGAATCTCGTGTTTGGTAATGAGGCTCGGGTCGAGCCAGGCCGCCGCGGTCAGTTCGTCCCACATGTAGTCGGCGCCCAGGCCTTGCTGATAGTAGCGCGCCAGGTAGTACGACAGGGGCGTTCCGCTCGCTTTGATCTGCTGCATCATGGCCGGGGTGAGCCGCGTCTTGATGGAAATGTCGGTGGGCGTGCCGGCCATCTTCTTCCAGGGCGCCCGCAAAACAATCTCCGCCGCCTCCGGATCGAACCAGAAATTAAATTCGTGGCGTGGGTTGTCGGCAAATTCCGGATCGGCAGTCTGCGGGTTCAGGCTCCCGCCCATGAACACCAGTTCTTCCGCCAGTTCGGGGAACTGCGGGTCGAGTGTGATGGCCAGCGCCAGGTCGGTCATCGGCCCGCCGGCGTAGATGGTTACCTGGTGCGGATAACGCCGCACCATGCGGACAAGAAAATGCGCGCCATCATCCTCAGCGGGCTTGGTGGTCGGCTGTCCTTCCGGCAGCTTCGGAATCACAAACGGCTCGTGCCACCAGCGCTCATCCCACGCCCCGGCGTAGGCCACCTTGCCATAGCGCTGCTGCCATAGCTGGGCCTCCTCCCGACGGCGGACCAGCGGGTACACCGCTCCTGGCACCACTGGGATGTCTGTGCGCCCAATGATTTCCAGCAGGCGCAGCATGTGGGCGATTTCTTCGTCGCGCCACTGGTCGCCGCTCACAACCGTTATTCCCAGCACCTCCGCTTGCGGCGATTGAATCAGCACCAGCGGGGCTTGCAGGTTGCTTCCCCCCGGCCCGGAGCAGTCCTCATCAATAATTATTTTGCGGCGGCCTTCGCTCCACGCCAGCGCATTCGCCAGGAGCAGAAACAAAATTGCAGGCCACAGTCCTGGTTTTCTCATGCTGAGCTCAATCCCGGCGCGCTGCAGTGCGTTAGTGGCGCTCCGGCCGGGTCATCAATTCGATATACAGCTTGTAGAATTTTTGGGTGTCCAGGTCGAACTGCACATTGGCCAGGCGCTCGTAGGGTGGCACCTGCGCTTTGGCGTCCCAGAACAGGGTCTTGCCGTAGTCCGCTCCGTGGTCCGTGTCTATGTCCATGTACATTTGTTTCTGCACGGTAATGATGGAAGGATCAATCAGCGCTGCCCCGGCTATCTCGTCCCACATGTAGCCGGGCAGGGAATACTTATCCAGGTAGCGAGTGACGGGCGTGTTGCCTTTCGCAATCTCCGCCTGCATCTCAGTGGTGAAACGCGTCTTCACGGAAATATCAATGGGTGTGATGGTAACTTTCTTCCACGGTGCGCGCAGCACGATGCGCGCCGCCTCCGGATCGAACCACCAGTTGAACTCCCGCCGCGCGTCAATAGCGCCTGCATCAATCGCGCCTTTATCCGCGTATAACCCGCTGCCCATCATCACGAATTCCTTGGCCAGGGTTGCCACCGAGGGATCGAGCTTCAGCGCCAGTGCGTAGTTGGTGAGCGGTCCGCCTGCCCACAGAACCACCTCGCCAGGATACTTGTGCACCATCCTGATTATGAATTCGGCAGCGGTTTCGGGCAGAGGCTTGGTGTGCGGCGCGCCTTCGGGCAAAGGCGGCACTACGTCGGGCGCGTGATAGTGCTCTTCGTAAACGGTGGACCGCCGGGCAGGGAAGTAGTCCGTCCAGCAGCCTTTATAGGCGAACTTGCCGTACAAAGCTTCCCATCGCTCCGTCTCTTCTTTGGAGTTCAGCAGGGGGAACTCGGCGCCCTGAATGACGGGCACGTCGGTGCGCCCGGCAACTTCCAGCGTGCGCAGAGCGTGCTGGGTTTCTTCCTTCACCCACTGGTCGCCGCTGACCGTGGTCACGCCCAGCACGTCAAACTTGTCGGATTGCAGGAAGACCAGAATGGCCTGCTGGTCGCTGGTGCCCGGCCCGCGCGCATCCTGGTCTACAATGACCTTGATCTTCTGGGCCGTGGCAGGAACCGAGAGGCTGAGCGCCAGCAACCCCGCCAACCAGAGCCGGCACAGCCTCCCGCCAACATTTGTCCCCAGAAGCCGCTGCAAGAGTTCTCCCGCCCTCGCTTAGAACTGCAGCTTGAGGGCGAACTGAATTACCCTCGGATTGTTCACCGTCTCGTTCACCACGGCAAAGCTCGCTAGCTGGTTTATATCCTGCATCCCGCTCCCGCCGCCGCTCAGGAAGAACTGCGGGTGATTCAGGAGGTTGAAGAACTCCGCCCGGAAGTCTAACTGCATTTTTTCCCACAGCGGGAAGTGCTTGATGAAGGAGAGGTCCGTATTGACAAAGCGCGGCCCGGAAACCGGCGAACGCGGCGCATTTCCCAGCTCGCCATCGGGAGCCACCATGAAGGCGCAGGGGTTAAACCAGGCGGTCAGCGTGTGGATCTGCGTAGGCGCCTGGCAAGTGGGGTTGGCGGCTACCGGGCCGGGCTGGTTGGGATCACCCACCATATTGGGACGGTTCAGGCTGTTTCCATTCCATTGGAAATTTACGCCAGATCCGGTAAAGGGCGAATTGTTGCTGTTGACCACGAAGAGCGGGAATCCGGATGTCGCTTTTTCAATAGCATCTATTTCCCAACCGCCCAGGATGGTATTCGCCGCCCCGTTCCAGTTGGCTCCGAAGTGCTTGCCTTTGCCAAATGGTAGGTTGTACAGCACGCTGGCCGTGAACTGATGGTTGAGGTTGATTTGTGAGAGGCCCCAGTCCAGCTTCTGTGTATTGGGCAACGGCCAGTAGGTCGCCCCCGGAGGCGTGCCCAAGCCATCGGGGAACCCGGAATCGTAGGTGCGCGCGTAAGTGTAACCCAGCAACGCGTATAGACCGTGCCGCGAACTCTTGGTTTCCAGCTTCACTTGCAGGGAATCGTACTTGGCTCGCCCTACATCGTTGTTGTTAGAGATGACGCCGAAATTCGGGTAAGGCGTTGCGGCAATGCCGCAGCCCAGCGTGTACCCCACCACCTTGCCACATGCGGAGGGAGATGCCACGTTCAGGTTGAGGCCGTCTACCAGGATGTGGCTGCTCCGCGACCCGGCATAGCCGACCGTGACCACCGCATTCCCAGGCAATTGGCGTTCAAAGTTGGCATTGAACTGCTGGATCATCCCTTGTTTGAAATTCAAGTTTTGCGCCTGTACGGTACCGGGGAACGAGGACGGATTCGGAGGAGATGTTATTGGCTGAAGATTTGGCTGGAGGAAGACGCGCGCCAGGCCGCAGTTGATAGTTGTGTTACCCAGCGGGCAGACCGAGAAATTGTTGAAGTTATCTGATTCTGCCAGGTACGGCGGATTCTCCCACAGTCCCTGCGCCCCCTGGTTCCAGGACGAGTCGTGGAAGATGGCGTAGCCTCCACGGATGGCTGTGTTCTGGCTGCCCATCGGCTTCCAGGCAAAACCAATTCGGGGTTCCACGGCGGTTTTGTCAAACTGAATGCCAACCGCGCTATCACTGGGAAGGCAGATCGTGCAGCCGGCCTGGCTCGCGAGAGGACCGGTAACCAGCAACCGCCCCGTGGCGAAGTCGAAATTAGCCTGCCGGTTGTGGGCTTCGGTAATGGGGGTAACGAACGCCCAAGCCAATCCGATGTTGACGGTCAGGTCTTTAGTCATGCGCCAGTCATCCTGCACAAAGGGCCGGAACATCTTCCAGCGCCGGCCGGTTACCGCTCCCAGGAACGTCTGGTCATGTATGCCCAGGCCAACCTGGCCCATAAGGATATCCGCAGCCGTGTCGCCGCTAACCCCGAACGGAATCAGGAATCCATCCTGGAATGCATTGGTTTCCACGTTCATCTGCTGGGCCCGAATCTGGCCGCCCACCTTGATGTCGTGCCTGCCGCGGATCATGTCGAATGAATCAGAGATGGAGAACACATTCGTGCCTCCCTGGAAGGGAGCGAATCCGCGGTCACCCAGCGCCCAGTAGTTGCCCATCAGAGTGGAACTCAGCCCGCAGCTCATGCAATCTTTGCCCGACTGCGATAACCCTGGAGGCGCGCCCGCGCAGGAGGCGTCCAGGTTTGCCCCCTGGATGCCGAGCTTGGCACTTTCGCAGCTCTTGTCGCCGAAGGAAAGGATGTGGTTGAAAATCCGGTTGAAGCCGGCGTTGAACTGATTGACAGTGCGCTCGGAGAACACGTGCGTCTCCGACACCGCCACGTTGCGCCCATGATTGGTTATGTTCTGTGTGCTGGCAAAAGCGCTGGCCTCGGCAAATCCTGGCGACCCACCGGGTACGAACGAGGTCGCCTGGTCATAACTGAAGCGCGCGAACACCGAATCTCGCGGGGAAAAACTGTGGTCCACGCGAACGTCAAATTCGTTCTCGTCCAGGCGGCGCACCGGCACATTCGCAAAATTGGTGCCTAGGGCGGAGTACGTGGGCGCCCCCGTCGGATACAGGTTCAGCATTCTCTGGCCTACTGGGTCAATCAGCCCTGCCGGAATTACGTTGCAGGGGGTACCCACCGCCTGGCCGCCGTGGGAATTGATCGGTTCGGACACAGGCGCCGTAAGGTTCTCCGTGCCGGGCACGCATTGGAAGTTGGCAGGTTCGCCGGTCTGCGCATAGGGATTGGTGAGCAGCCCCCCGGCGATGAATGGATCCAGCCTGAAATCACCATTCTTCATGTCCGGCGTCGGAATTGTGCCCAGGAAGGGAATTCCATGGCGCTGCCTCTTGCCTTGGTAGTCGGCGAAGAAAAACGTCTTGTCTTTCTGGATGGGGCCGCCCAAAGCTCCCCCGAATTGGTTGAGGTTGAACTTTTCCTTTTCCGCCGCAAAAAAGCTGCGGGCGTCCAGCTTGGTGTTACGGAAAAACTCGAACACCGAGCCGTGGAAGTTGTTGGTACCGGCCTTGGTGGTCACCAGCACGGTCGGACCCGCGCGCGTGCCATATTCCGCCGAATAGTTGAAGGTCAGAACCTTGAATTCCTGGATGGCGTCAATGGAAGGCAGAATAGAAATGCCACCGGCGGTCAATTCGTTGTTGTCATTGCCGTCAAGCAGCCAATCCGTGCTCTGGGCACGCGAACCGCCCACCGAAAGGGAATAGGTTCCGCGGGCCGAAACCTCACTGCTGGGGCCGCCATTGAAGAAGCTCGACGGGTTGGTTTCCTGCGTCGTGCCGGGAGTGAGAGTGGCCAATTGCACGAAGTCGCGGCCATTCAAGGGCAATTGTGCTACCTGCTGTGAGGTGATGACCTGTCCCAGGGTCGGATCCGCCGTTTGCACCGCTACCGGCGTGGCGCTTACTTCCACCGTCTGCGTAACGGCCGCCGGCGGCAGCGTGAAATCCAGTTCGCGGTGTTCGTCCACCTGCAAACGCAGGTTGGTCTGGGTTACCGTCTGGAAGTTCGCCATGGAGACCTTAACCGTGTAATTGCCCACCGCCAGCAGCGGGATCAGGTAGTGGCCGGTCTGGTCGGTGGTGGCGTCGCGGGAAACGCCCGTCTCCTGGGCGGTCGCCGTGATTTTGGCGCCCGCGATTACCGATCCGGTCGTGTCCGCGACCGTGCCGAAGAAACTGCCGGTGGCCTGCCCATACACCAACGGGCACGCAACCAGCACAAATGTACACAGCAATGCTTTCCACCAGGTACGGTTAGCCAGCATAATTCCCCCCCGGTCGGCCTCTCGTGCCGAATCGCCATCTCAATTCGTTGATTTATACCCCACTAAAAATGGGGCAGGCGCCTGCTGCTTCCGACGCTGCCCTCCGGAGCCCGTGTTTGAATCGTATTAAGAATTGCAGTTGCGCAATTTTCCTCGTGCCGCGTCCCTTGTCAAGCAAAAAATCGCTTCTTACTCCGCCACTTCCGTGGATACACGCAGACCATGCCCAGTCCTCGCTTATCCCGAAGGATTCCACTCGGCTATGGGTTTGAACGATTCCTAAGGCGGGGTGGAAGCGTAGCTGTTGTGGGCTTGGGCCAGCCATGCCGCATCAAAGCGGGCGCGGTCATAAAACGACTTTTGTGTCCCAACTGCCGTGGTCGAGAGGCCGGCATACAGGTTGGCCCGGCGAAGCGCCTCGCGTTCCGAGAGTCCCTCCGCAAGAAATACGGCGAAACTACCGATAAATGCGTCACCCGCCCCTGTGCTGTCAATACTGCGCACAGAAAATGCGGGCAGATGTTCGCGCCCGTCCGGCCCGGCCAGCAGGCACCCATTCGCTCCCAGCGTGATGATCACCCGGCGAATTCCGCCCGCCAGCAGTTTTGCTGCGCATTTTTCCGCTTCGGCGAGGTTTCCCACCGGCATCCCGGTTATGGTTGCGGCCTCGCTCTCGTTGGGAACAAAGTAGTCGAGCCCGGCCAGCTTTGCCATGTCCACCGGCTGCCCCGGCGCCGGGTTCAGGATGCAGCGGATGCCGTGCTTGTGGGCGAAAGCGATGGTGTAATAAACCGTGGGCAGCGGAATCTCGAACTGCAGCACCATGCAGTCGGCGCTGCGCAGCGCCTGCGCTGCCGCGTCCACATCCGCCGGCTTGAGGGCGTCGTTTGCTCCCTTCACCACGAAAATCC
>DATEGI010000223.1:0-11501 GCA_035280205.1 Terriglobales bacterium | reverse complement strand
GGCGCAGGAGGCCGGCTTCATCGTGCGCCTGATTCCGCTGCTGGCCAGCGAATCGCTGGAGCAGATACTGGAGGAACCGTTTGTAGCGCCGCTGTTGCCACCGCTGATGGAGCGGCATCAGAAGTCTATCGAAGTGCTGCGCCAGCGCATTGAGTTCCGCGACGGAACCGTGTTTTTCGATGTCAGCGACGGCGACTACGAAGGCTACAACAAGTTTGTGCCCTATTATCTTTATCCCGATTGCGTGTATAGCGTGGGGCTGAGCAAGAGCAACTTCCGCAACAAGGTGGCTGTGGGCTCCAATCCCTGGTCGCCGCTGCCACCCACGGTCAACCTGGCGAAGGTTTGCGAACGCTATGGCGGGGGCGGCCACGCGCGCGTGGGCGCCATCTCCTTTCCGACCAACCAAGGCGAGGAAGCGCGCAAAGCGGCGCAGGAGATTGTGGCCGAACTGCGCGCCAGCTACCGGGAGCAGCTGACGGCGGCTAAACTCAACCCGCAACATACGTAGTACTTCAACTGTTCTTTTTTCACCACAGAGTACACAGGGAACACAGAGGGATTCAGGTCTTGAAGGTGAGAATCTTTCTTGGCTTTCAATTGAATGGCTACGATGTGCGACGCTCCACCCTTGCGGGAAAGAACACGTTGGCAGGGAGCGGATTATTAAATTCATAATCCTCGGTGCTCTCTGTGCCCTCTGTGGTTAGTAAGCGGTTTCGGCGGTAGACTGGGCATAACTGGGGCTGAGGAGCCTGCTGGCATGTTGCGCCGCCGCAATCTGTTTCTGCGCGAATCCGCCGCTGTGGCGCTGGAGAACATCCGTTCCCACAAGCTGCGTTCGGCGCTCATGCTGCTGGGCATCATTCTTTCTGTCTCCACCCTGATCGTGGTGATAGCCCTCATCTCCGGCATTAACACCTACATCGCGCAGCGCATTGCCAATATGGGCTCGAACGTCTTCCTGGTGAACGAGTACGGCTTCATCACCGACATCGAGGAATTTGCGCGCGCCGTGCGGCGCAACCGCCGCCTTACCTGGGAGGACTATGAGTATCTGCGCGACAACATGCGCCTGGCCAAGGATGTGGGGGCGGAAGTGCGCACCAACGGCAAAGTGAAAGTGGGGCGCGAAAATTTGGACCAGGTAAGCGTGCGCGGCGTGACCGCCAACCTGGCCGACATGGATGTGGAAGAGGTGGCGGCGGGACGCTACATCTCGAACGGCGATAACGACCACCGCACCACTGTGGCTTTTATCGGCGCCGACATCGTCAAGCACCTGTTTCCCAAAGAAGACCCGATGTACAAGCAGATCCAGGTGGACGGGCGCTGGTACGAGGTGGTGGGAGTGGCCAAGCCCCTGGGCACGGTGCTGGGCGAACCGCAGGACGCGTTCGTCTACATTCCCATCCAGACGTTCCTGAAATACTACGGCGAAGAAGAGCAGAGCCTGAACCTCAACGTGCAGGCGCGGGCGCCGGAGTGGATGGAGCGCACGGAGGATGAAGCGCGAATGCTGATGCGGGCGCGCCACCACCTGCAACCGGAGGACGATGACAATTTCGGCATTATTGCCTCCGCCACGGTGCTCGACCTGTGGCACAACCTGACGAGCGTGATTGCCGATTCCATGGTAGGCATCGTGTCGGTGTTCCTGGTGATCGGCGGCGTGGTCATCATGAATGTGATGCTGGCCAGCGTGACGGAACGCACGCGCGAAATCGGAGTGCGCAAGTCTGTGGGCGCCAGGCGGGCAGACATCCTGGTGCAGTTTCTGGTGGAAGCGTCGTTCATGTCGGCGCTGGGCGGGGCGATCGGAATTTTCCTGGCTTACATGCTTTCCGCCCTGGTGCGCGCGGCCAGCAGCATTCCCATGGTTGTGCCGCTGACGGCGGTGATCGCCTCGTTGCTGATTTCTACGGCCGTAGGACTGTTCTTCGGGATTTATCCCGCGCGCAAGGCGGCGCGGCTGAACCCGATTGAGGCGTTGCGTTATGAGAACTGAAGCCGCCGCCGCTCAACTCGCGCCGGCCCGGCCGCGCAAGCGCTTTGAGCTGGGGGAAAACGCGCTGATGGCGCTGGAAACACTGCGCACGCACAAGACGCGGTCGCTGCTCACCGTGCTGGGCGTGGTAATCGGCATTGTCGCCCTCATCGGCGTGGCTTCCATCATGGTGGGCATGGACCGGCAGGTACGCGACTTCCTGAACGATTACGGAACGCAGACCCTGTTCATCTTCAAATGGAATCCCGGCATCCACCCGGGCGGACGGCTGAGCGAGGAAGAACGCACGCGCAAGCCGCTGACTTACGACGATGCCAGCGCCATCGGCGCCGAGTGCCCGGCGGTGAAGAGGGTGGCGGCGCAGGTATTTCCTCGCGTGTACAATTTTGGCCCGCAGAAGCTGGTGAGCGCACGCTACGGGCACCACGAGGCCTTTAACATCCAGTACTCCGGGGCCACGCCCTCCTACCAGGAGGTTTACAACGCGCACATCCAGCAGGGCCGGTTTTTCACCGAGGCGGAGGACCTGCACCGGGCCGACGTGGTGGTGATCGGCTACGACCTGGGCGACGCGTTTTTCCGCCACGAGGACCCCATTGGCAAGACCATTCTGGTGGCCGACACGCCCTACCAGGTGATTGGCGTGTTGCAAAAACGCAAGAGCCTGTTTCTGCGCGACCAGTCTGCCGACCAGGTGGTGCTGGCGCCTTACCGTACCTACGTGAAGCACAATCCCAATGATGATGAGGTGTTTATCGGCGCCCAAGCCTATGAAGGACAGAAGGCAGCCGCCGAGGATGAGGTCCGGGGCCTTTTGCGGCGGCGGCGGCGGGTCGCGTACGACAAGGGCGACAACTTCGGCATCTCCAGCGCGGAAGAAATCGCCAACCAGTTGCGGCAGATCACAGGCGCCATCGCGCTGGTCACGGTGGTGATCAGCTCTATCGGCCTGCTAGTGGGCGGTGTAGGGGTGATGAACATCATGCTGATGTCGGTGACGGAGCGCACGCGTGAAATCGGCGTGCGCAAAGCCATCGGCGCGCGGCGCCGCGACATTGTGCGCCAGTTTCTGACCGAAGCGGTGGCGCTGACTGGTTCCGGGGGAATCATCGGAGTGCTGCTGGGCGTGGGCATCAGCCTGCTCATCAACGTGCTGCTGCCCAGCCTGCCTTCGGTGGTGCCCGCGTGGGGCATCATTCTGGGCGTGGCGATGTCTATGAGCGTGGGCCTGGTGTTTGGAATTTATCCCGCATGGAAAGCGGCGCAACTGGACCCGGTGGACGCGCTGCGGTACGAATAATTTTTCACCACAGAGGACACAGAGGTCACAGAGAATTTCAGTTGTTTAAAGCAAAGCAGAACTGCCGATTGTCGTTAGTAACTGAGTATTGAACTTCCCTTGCACTTTCCAAAATTTGAAGCCTCTGTGACCTCTGTGGTGAGTTCGAAGTTTACGGCCGGGCTTCGTAAACGATGTTGAAAGGCGTTTCCGTGGCGCGGCGGAAGCGGGTGAAGCCGGCCTTGGTAATTACCTCCCGAATGCGCGCTTCGCCGGCCTGCGCTCCCAGGCAGAGGCCGACTTCCTGCGAGCGCGAGCAGGGCGTACACAACAGCGTTGAGAAAGAGTAATACACCCGGCCCACGGGGTTGAGGTTGTCTTTGAGCTGGTCGTTGGCAAAGGGCTCGACGATCATCCAGGTGCCGTCCTTGCTCAACGACTGGCGGACGTGTGTGGCCGCGCCCACGGGATCGCCCATGTCATGCAGGCAATCGAATACCGCGACGAAGTCATAATCTTTGCCCGGGTATTCCTTGGCTTTCGACACCTCGAAGGTGACGCGGTCAGCCACGCCTTCGCGCTTGGCGGCCTCGCGGGCGGCTTCGATGGACTTATCGTGGTAGTCGAAGCCGAAGAACTTCGATTTGGGGAAGGCTTGGGCCATGAGCAGGGTAGAGGCCCCTTTGCCGCAGCCCACATCAGCGACGCGGCCGCCCGCCTCAAGTTTTTCTTTTACGTCGTGCAGCGAGGGAATCCAGGCGGCGACGAGATTCGCAGCATAGCCGGGGCGGAAGAACTTTTCGCAGCCGTGAAAGACGCCGTCCACATGTTCGTGCCAGCCCATGCCCGCGCCGCTGCGGAAGGACTCGGCGATTCGCGGAACCGCAGCCAGGGAACCCAGAGCCAGCTCAAATGCTCCCGGCAGATACGCCGGACTGTCTTCCTTGGCCAGGGTGAAGGCCTGTTCTTCGGTCAGGCTGAACTTGTCGGCCTTGGCGTCGTAGGTGATGTAACCGCCGGCCGCCTGCGAGGACAGCCACTCGCGCAAATAGCGCTCGTCGGTCTTGGTTTTGGCGGCGAGTTCGGCCGAAGTCATGGGGCCAGAAGCCAGGGCCTTGTAGAGACCGAGCTTCTCTCCAATTACCACCATGCCGGTGTGAACCGCGGCGCCTAAATCAGTTACGAAACGTCCGATGAAAGCATTCAGTTTTTCCATATCAATGGCAGGAGCCTGCGCTGTGGCCATGGGAACTATCTCCTTTGTAGGGTTTAATGAGTTAAGACTAAAACTGAAAAGCTAACCACCCCAAGCAGGTCTGGATTTTCCTCCTGGAGAATGGCCTAAGTCAAGCCGCAGGCCTCTTCTCTTAACCACAGAGGACACCGGGAACGCAGAGGATTCCGTTGAACTCGTTGGAAAACCAGCAAGCCCGCAGAAACTCCCTGAGGCGGCTCGGCTCTCGGGGCAGCGTAGGGGTCTTTCGACTCGGGCGTGCGCCCTCGCTCAAGATGACATTCATAAAACACACATGACAGGCGTAAGACGACACTGGCAGGCATAAACGACACGGCTGGAGTGGTAAGCTTTCCGATTCAAATTTCAGTAGGAGATGAGCATGGGAAAACGGTTGTGTGCGTGGTGCGGTCTGCTTGTGTTTGTGGGGGTAGCGGCGTGGTCGCAGAGCGCTCCCTACGACGTGGTGATCCGCAATGGGCACATCATTGATGGCACAGGCTCGCCGTGGTATGCCGCCGACCTTGGCATTCGCGATGGGCGCATCACCGCTATAGGCGACCTGGCTTCCGCCCCGGCCAAGCGCACCATTGACGCGCACGGCATGGTGGTGGCTCCAGGCTTTATTGACATGCTGGGGCAGTCGGAGCTGACCATCCTGGTGGATCCGCACCTGCCGTCGAAAATTTACCAGGGCATCACCACCGAAATCACCGGCGAAGGCGATTCGGTGGCGCCACAAAGTGACGCTACCATCCAAGCCGACCGCCTCAGCTACCAGCACTACCACCTTACGCCCGACTGGCGGACGCTCGACCAGTACTTCCACCGGCTGGAGAAACAGGGCATGGGCATTAACCTGGGCACCTACGTGGGCGCCACGCAGGTGCGGCGCGTGGTGCTGGGCGATGCCGATGTGCAGCCCACTCCGGCGCAACTCGACCAGATGAAGACGCTGGTGGACCAGGCTATGCAGCAGGGCGCGATGGGCGTTTCCACTTCACTGGAGTATGCGCCCGCACCCTACGCCAGCACGGAGGAGTTGATCGCCCTGTCCTCCGAGGCAGCCAAGTACGGCGGCATCTATGCCACGCACATGCGCAGCGAAGGGGATGCGGAGATGGCGTCGCTGGACGAAGTAATCCGCATCGGCCGCGAGGCGCATATTGCGGTCGAGATCTGGCATTTGAAAACCGCGGGCAAGACCAATTGGGGCAAGATGCCGCAGGTGGTGGCCAAGATTGATGCTGCGCGCGCGGCCGGCGTGGACGTTGAAGCCGATACCTACGCCTACACGGCGTGGTTCAACTCGCTTTCCGCGTTCATCCCCCCGTGGGCGCACGACGGCGGTGATGCGAAGCTGATCGAGCGGCTGAAGGAGCCGGCCACCCGCGCCCGCATCCGGCAGGACATGCAGACCCCGAGCAGCAAGTGGGACAACGAATGGGATGAAATCCCCGGGGCGCAGGCAGTGCTGATAGGCGTGGTGCAGAATCCGCAACTGCTGCCGTTACAAGGCAAGACGCTGGCGGACGTAGCGAAGCTGTGGAAGGAGGACCCGATTGACGCGCTCTGCGACCTGCTGATTAAGGACAACGCCTTCACCGGCGTGGCGGTGTTTGGCATGTCGGAGCCGGACGTATCGCTGGCGCTCGAGCAGCCCTGGGTCTCGGTGGACAACGATTCTTCCGGCACCGCGCCTACCGGCCTGCTGGGGCAGGAGCATCCCCATCCCCGCGCCTATGCCACGTTCCCGCGCATCCTGCGCAAGTACGTGCGCGAGGAGCACAAGCTAAGCCTGCCGGACGCTATCCGCAAATTCAGCGCTTTGCCGGCGCAGCGCATGCATTTAACCGACCGCGGCGTGCTCAAGCAGGGCATGTGGGCGGATGTGGTGGTGTTCGATCCGGCGAGTATCCGCGATATGGCCACATTTGAGAATCCCAACCAGCTTTCGCAGGGAATGGAGTACGTGCTGGTGAACGGAGTGCCCGTGATTGACGAGGGCAAGATGACGAATGCACTCCCAGGGCAGGTGCTGCGCGGCCCCGGGTCTGCAATCTTAAGTCGTCATTAGCCAGGGAGAGTGGTGCAGGTGGGCTCGAGGAATTTCCGGTAGACGAACTGTGAAAGCTTAGACTTTGGCGGCGAAGGCCTTATTGTCCTTGGTTGCCAGGGGCAAGTTTTCGCAGTTCTTGATGGCAGCGGCGACGCCAAAGCGCTGCCCGCTGGGCTGGGGCTCCACCCGGACCACGGTGGCATGGTAGCGAACACGGCGTTTGCCGTAGGCCGACAGTTCCGCCGGCAACACCATTTCCACCTGAATCATGGTGCCGTGAGCCAGCGAGGTGTTGCAATACACGAATAAGCCGCGCTCGTTGAGGTTGGTAACCTCGGTCTTTTCGGCAGCGGCTGCGATCCCGTAAGTAACGACGGCAGGTATGCAAACGCGGTGACGGTTGAGAACCCGCTTCTCGTCGGTGGAACCGGCGATTTCCGGAAAGACTTCCTGGAAAATCGCATCGTTGTTATCTTCGACGCTGGGTTCCTGCCCAGTCAGGTACTGAGAAAGTGAGAGCAGACGGGCGACGAACTTCTTCCACCCTTTGGGCTCATTAGCAGTCGGATTGGTCATATACGCACCTTGATATGCCTATCGTGGGCCGGAAAGAAAGCCGGCAACAGCACCGCCGCGGTTTTCCTGCAAAAGGCCCATGACCGAGGCGATAATCACGAACACAACACCGAATAGCAGAGGGTAGCGAGCTACCCGGGTCTCGTTCTCCTGCCACATGCTGAGGAGGGCGGCTTTCATCTTGCTTCCTGAACTGGGAATGAGGCTTTTCCAGATTCCGTCAATAGGCGCTAAGCGGCAACATCACTAAAGTAATATTTACCTAAAACTCAAAGGGAACTACCTTGGCACTTGCAAGACTTTGCATCGCCAAGGAAACTGGCGTTGCTTGGGGGAAGGACTGGGAAATGGACAGTGCAGCGATTCTGATGATCCTGTTTGGCTCGGTTATTTCCGTTACCACCGCGCTCACTTTTATGGAAGTGCGGCGGATGCGGAAAACCGGCGTCGTAAAATAGTTGAGTTAAACCTCATTCGGCCGGCGGCGCCGAGGGAGAAGTACGTGTAAGCACCTCGGCCGCCGCGCGGTAGCCGCTCGCCATGGCACCATGCACGGTGGCGTGGTGGCCCTGAGAATTCGTCGCTTCACCTGCAAAGAAGAGGGTATTGGCCAGCGGAGCTGCCAGCCTGCGCTGCGCCTGCTCCGCGCCTCCCGCCACGACATAGCTGTAGGCGCCACGGGAAAAGGGATCGGTTTGCCAGTCGTGAACATAGGCAGCCTGCAACTGGCTGCGCACGCGCTCGGCGGTTATTCCCAGAATTGCCCGCAGCGTCTCTACGGCCTTCCCCGCAATAACTGATGCCGGCTGCCCACAGAACTGCTGGGCTCGCGGACCGGCACTCCAGCCAACCAGCACGGGCGCGGGCGAAGGCAACTTGCTCCACCAGGTAGGGAAGCAGGGATTGTCTGAGAAGAGGAACTGCATGTCCGCCAGGCTGCCAGACGCTCCGGCCAACGCCGCGCCTCGCCAGAAAGCTTCGCGAAACACCAAAGTGATATGAACCGCGGTTCCCATGGCCAGCTGGGAAAGGGCTGCCTGCTTTGCATCGAGGGCGGGTACAAAGCAAACTGCGCCCGGGGATGTGGATGGCAGCTGCAGAATGCTCAGGGGAAGGGTGATGACCGCGCTCGGGGCATTGTAGATTAGCAGCGCCTCGCTTTGGGGAGAGGCAGCCTCAATCTCCACCCCGCCTGGCTGCCAGCGAACCCGTTGCACCACGTGATTCAAGAGCAGCTCGCCGAGAGCGGGATCAATGCTCCGGCGCAGGGCCTTGATCAGTTGCTGGTAGCCGTGGGCCAGCCGGAATTGGCGGTCGCCATCAATCTCTTCTTCGGCCTTCTCGCCCTCGATAATGGAACGCAGGCTGATGAGCTCGGCATTGGCGGCGTGAAAGCCCTCGACGTAGGCGGTAGCCCAAAGTTTTGCCGGGACGGGCAGGTCGGAGCAGTACTCGTCCAGGAAGCGGCGGAAGGAGAGGTCGGGGCCCTGGTACTTTTCCATGCGCTCGAAGACGGGGCTGCGCTCGGAGGGGAATTCGTCCGGGCACAACTTGCCATTCTGCGCATACCAGAATTCGCCGTGCAGTTCGTCCAGTTTGAGGCCGGCCTGTTCGGCAAGGCTGAAGATTTCCGGCGGACGGCCATGGACGAACTCGGCACCCAGTTCGATGGGCACGCCATGAGAGGCGGCGGGCAGAGTGAAGATGCGTCCGCCTACGCGGTCGCGCGCCTCCAGAATGGTGACGCGCCGTCCGGCGGCGGTCAGCGCCTGCGCTGCTGCCAATCCGGCAGCACCCGCGCCCACGATAAGAGCGTCGGTAGTAGAGGCCACAATCTGTAGATGGTAGCGGGTAGCCGGCCGTTGGTGACAGCCGCCTTATTTGCGATAGGCGGGAATGGACCTTGCACTCACTGCCTTCGCGGGAGGTCCAGAGTGTCAGACTCCAGCCGGGACCCAACTTCCGGCTTGCCCGTGATCCGCTCATAGGTAGCGGTGGAAGCCTTCGTCTCTAAGGCGCGACTTTGGTGGCAGTTCCTTCTACGAGGGTTACATAACGGCCGTTCGCGTCGAGCATTTCATACTTCGACGTATACTGGGTGGCTGATAAGATCGTGATTGTAGTTCTTCCTTTGGCGGCTTTGCCAAACACCTTGTCTTCAATCATCCACGTCCAAGTATTTCCGTTAACCGTTCCTGTGCCGGTACCCACGAGTCCGGCACTGCTCGCGTAAAATTCTGTGTAGACCTTCGCATGGCTGTCGTAGGCGATGATGCCGTCAGTCCTCGGTATTTGCCCTTCAGCGCGGCTCTCGACAGAGAATCCCCCCGGACCCAATGTAATTGTTGCGGTGCTGACACCCTTACCGGCCGGCACATACTCGTTGGCTTTAATCTCGTTTTCCACTTTCCATGTGCCAAGGAAGTACTCCAACTTCTTGTGCTCGGGGCCTGGCTTCGGGCCCTCTGGTGGAGTTTGTGCGAGTGAGAGTGCTGTGAATCCGCAGATCAGAATGACGGCGACCGACGATCGTATGCTCATTTTCTTCTCTTCGAAAGCGCCCTCAGGTTTCTCGATCGCGGCGCTCCTTTGTGTCAATGAACGTTACAGCTGCGTCCGTGACGTGTCCTTAAGGATTTGCTAAGATTCGCCTAAATCTGATGCCCAGCCGTGAGGTATTTCATTTCGACGAGTTTACGCTCGACGTGCAAGAGCGGCGTCTCCTGCGCGGCGCGGAAGCCGTCCACTTGTCACCGAAGGCCTACGACGTGCTGGTTGCCTTGGTGCAGCAGCGGGGCCGAATGGTCACGAAGGACGAATTGCTGAGACGCGTCTGGCCCGAGTCATTCGTCGAAGAAGGCAGTCTCTCCGTTCACGTGTCGGCGCTGCGCAAGGCGCTTGGCGAGGACGCCCACCGGCCGATCTATGTCGAAACGGTGGCGCGGTCAGGATACCGCTTCATCGCTGGAGTCACCAGCGATCTGGCCCACGACAAGCCATTAACACCGAGCGCCATAACGCGACCTGTCGAACTCTACGAGCTAGTCGGCCGCGGCCGGTCTCACCTGTTGTCAGGGTCGTACTTCGAACTGCCTGCCGCCGTGGACGCCTTTCGTTCCGCGATTGAGATCGATCCGACCTATGCACCGGCGCACGCCGGCTTGGCGCGCGCACAGTGCGTGCAAGCAGCGTTTCGCGCAGTGCCGCACCAGGAAGCGTTTGCGGAGGCGAAGGCGTCTGCCTTACGCGCGCTGGCGATGGACAGCGCCTCGGCGGACGCGCAGGTTGCCCTTGGAACAGTCCTCTTTCTCAGCGAGTGGGACTGGACAGCGGCGGAGCGCAGCCTGCAACGAGCGCTCGAGATTAATTCGGATCACACCGAGGCGCTCTTGCAGTATGGGTCGCTTCAGGAAGCGCTGGGGCGGTTCGACGATGGGCTGCACTGCAAGCAACAGGCGCTGGCGCGCGATCCGCGATCGCCCGGCGTTCTCGTCCAGATTGCCATCTCGTATTGGCATCAACGGAAGTACGACGACACGCTTGTCTGGGCTCGGCGGGCGCTGGAGGTGGACCCGAAGCATGTGATGGCGTGCCAATTCATTAACAAGGTCTATTTGAAGATCGGGGACGTCAATAGATTCGCGGCCTGGACCGTTAGCCAGGCTATCGCGTGGGGCTTGCCTGAAGAGAGAGTAGCGGTGTTGAAGCAGGTCACCACGGACATGCAGCAGGTGTACGCGACGGCCGGCCTCTCCGGAGTGAGGCGATTCCTGGTGGATCAGATCACGAATCCGCAACTGGACTTCGATGTGTTGCTGAAGATGGCATTCTTCCGCGCCGTCCTGTATGGGGCAGCAGGCCGGCTCGATGAAGCGTTCGACTGCCTTGATCAGGCCATCGCGTTCCGCGACCCAGCACTCGTTCACCTGGCGGTCGCACCGGATTGGGACAGCCTGCGCGGTGACCCGCGGTTCGTAGAACGCCTGCGATCCATGCAACTGTCCGCCGCCTGAACCGGGATAAACTTTGAACAGATACTGAATTCTCCATCGCATACTTCCTCCTGTTGCCCTGAGCGGGGCATGGTGAGAGGCTTCGACTCAGTTGCCAAAGACGCCGCGGATGCTATCAGTGGTATCAAGGTGGGACAAAAAGCGCACAGACGTAAGCGGGTTTGCGTTTTTTGTGTTCACTTGTCCGTATAGTCGCTAGCCTTGATCGGAAACGCCTCGTGCAGACGCTTCGCGTTAAGGGAAAAAGTCGATCTTGAGGCGTTTTCGATAAGGAGACTAGGAGGAAGCCGCTGGCGTTTGCGGTGGACGCGGGGCGCTATGGGATTTGAATG
>DATEGI010000222.1:0-2788 GCA_035280205.1 Terriglobales bacterium | reverse complement strand
GTGGTTGTTTCTGAAGGAGAATTCGGTCAGTGTTCGTTTCCGAAATTTGCGTTCGAAAGCGGACAATTTCGGGTCTTAAGGTGACCGGTGGGCGCGGCGTACCCAATGTCCCGAACGAAGGAAAAAAATTGCCCGCCTTTTAGGGGCGGGCAGTTGGCTCTCGCTTTCTCAGAACCCAGAGGGATACTGAGCCAGATGCCTCAATGCAGCCGCTTCTGGAGCACCATTGGTCCCTCCCGCACCGTGTAATCCGCCGGCACCTGGAACAAGGATGCATCGGGCTCTTCCCGGGTGATGTTGGTGAGCTGATACACGACTTCGCCCATGCGCGGGTCGTTGTGCTTCACCAGCACATCAACCTGCAAATCCGGCGAATACCAGCGCTCCGTGGTAATAACGATGGGTTTCTCGTTGCCGATCTTGCCCGCGGGAATGGTTTCAGTGGTTCGCGTGCCCTGGGCCTGGACCCCCTCGATCTGCTGTGCCCCTAGCGAGGTTTGGCTGCGGTCGCCGACATCCGCATCCTTCTCGACGATGGAGATCTCCGGCCCTGGCGCGGGCATGCCTTCACCTGCGATAAACAACCGATCCTTGGTCATTAGCCCCGGCCCGCCGGCTGGCGGTTTGCGTGGGGGCGGCATCTTGAAGGCCTTTTTCTCTTGCATGTTCAGCATGTAATGCGCGCCGGCCACCGGGTCGAAGATGTTTGCCATCTGCATGGGCGCTCCCGACGACCAGGGCCCGATGGCGTTCACCGAGAGGTCGCGGCGGGTGCGGCCCATGCTGTCGCGGTAGACTTTTGCCGTCTCCTTGCGGACGATGCGGTTGCCATCGGCCAACACTTGCGTGTTCTCCGTAACCGCATCCGCGGAATAAGGCGCCCCGGTTACCGCTTTGTTGTCTTCCAGGCGGAAGGTACGCACGTAGAACATATCGTGACCGGGCTCTGGCGGTGGGGGCGGAGCCGGCATTTGCGCACCTGCTGCTACTGCACCCGCTATCACGCCAAAAATCGCCAAAACACTACTGACAGTGCCTCTGAACCTCATAACCGTCTCCTCAATTAGTTCTGGTTCAAATCAAAATTCTGACTCGCATTTTGCCTCTCTTCCGGCTGGACAAAACGAATAGCGCGCGCCATGCCGTCCTGACCCAGGACCACGTCGGCAGTAACCGTGCCGGAAACATCACCGCCGGGGATAGGCAAGCCCACCAGCGCCGGCGCGGAGCGTGGCAATTCAACGCGCACTACCATACCGTCCCCCAGCGGATACGAACTGGGGGAAAGAGCGATGAATTCGCTGGCTGTGTCGGCCGCGACGCGCTGAGCAACTGGCCTGGAGCTTTTTCCGGGAGCGAGCGCTTCAGCGGTCTCGTTCTGGCCCTTGATGGCGGATACCGGCGAAGCCGAGTGAAGCGTACCAGCAGGCACAAGGGCCTGAATTTTCGGCCCAGCAGAAGAACCGGAATTGCGCCAGGGGTGTTCTGCAACCAACCAGACGGCAATAGCCACCATCGCCGCTGCGGCTGCCCAGCCCAGGCTCCACCACCCGTGCGAACGGCGCCGCGTCCTTTCCCTGAAGGCAGCCAGCAATCTGGCTTCAACCTGTGCGGGCGCCTGCAGCCTTTCGTCGTCCTTAGCCAGCGCGCCCAGCTCCAGGGAAAGCAGGCGAGCCGCCGTCAGCCGTGCCCGGCAGTAAGCGCAATCCCCGGCGTGTTGCAGCGCCTGGCCGCGGACTCCGGCGGGCATAGATGTATCGCGTTCCAGGTCCTCAAGGATGCTGTCAAAATTTTTGCAATCCATAATCACCACCTGTGGCACTGCTTCGCTACGGCTACCCCCGGCATTTCATGGAGGCATTTCAGGCGCGGCGCAAGGAGTTCACGGGCGCGATGAAGCCGCGAACGCACCGTGCCTACCGGGCAGGCCAGGATCTGCGCTGCCTCGGCGTAACCCAACTCATGCAATTCGCAGAGGATAACGGCTTCCCGGTACGCCGCCGGCAGCGCCAGCACCGCGCGGCGAACCTGCGCCACGGTTTCGCGGCTGCCCAGCCCCGCCAGCCCATCGTCCGGCGTGCCCGGGTCCGGCAGCAGATCGGCCGCGGTCTCCTCGTGTTCTTCGCTCTCCAGCGCCACATAGAGCCGCTCGCGCTCCAGGCAGCGACGAATGCAGTTGCGTGCAATCCCGTACAGCCACGCCCGCAGCGACCCGCGGCGCGCATTAAATGAACGCCCCTCCCGCATCAGGGTCAGAAAAACTTCCTGCGTTACTTCGTCTGCCAGGCCCGCCTCTCCTGTCATCTGGCGGGCAAAGCGGTATATGCCGGCCTGGTACGTCCTGTACAGCGCGGTGAAGGCCTGCTCATCTCCCGCCAGCATTCGCCGTAGCAGGTCGCCATCATTTAGCTCAATATGCATGTGCTGTTTGGACGAACTAGAACGCTTACTGTCACAGATTCCCCGAAATGAGGAGAAAAGTTCCAGAAAATCTTACGCTGGAGTGGAGACTCCAGTCCTTGCTCGTTGGAGGGGTCATCCGTTCCGCTCTCGTCATATGGATTCTTGACTGAGGCAGCTCAGCGAAGGGTTTCGGCCTTTGCGAAGGCTTTACAGCAGGCACTTCGAAGATAGTTATGCGACAAATGGCGGACACACTGGATGAAGGTCTTTTCGCCGACGATAGCAGCAGGAAAATCGATTCTGTCTAATTTCAGATTCGGGGCGAGTTGTTTCAGACATCAAGAGAACTCCCTAGAGCAGTGCAATGGGGCGAGCTGAATGGGGG
>DATEGI010000221.1:0-3551 GCA_035280205.1 Terriglobales bacterium | reverse complement strand
GGTCTTCGCCATGGTTTCCGATGGTCTTTACAATCAGAACCAGTTGATCGCCAGTCTGCGCTCCCAGCTCAACGCAGGGTTCTCCCTCTTCGCCCATTACAGTTACAACCGCGCACTCAGCAATACTGACGGCCTGAACACCTCGCCCGCCAATCCTTACAACTACGCCGGAGAATATGGCCCCTCCTTGGACGACATAAGAAATGAAGGAATGGTGGGTGGCTCCTTCGAACGCTGGAATTGGCGGGTCAGCCCCTTCATCACCATTCACTCCGGGTCACCCTTCGACATCACGGCCGGTCGCGACCTCTACGGCGATACCCTCTTCAACGGCCGTCCCGGAATTGCCCTCAATCCCAATCAGCCCGGAGTTATCGCCACCGCCTACGGTTTGCTCGACCCCGATCCCAAGCCTGGCGAGCCTTTGTTGCCGCGCAACTTTGGCCGTGGGCCGGGCCACATTATGTTGAACCTCCGGTTCGGCAGAACCTTTGAATTCGGCGCCATGGAAGGCTCAAATGCAGCCGCCGGCCACGGCGGTAAATCCCGTTCCGAGCACCGGCGCTACTCACTTTCTTTCTCCGCCCACCTTCGCAACATCCTGAACCACAATAATCCCGGGCCTGTCATCGGCGACATCACCTCGCCATTTTTTGGCCGCGCCAACCAGAGCGCCGGCTCCAAACACCTGGGAGGCACGGGATTCCTGGAATCGGCCAATAACCGGCGGCTGGAAATTCAGACCAAATTTACGTTCTAGCCCGGGTGGCCGCGCAGGCTGCCGTCCAGTTGCAATCGTTTGGCGGCAAATGTACCCTTGCCTGACCCCGCATGGCTTCTCCTTCGCTCACCAGTGTGCGGACCGTTTCCCTCAATACCTTTCTCCTTATCGCTCTGTGGTGGGGACTGCTGACCGGCCTGGGTGAGGGCTATCTGCTGAATTCCTACATCTGGCGCGACCTCATGCGCGCCGGAGTGGAAATCGAACCGCTTTTGTTCTTGGGTCTGGCGCTGCTCCTCATCGCCTTCCAGCGCCGCCGCACTCTCTCCCACGACGAGTTGGTGCGCTCCACTTTTCTTTTTTCCGGGCTGACGCTGTTTGCCTGCCTGAGCCGCTCGCCCTTTGCTTATCCTTCCGTCATCATCAATCTTCTGATCACGGTAGCTTGCGCCTCCCTGCTGGCCTTCGCCTGGTTCCTGCGCGGACCTTTTCTGCTCCGCTGGCAGAAGCGTACCCTGCCCATCCTGCTCGGGCTGGCGCTGTGGTGCATGATTGCTTTCCCCATCAAGCAGCGGATTCACGAGCGTCGCGAAATCGCAAAGCTGACGGCCGCCTCCGCCAATGCGCCGAACGTTCTGGTTATCGTGGTGGACACGCTGCGTGCCGACCATCTTTCCACCTACGGATACTCCCGGCCCACCAGCCCGCACCTGACCCAACTGGCCGTCCAAGGCACCCTGTTCGAAGATGCCATTGCCCCTTCCTCCTGGACTTTGCCGGTGCACGCCTCCCTGCTCACCGGTCTGTATCCTGACGCTCACCACGTGGATAACGACGGCGCCCTGCTGGGCTGGGACTATCCCGTTCTCGGCGACGAATTCATGGCCCGCGGTTACCGTACCGCCGCCTTCTCCGCCAACACGCTGCTGTTCTGCCGCCGCCGTGGCTTCGGCCGCGGCTTTATTCATTTCGAGGACGACTTCCAGTCCCTGGGCAGCACCTTTGCCCAGACTTTCTACGGCGATCTAATCAAGCACCTGCTCTTTCGTCTGGAACTCAAGCGCGACCTCTTCGGTCGGCGCAATGCCGCGCAGATTAACCAGCATGCTCTGCAGTGGATTGACCGCGGGCGCCAGCCCTTTTTCCTTTTCCTTAATTACATGGATGTGCACGACCCTTACCGCCCGCCTGAGCCTTACCTGCATCGCTACACAAACATGCGTCACCCCGGCAGCCACGCTTCTGAACATTGGGACTGGTTTGAGCATCTGACCCCGCAACAGCGGCAGGGCGCTGTGGATGCCTACGACGGCGCCATCAATTATGTAGACGACCAGCTCCAACAACTAATGCAGCAGCTGCAACAACGCGGCCTCGATCGCAACACTCTTGTTGTCATTACGTCCGACCATGGCGAAAGTTTCGGCGAGCACGGCCTGATGACTCACGGCAGCGCCCTCTACCGCGAGCTCATCCACGTGCCCCTCATCATTTGGGAACCGGGCAAAATCCCTGCGGGCGAGAAAATCACCGCTCCCGTGAGCCTCACCTCGCTCCCTGCAACTTTGCTGGAAGCAACCGGGGAAACGCGTCACCCTCATTTCCCGGAAGCTTCGCTGGCAGGCCTCTGGAGCAGCGCCGGGGCGGAAGCTTCCGCCCATAATCCAATTTCGGAACTCGCGCAGCTGAATTGGAATCCCACCTTTCCCGACTTCTACGGCCCCATGGAATCCATCAGCACCGAGCACTGGCACTACATTCACGGCGGGAAGTACGGCGACGAGCTGTTCCCCTGCTGCGCCGACCAGCCGGAACAGCTCAACCTTGCCGGCACTATTGTCGGCCGGGAAGTGGCCGGACTCTTTAAGAGCGAGTTGGCCGTGCGCGCGCTCGGCGGCCATCCTGGACCTGCGGGCCTGTTCGCGCCTGCCCCTGATCTGCGGGCAACTTATCAGCTCGAGTTTGAACCCGCACAGCTGGCGCTCGCCGACTTCGATAACAATGGCGATGTGGACATCCTGGTGGGTGGCCGCAAGAAGGATGAGATCGCTCTGCTCCTGGGCGATGGCAAGGGCGGCTTTCGCCCGGCCCGGGAGATTCGTGGCATCCTCGCCAGCTTCATTGCGCGGCGGCTGGCTGGCGCCAAGCTCAGCCTGGCGGATTGCCGCGGCACATCGCGCCGTTCATCCTGTGCTCTGGCGCTCGCCGGCAACCCGGTGCAGGCGGGCTCGCCTTCCATTCCGTTACAGGCGCAGCTTACCGATGTGAATGGTGATGGCCTGCAGGACGTGCTGCTGGCCAGCGCACCAGGGGAAAAAACCGCCTGGCTGCGGGCCGACGGCCATGGCGGGTTCTATCTCATGACCGGAGGAGCCGATACGGTCAAGAAATCGCGGAAGCTTCCCATAAGCCTGGCTCGCGGAGACATTGACGGCAATGGATTGGAAGATGTGGCCTTCGTCGACCAGGCTCAGGACGCCGTGGTTTTCCTCATCGCCACCCACCCGGGAGTTTTCCTCAAGGCCACGCTTCCCTTCACCGATCATCCCGCTGCCATAGGCCTGGCCGATCTTAACCATAATGGGAAAGCTGACCTGGTGACAATCAACCCCAAGAGCAAGTCTGTGACCGTCATGACCAGCCAGTGAACAGGTACCCGACCACCCTTTTCCTGGCACGCCTTTGCCTATATAAGTAGTAGAAGAGAGCAGCCGGCCTGCAACCGGCAATTTACTATCCAGGGAGCACTATTTCATGAGCACCCCCAGCAGGAGAAGCGAACTGCGGCGCCGCCGCGCGCGCAAGGAGAAAGTCAGCTTGCTGCGCAAGC
>DATEGI010000220.1:0-8702 GCA_035280205.1 Terriglobales bacterium | reverse complement strand
GGGGCAGTGGTCAGGGGGGCAGGGTCGCGTAGTTTGGCGGAAAGTTTCAACGTTTCGCAAGTTTCAAGGTTTCCAAGGAAAGTTCATCACATTCACTTTGTCATCCTGAGCGCAGCGAAGAGCCTGCCCTGAGCGAAACCGAAGGGACCTTTTTCGGCGCAAGATTTAGATGTCCCCTGCTCCGCTGACGTCTGACTCCTGGCTACTTTTCCGGGTGCGCAAACGCCGCCGCCGGAATGTCGTTCGCATGCGGGGTCACGCGCCCCAGGTCCTGCGGAACGTGGGCATTGACGTCGCGCACCACCCAAGCCATAGCCCCGGTGAGAAGGGCCTGGTAAGCAGGATTGGACCAAACGTCTTCCCGGTGACCAAGCGCTGTATAGAAAACGCGCCCGCGGCCATACATGCGCGCCCAGGCGTTGGGATAAGGCGGGCGCTGATAGAAATTGCCCTGCATGCCCTCGGTTTCCATTACCAACAGCACATGAAGGTCGGGCCGAAAAGCGCGTAGTGCGTACCATTCCTCCGTCCATTCAATTCCCTGCCCCAGGGCCTGCAGGCCGGGAAAGCGGGGGTCGGCAACACGGGCGCGGGCTTTTTGCTGCTGGCCGTGGCCGACAAATTCCGCGCCAATCATCTCAACATAAGGGTCGAGGGATGCCGGCGGCTCGGGATCGGTGTGGGCGGAGGCCGGCTCAAAAGTGTCGGTGGCGGAATGCGTGCCGATGAAGCCCTTGCCCTGGCGAATGCGGTCGAGAAATGCCTGCTTGCCTTCCGGCGTCATAGGCGGATTCTTGTCTTGCCCGGCGGTGGTGAGGTCGCCGGTGGTATAGAAGAAAAACGCGTCGTATTGCGACAGAGTGGGCTGGGAGAAAACGCTGCCGTCTTTGGTGGCGGTGACCTCAATGCCGCGTTTAAGGCCCAGGTCGGTGACGATCTGCTCGGCCGTGCTCAGTTTGCCGCCGCTGCGCTTGACCATGTCGTGCTCGAAGCCGGAGGACTTCGTAAACATCAGGATTCTTTTACGGGCGGGAGTTTGGGCCGCCGACAGACCGCTTAGGCTCAGACCCATCGCCCCCGATCCGAAGATGCGCAGCAGGTCGCGGCGGTTCATAAGTGGCTAGAGTAATGGGTTTAGGGGCTGGCGCTCAAGGTGGGGTACTGGCGCGGCGGGGTCTTGAGTACAATAGCGCGTCATGGCGGGGTATTCGGACACGCCGCTGCTCAAGAAGCTCGGCATCAAGCCGGGGCAGCGCATCGCATTGCTGAGCGGTCCGCCGGGATATCGCAAGACCCTGGGCGCATTGCCGGACAAGGTGAATTGCGCGGAGCAACTGGGCAAGAAGCTTGATTTCATCCAATTGTTCGCCACTACCCAGGCAGACTTGAAGCGTCGCTTCAAGGAAGCGAAAGGGTGCCTGGCCATGAATGGCTCGCTCTGGATTTCCTGGCCCAAGAAGACCTCGGGAGTGGCCACCGACCTCAATGAAAACTCAATCCGCGAGATCGGCCTGGGACTCGGGCTGGTGGACGTGAAGGTGTGCGCGGTGGATGAAACCTGGTCGGGGTTGAAGTTTGTGTATCGCCTGAAGGATCGAGCATGAAGAACACAAAAGCGGCAGCTTTGCTGATGCTGGTGATGGCCGCCTCAGTGGTAGCCCAAGCAGCGCGCCGGCCAGCCATCGTCGGCATCTCGCACGTGACCCTGCGGGCGGCGGACCTGGGCAAATCGCGCGAGTTTTACGGCCGCGTGCTGGGGCTGGCGGAAGAGCCGGCGGGAAATTCGCAACGCACCCGCTTCCGCATCAACGAACACCAATACGTGGATCTGGTAGCAGCGGTGACCGATGCCCTCGCAGACCGCCTGATTGAAGTTGGATTCGAAACCAAGGATGCTGAAGCGCTGCGCAGTTACCTTGACGGGCATGGGGTCAAGGTCCCGGAACAGCTAACCGTGGCGGGCGACGGCACCCGCAGCTTTGACGTGCGCGACCCGGAAGGCCACCAGATTTGCTTCGAGCAGTTTGGAACCGCCGCGGCCGGCGCGGGCGCGGGACATCCCATTTCCACGCACATGATCCACGCCGGCTTTATTGTGCGCGATCGTGCCGCCGAAGACCGCTTTTACAAAAACGTGCTGGGCTTTCATGTGTACTGGCACGGCGGTATGAAGAACGACGAAACCGACTGGGTGGACATGCAGGTTCCCAACGGCAGCGACTGGCTGGAATACATGTTGAATGTGGCGAAGAATCCTTCGCCACAGGAGGCCGGAGTGATGCGCCACCTGGCGCTGGGCGTGGTGGACATCAAGCCCGCCGTGAAGATGGCGGAACAGAGCGGCTGGCCTATCCCCGACCCGGCGGAGGTTGGCCGCGACGGCAAATGGCAGCTCAACCTTTACGATCCCGATCTGACGCGCGTGGAAGTGATGGAATTTCGTCCGGTGGAGCCGCCCTGCTGCGCCAAGTATACTGGCCCGCATCCTGGGAGTCGTTAGTATGGAATCCAAACCAAAACCGCCGACGACGCAAAGGACACCGAGGAAAAATGGCAGTTTCACCACATCATGAATAAAGTCCTCCGCGTCCTCGGCGTCCCCTGCGGTTGTGGTCCGGTTTTGATCTTGCTGACTCCTGACTACTGACTCCTGACTACTTGTAGAATTAGGCCTGAGGCACCCAAAGAACCCATGTCTGCACCTACCAAGGTTCGTCCCCAAACCTCCGAGATGCCGCCTGTGCCGCTGACCCTGGAAGGCTCCAGCGTGCTGCACCAGATGATGCGTTTTCGTTGGGCCGAATGGCGGCGGCTCAATCCCGGCGAGCGCAACCGCATCCTCAACGAAGCTCAACCCGTGCTTCAGGAAATGGAGAAGCGGCAGAGTGCGGTCTATTCCCTGCTCGGCCATAAGGGCGACCTCATGCTGGTGCACTTCCGGGCGTCTTTTGATGAACTCAAGCAGGTGGAACTGCAGCTGGCGCGGGCTGGACTGAACGACTACCTCGAAGCCACCACGTCGTACCTTTCCGTGGTTGAACTGGGACTTTACGATTCCTCGGTTAAGCTCTACCAGCAATTGGTGGAGCGGGGCCTGCAGCCACATTCGCCGGAGTGGAACACCGAAGTGGAACAGGAAATGGAGCGGCAGCGCGCGGCTATGCGCCCGCGGCTTTATCCGGAGATGCCGCCCAACCGTTACATCTGCTTTTATCCCATGGACCGCCGCCGGGGCGAGGACAAGAACTGGTACACCCTGCCCATCGAAGAGCGGCAGCGCCAGATGCGCGAGCACGGGATGGTGGGGCGCCGCTACGCCGGCGAAGTGAAGCAGATCATCACCGGTTCCATCGGCTTCGACGACTGGGAGTGGGGCGTGGACCTGTTTGCCGACGACCCGCTAGTCTTCAAAAAGCTGATTTATGAAATGCGCTTCGACGAGGTCAGCGCTGTGTATGCCCTCTTCGGGCATTTTTACGTGGGCGTGCGCTGCCCGGCAGCACAGCTGAGCAGGCTGCTGGAAGGTGAATTGCCCAAAAACAACAACGCGGGTTAGAACGCTTCATGGAAGTACCTCAGGGCTGATGCCCACCAAACCTTATGGTTTTTCTATCCCCGGGCTAGCACTGGGGCTTCCGCGCGTAAATCTGCGCCTCCGGCTCGTTATAATGATGAACACGGCTCAGCGACTCTGGCCTGATTTTTAGCGTGGTGCGAAGTGCCTTCCCAGGTGCCCCAACGCGACGAACCCTCGCGGCGCAGGACGGTGATCATCCTGCTGGCCGCCGGCATATTTGTGCTCTTCACCATCCTGCTCTCCCAAGCTTCGTTTAACTGGCCCGTTTTTCAGCCCAACGCCAGCGAGCAGCCTCTGGTTTTTGCCGCACTTTCGGCGCTGGTGTTCCTGCTCTTCGTGGTGCTCACCTTCGTTCTGCTGCGCACCCTGCTGAAACTTTTCGCCGAACGCCGGGTGGGAGTGCTGGGCTCCAAGTTCCGCACCAAGATGGTGGGAGGAGCGCTGCTGCTTTCCTTTACCCCGGTGCTGTTCCTGTTCCTTTTTGCCTACGGGCTGATGAACCACTCCATTGACAAATGGTTCTCGCGGCCCGTGGAAGAGGTGCGCGAAGACACAGAAGCGATGACCCGGTTGCTCTCAGCTTATGCCGAAGAGAATGCGCACCAGGAGGCGGTGCTGCTGGCCAGCGCGACGGAAACCCAGCAGGCGTTCGCCAGTGGAAATTTCACCGGAGTGGCCGATTTGTTCGAGCAACATCAGCCCACTTTGCAGGGCGGTTTCGCTATTGCTATGCGGCAGGGCCGGGCGGAGGCTAGTTTTCGCGTGCCGGAAGCGTGGTCAGTACTGAAGCCCCTCTTGCCGCTGAAGGAGGCGGCTGCCGACCGCCCCGCGCGCTTTTCCTGGAACGGATCGGAATACATCCTGGGCAGCGCCCGCGTGGCGCCCGAAGGGGCCATTCTGGTGGCCATGCCTCTGCCTCCAGCCTTTTCGGAAACCGTGCGACAGATTGATGCCAGCCAGCAGCGCTATTTCCAGCTGGCGCAGCAGCGCAAGCTGGTGCGCATCACTTATATGGAACTGCTGGCGCTCCTCACCATGCTGGCGCTGTTCGCGGCTACCTGGCTGGCGCTGTTCACCTCCAAACTGGTGACGCGCCCGGTGGCGGCGCTGGCGGAAGCAACCCAGCAGATTTCGCGCGGGCGCCTGGACTACCGGGTGCAGGTGGCAGCAGCCGACGAACTGGGCGAACTGGTGGCCTCCTTCAACCGCATGGCGGAGGAACTGGAGACCAGCCGCCAGCAGATTATGGCTTCCAGCCGCGAACTGAAGGACGCCAACCTTGCCCTGGAGCAGCGCCGCCGCCACATGGAGACCATCCTGGAGAGCATTCCTACGGGCGTGCTTTCGCTCGACGCCATTCGCCGTGTCACCCATGCCAACGTCGCACTGCAGCGCATTTTCAATCCTCAATCGCGGATTGCCGACCGGATGAATTTCCTCACCGGCAGCACGCTGGCCGAAATTTTTCCCCACGAAATGGTAGAGGACCTGGAACCGCTGCTGCGTCGCGCCGACCGCATGGGCGTGGCCACCAGCCAAGTAGAGCTCAGCTGGCACGGCAGCACGCTCAACGTGGCGGTCACCGTGGCCACCCTGGAACATGAAAACCTGGGGCTGGGCTACGTAGTCATTTTTGAAGATCTTTCCGACCTGCTGAAGGCGCAGAAGCAGGCAGCGTGGCGGGAAGTGGCGCGGCGGGTGGCGCACGAAATCAAGAATCCGCTGACCCCTATCGCGCTATCGGCCGAGCGCATCCGCCGCCACCTGGAGCGGGGGCGCCCGCCGGACGCGGTTTCACTCTCCGTGATCGGCAGTTGTGCGGAAACTATCGCCGGCGCGGTGGAGACGGTACGCAGCCTGGTGGATGAGTTTTCGGCCCTGGCCCGGTTTCCCGCCGCCAACCCTCAGCCCGCCAACATCAACGCCATCGTGGAGAACACGCTTTCCATGTTTAACGGGCGGCTGGAGGGCATCGAGGTGCGCACGTTGCTGACGCCTGACCTGCCGCGCGTGCTCGCCGACAGCGAGGCCATCAAGCGTGCCCTGGCCAACCTGATTGACAATGCAGCTGAGGCCACTCAGGATTCGCTGCTGCGCGAAATTGACATCTCGACCGCCATGGTCCCCGGCCGCGATGCGGTTGAGATCGTCGTTAGCGACACTGGCCCTGGCGTCACCTCGGAACTCAAAGAAAAGCTGTTCCTGCCTTATTTCTCCACCAAAAAGCGGGGCACAGGGCTAGGGCTGGCCATTGTGAGTCGCATCGTAGAGGACCACCACGGCTCTATCCGGGTGGAAGAAAACGACCCCGTGGGGGCGCGGTTTATTCTGGAACTGCCGGTGGCGACCGAAGGCGTGACCGCCACGGCGCTCGAACATGCATAACATCCTGATCGTGGACGATGAGGCCGGCATCCGCCAGTCCCTGAAGGGCGTACTGGAGGATGAGGGCTACAAGGTGGCCGCCGTGGAGAGCGGCGAAAGCTGCCTCGAGACGCTGCGCCGCCGCTCCTTCGACGTAATCCTCCTCGACATCTGGCTGCCGGGCATGGACGGCCTGGAAACGCTGGAGAAGATTCGCGACACGGAAGATGCGCCGGAAATCATCATGATTTCCGGGCACGGGACCATCGAGACGGCAGTGCGGGCGACCAAGCTGGGAGCCTTCGACTTCCTGGAAAAGCCGCTTTCACTCGAGAAGACGCTCATCCTGGTGAAGAACGCGGCCGATGCCAAGCGCCTGCGCGGCGAGAACCGCGACCTGAAGAAGCAACTGCTGGCTAAGAGCGTGATCGTGGGCGACAGTATCCCCATGAAGGCGCTGCGCCAGCAGATCGGGCTGATGGCGCCCACCAATGGCCGGGTGCTCATCTACGGCGAATCCGGCACGGGCAAGGAACTGGTGGCCCACGCCATCCACGCCCAGAGCCCGCGCAAGGACGGCATGTTCGTGGAAGTGAACTGCGCGGCCATTCCCGAGGATTTGATCGGCAGCGAGCTTTTTGGGCACCGCAAAGGCTCGTTTCCGGCAGCAACCTCCGACAAGGACGGCAAGTTTCAGAAAGCGAACGGCGGCACGTTGTTTCTGGACGAAGTAGGCGACATGAGCCTGAAGACGCAATCCAAGGTACTGCGCACCCTGGATGAGCAGCGCTTCACTCCCGTGGGCGGCGACGAAACCATCACGGTGGACGTGCGGGTGATTGCCGCCACCAACAAGGACCTGGAAGAGGAAATTTCCAAAGGCAACTTTCGCGAGGACCTGTTTTACCGGCTGAACGTGATTCCCTTCTACGTGCCTCCCCTGCGCGAGCGCAAGGAAGACATTCCCATGCTGGCGCGCTACTTCCTGAAGGAATTCTCCGCCACTTATGGGCGGCGGCCGCGGGAAATCACCGATGATGCCATTGACGCCCTCATGCGCTACTCCTGGCCGGGCAACGTGCGCGAACTGCGCAACGTGATGGAGCGCATCGTCATCATGAATCCCACCGCCTATAAGCTCGACCGCAAGCACCTGCCGCCGCTGGTGTACCGCGACGGCAGCCGCCGGCCGGCAGGAGACGCTTCCACCCTCCACCAGGCCCGCGCCGCCTACGAGCGCGATTACATCCTGAAGAAGCTGGACGAGAACCACGGCAACGTGAGCCGCACCGCCGAGGTGCTGGGCCTGGAGCGCAGCCACCTGTACCGCAAGATGAAGTCGCTGGGAATTGCCGAAAAAGAGTAGCTGGTAGATATTGTGTGGGGACGGGGCTCGGCCCCGTCCAGGCGGGGCAAAGCCCCGCCTCCACACAAGCAGTTGGGGTCAGTCTGGGGGATTCGACTAACTACGAGCTACTTTTTCCTTTCGCACTGCTAACCAGGCTGGGATCCTCCCGTCTAAGTGCCCGCTGACAGTTGTCGTGGCAGTGTGACAGTCCTCGGGATCAAATCTTTCCAAATAATCAGGAGGGAGCGAAGTATGAATAAAACGCGCATAGTCGCGACCGTTTTGGGCCTCGTGTTCGTGGCCAGCCTGTGCCAGGCGCAGTCGGCGCTGCTCAATATTCCCCGGCAGAGCCAGCACGCGGTGCTTACCCAGCGCATCGGCATCACCGATATCACCATCAACTACCACCGCCCGCTGGTGAATGGGCGCAAAGTCTGGGGCGGCCTGGTTCCCTATGGTGAGGTGTGGCGCGCCGGCGCCAATGAAAACACAACCATCGCGTTCAGCGATCCAGTCACCATCGAAGGCCAGCCGCTCGACAAGGGCGTTTACGGGCTGCACATGATTCCCGGCGAAAACGAGTGGACGGTCATCTTCTCCCACGCCGCAACCTCCTGGGGCAGCTTTACCTATAAGCAGGCGGAAGATGCCCTGCGGGTAACGGTGAAGCCGCAGCCCGCCGACATGCACAATGCGCTGACTTACGATTTCGATAAGCTCACGCCCACTTCCGCCGTCGTGGAACTGGAATGGGAAAAAGTCGCCGTGCCCTTCAAGGTGGATGTTGAGGTGAACAAGATCGTTGAGGCCAGCCTGAACCGGCAAATGCGCGGCCTGGCGCAATACACCTGGGAAGGCTGGGACGACGCCGCCAATTATCTGCTAACCCAGAAAACCGACTTGGACGAGGCGCTCAAGTATGAAGACCAGTCCATCGAGGTGGAAAAGCGCTTCGACAACGAACTGACGAAAGCCAACATCCTCGAGGCCATGGGCCGCAAGGATGAGTCCGACAGCACGCGCAAGCTGGCACTGTCGATGGCCAACCCGCTGCAGCTGCACATTTACGCGCGGGGGTTGCAGGGACAGAAACACCAGGACGAGGCCTTTGCCATCTTCCGCGAGAACGCTCGGAAGCATCCCGAGGAATGGTTCGTGCACAGCGGCATGGCGCGAATCTATTCCAGCCAAGGCAAGTTCGACGATGCGGTGAAGGAAATGAACCTGGCGCTGGCCGGCGCACCCGACGGGCAAAAGACCTACGTCGAGGGCTTGGTGAAGCGCCTGCAGTCGAAGCAGGATATTAATTGAGAAAGTAGTTGGTAGTTGGTAGTTGGCGGTCGGCAGTCGGCAATTGCTGCGGCTATTAGTTCGTGGCGATTTGTCGCCTGCCGCCCGCAACTTTATTTCGGA
>DATEGI010000219.1:0-18215 GCA_035280205.1 Terriglobales bacterium | reverse complement strand
TTATTTTGACTTGGGAGAGTATCCCCAGAAGGGCCGCACCGAAACCTGGTTCGGAACGAAGCAAGACCTTATTACCCTCATTCAGGCGGCGCACGCTGCCGCAATTCAGGTGTATGCCGATGTTGTACTAAACCATAACTCAGGCGGCGATGCTCAGGAGCCCAATCCGATTGACGGGCAGATGCGGTGGACGATCTTCAATCCGAAAAGCGGAAAGTTTCCGCGCGACTGGAAGTGTTTTCATCCCAGTACCTACGAGACCATGGATGGCTGGGGCGTCTTCGGCGACATGCCGGACCTCTGTCACCGCAACCCTCTGGTGTACGGGGCGATGATGGAACACACGCGAGGGCTGATCGAGGACATCGGGTTCGATGGATTTCGTTTCGATTTCGTGAAAGGTTATGGCCCCTGGCTGGTCAAGGGAATCGCAGAGTATCGCTACAGTCGAGGCCCCAAATATTACCGACCTTTTTGCGTGGGCGAATGTTGGGATTCAGACCGGATTGTGGATGAATGGTTGACTTCCGTCAACAACGCATTCATGGATAATCCTGTCTCCGCGTTTGACTTTCCTTTGCACTACAAACTTAAACAGTTCTGTGATCAGTACGGCTTCGACTTGCGTTCATTGCTAGATGGCACCGTGGTGCAGGAGTTCCCCTTGCAGGCGGTTACATTTGTGGATAACCACGACACAATTCGCGACCCAAACAGCGCTGTCATCAACGACAAAATGCTGGCTTATGCCCTTATTCTTAGCGCCGAAGGCTATCCCTGCGTGTTCTGGCAGGATTACTACAATTTCGGTTTGGCTGGCCGCGGCACGGCAAACGGAATTGCGGCCTTGATTGCAGCGCACGAAAAATACGCGGGCGGGGCTACTTCAGTGCTATATGCCGACCCGAATCTTTACGTGATGCAGCGCAGCGGGTATGGCAACCGACCTGGCTTGGTCTTGGTACTGAATAACCGGGGAGACGCATGGAATGGAAGTTTTGTAAGCACTCAGTGGCAGACCCGGCATATGACACCAATTGCCTGGTGGAGCAGAACTGACAAAACCCAACCGGCGGACAAGTGGACCGACCTCAACGGCCGAGCGGATTTCTGGGCCGCACCCCGCGGCTATGCTGTCTACGTTCCGGGTTGAGCGAGGCCATTCCAGGAGGAGTAACCGCAACCACACGCGACTGCCGCCGCCGAAGAAAAAACTTGCCCATCTGTAGTGGTACTACAATAAAAGACTGCATGTTTTGCGCCCTGCAATGACGGAGCCCGCTGCCATGCCTGAGGAACCGATTACACTCTCGCCCCGTACCCGTTTTCGCGCTGCCATGCTGGTGGCGATCGTGGCGGACGCGGTGCAAATCATTGCTTTTCCGCTATTTCTCGAAGGAGCTTACTCGCCGCTCGATGATGTGCTTGATTTCGCGGTCGCGGCCGTGCTGGTGAGCCTGCTCGGGTGGCACTGGGAGTTCCTGCCGTCATTTGCGGCCAAACTCGTGCCCGGAGCCGATTTGGTTCCCTTCTGGACGCTGGCCGTGGCCAATGTCTACCGCAAATGGAAGGGAATCGCGGCGGAAGAGACTCAGAAGCACCATCCAGCCCTGCCAACCCAGCAGTAAAGACAGCAAGGTGGCGGAACGTAAGCTGCTCGGGTTTCGGGCCACAAAATATTTAGCTTGTCATGTTGAGCGAGGGCGCATGCCCGCGCCGACCCCTACCGCCTGCCGAAATCCTGAGCCGCAAGCGAAGAACCGGGCAAACCTGACTTCCGCCGTTCCTCGAACCGGAAGAGGCGAAGGCTATAGCCAAAATGCAGGGCCGCGATGTTGAACAAGAGATCCCGGCCTATCTTCGCGCTGCCGGCAAGCAGTGTGCAAGCAATCTTCCGGCCTGTTTTAAGGAACGCTTAAGGTGCATGGCCGTAGGCTCTTCGCGTGCTGCATCGGGCACGAATTCCAATTCTGGAGGATTCAAGTGAACAGATTCAAAGCGCTGATTTTGGGCACTCTCGTTGTCGGATTGCTGGCGGCTGCGTGGGGTGCAAAAAAGTCGGTGCTGGAGCTTTCAAAATCAGTTCCATTGCCGAACCTTCATGATGGGGACTTCGACCACTTCGCCGTTGATCTGGATGGTCACCGGCTGTTTGCCGCCGCGGAGGAAAACTCCAAACTTCTGGTGTTCGACCTGGGCACCAACAAATTGATTCACACCATTACCGATCTGAAAGCGCCACATTCGATGGTATATCGGAATGACCTGAAAAAACTCTTCGTCGTGGACGGGGATTTGGGATCGGTGAAAATTTACGACGGTGCTTCCTACAAGCCGGTAGGTGAAATCAAGCTGCGGGACGGCGCGGACTCCAGCACTTACGATCCCGCCACAAAGTACCTGTACGTGGTGGACGGCGGGGACGACGGCCACCTGCCGAACTCCTATATCGCGGTGGTTGATACCAGCAAGGAAAAACAACTGAATGAGACCAAGCTCGATTCCAATGACGTCGAGGCGTTAGCGCTGGAAAAATCCGGCGCGCGTCTGTTCGTCAACATTCGTGGGAACAATACGATCGAGATATTTAACCGCGACAAGCTGACGAAGCTTGCAACCTGGCCTTTGCCGGAGGACGCCAAGAAACCGACGGCACTTGCCTTCGACCAGAGCGGACATCGCCTGTTTGTCGGCACCCGCAACCCCGGCAAGCTTGTGGTTCTCAATTCCGACACGGGGAAAGTTGTAGCCGATATCCCCTCAGCCTCCATGGTTGACGACATCGCCTATGATGCCGCACACAAGCGCATTTATTTCGCGGGTACCGATTTCCTGTATGTGTTCCAGCAATCGAGTCCCGATCATTACGCCCTGGAGGAACAGGTTCCGACGGGTTTCCGGGCCAAGACGGCGATCTTTGTACCGCAATTGGAGCGCTACTATCTGGGTGTGCCTCACCACGCGGCAAAAACCGCCGAATTGCGCGTTTATAGGGTGCTGCCGTAGGCCTGGTTCGGGAGACGAGAATGAGCGGCTGTGCGAGATTATTGTTAACGGCCCTGGGTTGTATTCTGGCCCTGGGTGTGCCAGTACCGATTGCAGCCCAGAGTAGCCGTCTGTACGTAGCGAACAGCCGCGGGGATGACGTCAGCGTGGTGGACCTGGCCATCATGAAAGTGGTGGATGACATTAAGGTCGGCAATCACGTTCATGGGCTGGCTATGCAAGCCGACGGCCGCCAGATGTTCGCGACCGTCGAAACCGAGCACACGCTTAAATTCATAGACACGCTTTCCGATAAGGTCATTGCATCGGTGAAGCTGACGGGCAAGCCCAACGAGTGCGCAGTTACGCCAGACGGCAAGTATGTCGTCGTTCCTATCCGCGACGGCAACAGTGTGAACATTGTGGATGTGGCGCAGCAGAAGGTTGTGAAAATTCTTCCCATTCACGTGCCTCACAACGCTTTCGACGCGGGCAGCAATCGCTACGTTTTCGTGAGTTCGATGGACGATCATGAGATAGATGTGATTGATCTCGCCAAAATGGAGTACTCAGCCCACATTCCGGTGGCTGGCAGGCCCCGCCCTTATGTGGTGGTTCCCGATGCGCACACGATGTATGTGGCTGTGAGCTATTTACACGGCTTTGAAGTTGTGGACATTCCCACCCGGCGGGTGACTCAGCGTATCGAAATTCCGGCCTTGCACCCCGGCGCAACGCTGGGGCCGTTCGAGACGCCCGATACCTTCACCCATGGTCTGGGAGTGACGCCAGACGGCCGGGAGGTGTGGGTGACGAGCGAATTAGACAACGCTATATATGTCTATGATCTCAAGGCGAAAAAAGTCACCGCGCGTGTATCCACCGGAATCGGCCCCAATTGGGTGACCTTTTCCCCAGACGGAAAGTACGTGTGCGTCAGCAATGCCGGTAGCGACGATGTTTCTATCATTGATGTAAGAACCCGGCGGGAGGTGGCGCGCGTCAAAACGGGCAGCCAGCCCAAACGGCTGCTGGCCGCACGGATACCGCTCCCTGCGGTTGAATCTGCTGAGAAGAGATAGAGACCCTGATTCAGCCGATGGCGTTCGCCACTAGTGACGGCTCACCGCCTGAGCAAGCGAGTACTTTCCCGCCTTCGTGTGTCGGTCATGCTGCTGATGTCGCCTGCGCACCACAATGGTGATGGTGAAGGCTGCCACGATCAGCGCAAAGCAGGCCTCGATAAAAAACTTTTCTGCATCCAGCCAGTCGGTGGGCCGGTTCTTCAGCTTGGTATCCGTCAGCAGGCCGTGGACAAACCAGGCTATTGCTGCGGGGTAATTCATGTAATGCAGCCGCTTCCACAGCTTGCGGCCGAGGCTTAGCCGGGCCAGCGACGTGAGCAGCACGATCAATATCAGATAGAGCGCAATGGCGCCAATGGTATTGACGGTCGGCTGGCTGGGGGACTTTACCGGCAGCAGCAGATCCACAATACGAAACTTGGGCGAATGCAGCAGCAGCAGGACGGCGGGATGCATGACCACGACCGCAAGGGCCAAATAGGCAGTCCAACGATGAAAGAGAAAGATGTTGATGCGGCGGTGCGGCCAGTGCTGGTAGGGGCTATAGCGAACCGCCATCAAGAGGCCAAGACAGGCGTTGAGGGTAAGCAGGCCAACTGCCACCAGAGCCAGATCGGACGAAGCATCGAGTACGGTCATCCTCCGACCCTGTTCCCGGCCCGACTCATCCTTCTCCTATCTATATCTCGCTAAAACTTTCTGACCTACCTGGCAAGAGAGCCGACACTGGGGCGTTCGGGGCGGAGGCATACACGGGATCGTAGCTAAAAGGGCCCGTGCCTGTTCCATCCTTCCATTGTCGGGTTTAAAAGATGACCTTTATGGCGAATTGAATTTCGCGCGCCGTGGTTGTGGTTGAGGTCAACAAACCAGCCACCCCCGTGGCCGTTCCCGTGCCGTCAAAGATGTCCGTATTGTCCGGCGTGATGGGAGGCGCGAAGTTCGGATGATTCAGCACGTTGAAGAACTCCGCCCGAAATTGCACGTTGAAATTCTCGGAAATACGCCGGATGTAGTTGTTCTTAAAAATGGAGAAGTCTGTTTCCGTGATGCCCGGGCCGATTAAGACATTGCGTCCGGAATTGCCGCGCAGGTTGAAGCAGAGCGGGAACGCCACTGGAACGCCGCCGTTACTAGGCGGCGCTTTGTCACAGTTGGCTTGCCAGAAGGCCATGCTGGGAGCGGTTGGAACCGCGAAACACTGTGTCTTAATGTAGTTGGTTGGATTTCCCGGATTAGTGAGCGTCTGGCAGCCGGAGCCACCCAGCCGATTGGGCACATCCCAATCATCGCTGCTGAGAGAATTAAGCGGGTCGGCGCCGGTTCCGAAAGTAGCGGTGAAAGGCACTCCGTCACTAGCGGTGAAGATCAGCCCGAGTTCCCATCCTCCCAGGGCCCAGCCGGCCGGCCCTTTCAGCGATTTTGGGGAGGGCACGACCCAGGTGCCGTTCACGACCAGAGTGCGCCCGACGTTAAAGTCGGAAAGGCCGCGGTTCAGTTTCAGGTCAAAAAAGGGCAGGCTGGAGATGGAGTTGCCAAAGGTGTCGCCGGCCACGGAAGCCGAACCCGTATCCATGCTCTTGGACCAGGTATAGGTACCTTGCACCTGGAACCCGTGGCTCATGCGCTTGGCCAGCTGCATTTCCAGCGCATTGTAATAAGAGCGTCCCTGATAGAGGATGCCGCGAATGGCGCCAAAGTTCGGGTTGAAGGGCTGTGCGGGCTGTCCGGCGTTAGGACCGCCAACCAGGTTGCCGTTTGCATCTACCTGGGGCCAGAGATATCCGAAGGGAGTTTTGACGGGCATGATCTGATCAAAATTGTCCACGCGGAAAGGCTGATGGAGACCACGGGAGCCGACGTAGGCAATCATTCCCGCCAGGCTGGGCGTGAGCTGCTGCTGGATGTTGAGATTCCACTGCATCACGTAGTTGCGCTTGGGGTGGGGCTCAACGTAGGTTTCCTGCACCTTGTTTCCTGGCAATATCGCAGGAAGGTGGGAGAAGAACTCTCCCGGTGTGACATTGCCGAGGTTTGTGTACTGGAAGAAGGGGAACGCCTGCGTCGTCAAAAGTATGAACTGATAGGGCAGTGGCTGTACGTCAAATACCCCAAACCCTCCGCGCACAGCGGTTTTGCCGTTGCGCAGGGGATCCCATGCGAAACCGAGGCGGGGTTCAAAATTCCGCAAAGTGGGATTACTGAAGAAGGGCTCGCCCAGATGGGGAGCGGGATCGGTCAAGACGCGCAGGTTGGCCAGCTTGCCGCTCGTCTCGGTGGGGACGGTTGACATCTCGTAGCGTAAGCCCAGGTTTAGCGTTAGATTCGGCCGCCAGCGCCAGTCATCCTGTAAATAAAGGCCGAAGAGTGTCTGGCGCAGATTGCGCGGGGAGAGTGTCTTGGCCAGGCCACCTTGAAATTTAGCAGGATTATTAGTGAGAAAATCCTGCAGGTTGCCGAACCGCCAGATTCCATTGGGATCGGTGTCGGCAATCACATTGAGCAACATGCGCTCGAGCGAGACTCCAAAATTGATGGAGTGCTTGCCTTTGCTGAGGAAGGCATCGTCGTATACCTGTATGGAATTCCAGTGGTAGAAGTAGGTTGGGCTGCCACCCACTCCTCCGGTGAAGGGAGTCACTCCATCCATGATGACCTGGGAGGCAGCCCTGCCCGCAAACGATCCCAGAGATTTATCTAATGACAGGGGATTGATGGCTACCGAGCTGTCGTTGTTGTTGACGGCTTCATGATTGCCGCCAATACGAATCGAGTTCACAAGACTGGAGCGAAAGCTGTGGGTCTCCTCCAGGGCTGCGATCTGACGCGCCGTCGTCGTATTAAATTCAACATTGTCTAAACCGTCCGGAGAAGAGTAAGGCGTCTTGTCGTAAACATAGGTAGCGAACAAGCTGTCTTTGTTCGAGAGCTTGTGGTCCACACGGGCGGTGAAGTAATTCTCAGTTACCACTTGCTGACCGGCGAAGGTGAATACTCCTATATCGCCATTGCCCAGAATCGGGCCGTTGGGCAAGTGCCAGAAGGGCAGATAGGCCTTTGCGGCCGGGTCCACCGTGATGGGGTTTGTTGTGCAAGGATTACTGGGATCGCCACCGGGGATCGAGCACAAAATTCCGCTGCGCGCCGCTGGCGAGGGCACGGTCGTGAGCGCGGTAATACCCTTGGACTGGCGTATGCCTTCGTAATCGGCAAAGAAGAAGGTGCGGTCCTTCACGATGGGTCCGCCGATAGCGCCGCCAAACTGATTGCGTTTGAAAGGTGGAATGGTGCTGCCATCAAAGTAGTTTCTGGCATCGAGAGCGCTGTTGCGGAGAAACTCGTAAGCGCTGCCGTGAAAGCGATTGGTCCCAGAGCGGGTGATGGCGTTGACCACTCCGCCGGAGGTCTTGCCGTAGTCGGCCGAGTAGTTGGTGGTCAAAACGGAGAATTCCTGGATCGCATCCACGCCCAGGCTGCCGCCCAGCACGCTGCCCGGCGCGCCATTGGCATAGTCATTCAGACTGATGCCATCCAGGCGGTAGTTATTCTGCTGGGGGCGGGCGCCGGAGATTGTGAGTTGTTGTCCGAAGCCACGATTGCCGCGGTCGGTGCCGCTGGCGAACGAGGGTTGGGTGCGGACGGTGTCCACGCCGGGCTGCAGGGTAGCCAAGTCGGTCCAACTGCGGCCGTTTAACGGCAGTTCGCGCACCGTCGTTGCGTTCACCACGGCGCTGATGTCCGAAGTCCCCAGTTGCACCGCCGGAACCTCGCTGGTCACGACCACAGTTTCCCTGGTGGTACCGACCTGCATCATCACGTCCAGGACTTGAGTTGTGCCGACGGTCAGCACGACTCCGCGGCGCACCTCGGTGCTGAATCCCGGGGCCGTATATTTCAGATCGTAGGTTCCTGGCAGGAGGTTGGGCGCTGTATAAAGGCCATCGGTGTTCGCCTTAACATCGCGCGCAACTCCAGTGGCTTCATTCGTAATGGTGACGGAGGCGCCTGGAACCACTGCGCTTGAGGGATCCTTCACCGTACCGGAGATTGTGCCGCCGGCCACCTGGGCAGAAGCTGGGATAACCAGCAGGACACCGAGCAACACGCAAAAAACGGCCGCCAACACTCGGGAACGTATAGTCGAAAACATGGCCCGGTTCCTCCTCGTCGAACAAGTGTCAAACCAGCTGATTAATGCGAGCGTGCTAAGAATGACTTCGACAAATCCGGGCCCGATGCTGAATGCAGGGGCGCCATAATTCGTGTTGCTCCCGGGAGGGCAGGCACAATTTCCGAGTCGCCGCCTCCGTTATGGCAGTCTTGCAGCACCCCACCATCAGTGACGCGAAGCTTACAATCTTTACATTAACCAAAGCTTAAGATTTGCCCGAAAATGTTCGCCGCACGCATTCACGAGAGTGATCTGGGTAGCAGCCGGCGCCGCGGGTTGCGCCTAGGAGCACCGCGACTTGAAAGAGCAGAACGCCAATGAGCCGGGACCGGCATTGAGGCAACGGAGTTTATGTGCTCATTAAGCCTGGCTTAATGTGGGCAGCGGTAAAAGTGCCAACCTGCACGGCTCTTAACCGCCGGTTGGCTGTGAGCTCGTACGGCCGACGAGTACGACGGGAGATGGACACTATTGGAATCGACCGGTTCGCAAACCGCGGCCGCAACCGCCCCCAGTGTGGACCAGCGCTGGCTGCGCATCATTCCCGTAGCCCTTCTGATGTACATCATCGCCTTCGTAGATCGTACCAACATCTCTTTGGCTCTGCCCTCGATGAGCCGTGTACTGCACATGGATTCCGCCCAGGCGGGCAGTGCGGCGGGCATCTTTTTCTGGGGATACCTGCTGTTGCAGATTCCCGGCGGCTACCTGGCACACCGTTGGAGCGCGAAGCGTTTTGTCGCCATCCTGCTGGTGCTCTGGGCCCTCTGTGCCATCGCTTGCGGGCTGGTTCACACCGCCGGCCAGTTCTGGTGGATGCGCCTGCTGCTGGGTGTGGCCGAGGGAGGCGTTTGGCCCGCCGTGCTGGTACTGCTGGCCAACTGGTTTCGCCGCAACGAGCGCGCCCGCGCCAACGCATTCTGGATGGTGTGCCTGCCGTTGGCCGTTGTCATTTCTGCGCCCATCTCGGGATGGATTCTCGACCACTGGAACTGGCGGGTCATGCTGGTGGCGGAGGGCGTCCTGCCGCTCCTGTGGCTAGGGCCATGGCTGGCTTTCATGAAGGACAAGCCTACGCAAGCTTCGTGGCTGCCGGCAGACCAGCGGAACCAACTGCTGCGCGACCTGGAGCGCGAGGCGGAACACACTGAGTATCAGGCTTCCGACAACGTGCTGCGGGCTCTGCTGCGGCCGCAGGCCTGGCTGATGGTGGGAGTGTATTTTTCCTTTGCCAGCGGCATGTTCGGTTACATCTTCTGGCTGCCCAGCGCAGTGGAAGGCGCTAAGCGGCTGAGCAACACTTTCGCCGGCGTGTTGTTTGCCATTCCTTTCCTGGTCGGCGCGCTCTCCATGGTCGCGCTCTCCTATCATTCCGATGTGGTCAAAGAACGAAGGTGTCACGTTTCCGTAGCTTTGGCCTGGGCAGGTGTCCTGCTCGTGACCGGAGTGCTGGTGAGCAATGCTGTGCCCGTACTAGCCTACGTGCTGATCTGCCTGGTCGGAGCAGGCATCTACGGAATGATGGGGCCATTCTGGGCGATTCCCACCGAGACCCTGCCCTCGCGGCTTGCTGGACCGACCATGGGGCTGGTGAATGCGTTCGGGAATCTCGGCGGTTATTTCGGGCCGCTGACGGTTGGCTACTTGAAGCAACGGACCGGCAATTTTCACTACGCATTCCTCGTGCTGGCAGCGGTAATGCTGGCGGGGGCTGGACTTGCGCTGCTGCTGCCCCGCTCGCGCGCCTCGCTTCAACCTGGAATCCAGGCGATGGCAGGCGCCCGGTGAAAACTCCGCATTCGACTGCATCCGCTGTTCCAGAGGCCTAGAATCGTTCCGCTATAAAAACATCAGTTCATGCTGTCGCACAGTCATGCGGCAAGAACCGCAGGAGGGATGTACATGGATCGTGATCAAAACGGTGAAAGCGGCGCAGCTAAGCGCGTTCCCGGTCTGACCCGGCGAAGCATACTCGCCCTTGGCGGCGGGGCCGTACTCGCAGCTGCCCTTCCTTCCCGCGCCATTGCCATACCGGCGCCATTGCCGCGCCCGGGTGACAGTGTCAGTCCCGCAATGGAGAAGCTCAGCGCCTATATGAGCGAGGCCGCTGACCGCACTGTGCCGGATGAAGTGCGGGAGAAGGCGGGGCAACATATTCTGGACACGCTGGCGGCCATCATTTCCGGTTCGGCTTTGCCCCCCGGCGTCGCCGCCCTTCGCTTCGCTCGCGCCTACGGCGGCCAGCCCGTCGCCACGGTGATCGCTTCCAATCTTCTCCTCGGCTCCATCGAGTCGGCAATGACCAACGCCATGATGGCCCACGCCGATGAGACCGATGACTCGCACGGGCCCTCCCATGCTCATCTTGGTTGTGCCGTGGTACCTGCGGCGTTAGCCGTGGGCGAGCAATTGGGCATTTCCGGAGCCCACTTCGTTCGTGCCGTCACGCTCGGTTACGATGTGGGGGCGCGTTTCACGATGGCGCTTGGGGGAGAAAAATACGAAAACGAGAGCCATCGCAGCACGCACAGCATCGCCACTATCTTTGGAGCCGCTGCCGCGGCCGGATGTGCCGCCCGCCTCGATTCCCGGCAAATGCGACTTCTGCTCGGCTACACGGCGCAACAATGCTCCGGGCTCACCTCCTGGCGCCGGGACACGGACCACATCCAGAAGGCCTTCGTCTTTGGCGGAATGACTGCGCGCAGCGGCGTCACCTCCGCTTTGCTGGTTCAGTCGGGCTGGACGGGCGTGGAAGATCTTCTTTCGGGCAAGGACAACTTCTTCCAGGCCTTCGATTCGCACGCTGATCCGGCGAGCCTGCTGGAGGGCTTGGGCGAGCGGTACGAGATCGCGCGTTCGGATATCAAAAAATGGGCGGTTGGTTCTCCCATCCAGGCCATCCTGGACGCCTTAGCGGCCCTGCTGCAGCAGCACCCTTTCGATGCCGGCCAGGTGCAGCACGTCACAGCGAGGCTGGCCCCTCCTGAGGTGATCACGGTTGACAATCGCGCTATGCCCGACATCTGTGCCCAGCACATGGTGGCCGTCATGCTGCTGGACAAGACGGTCAGTTTCGCCGCGGCTCATGACCACCCGCGCATGCATGATCCGGCGGTTCTTCGGGAGCGAGCAAAGGTAGAGCTTCTTCCCGACCCCCAACTCGCCGCTTTTCTGCCTACCAGGGCGGCCAGAGTACAGGTCACGCTGAAAGATGGAACCCAGCTCAGCAAAGAAGTTAATGGGGTGCGGGGCACATCGAAAAATCCTATGAGCCACGATGAAGTTGCGGCTAAATCACAGGATCTTATGAGTTCTGTTTTAGGGGCTGCTAAAAGCAGAGAATTGATCAACCAGGTGTTTGACCTCGAGCATATGCGGTACCTCAAACAGCTTCGGCCTTTGCTGCAACCCTGAGCATCAATACGGGGGACGGTTCGGAGTAAGTCGTGGAACGCTGAGTGCTTGCAGACAACTGGGTCCATTGCCGGCAGGCCACCTCGGCGCAGGTTGCTTCCGCGGACCCAAGGCTACATATGTTTCACCGTGAGGCAGACGTCAAGTCAGGCGAGATCTGGGGCGTCACCCTCGTCGCCTCGTCTTTCGCACGCTCCAACCGATGAAGAAATGCATCACCTCTTGATCCCGCACGCCTGCTGCTCGGCGGTGGCGAAGCCCCAGGCCATGCGCGGTGTGTTATGTGCGATGCCGAGGCGGCCCTGGGCGTCGAGCAGAATGATGCCGCCGTGCCCGCTCAACCGCTTTTTCAAGTAAGTTATGGCCTCGCTGGCTGCCTGCTGCGGCGGCGCACCCGCGGCGACGCGGTCTGCCGCCCACTTGCCCAGCACCAGCTTCATGATGGGCTCACCCCAGCCGGTTGTGGAGACTCCCGCGCTCTGGTTGTCGGCATAGCAACCGCAGCCAATCAAGGAGGAGTCGCCCACCCGTCCTGGAGTCTTATTGAGGGTGCCGCCGGTTGAGGTGGCTGCCGCCAGATTGCCCTCTGGATCGAGCGCCACTGCGCCAACGGTATCGTGGGACGCAGAAAAAACATCCAACCTGGATTCGCCTTCCGCCTGCAGGCGACGCAGGCGTTGTACTTCGCGCTCAATTACCAGCTCCTCGTTAGCGATCAGCGGCACGCCGTGTTCTTCAGCAAACCGCTCTGCCCCGGGACCCACGAAGTACACGTGGGGACTATCTTCGAGCACAATGCGGGCCAGATGAATAGGATTGCGGATGCGCTCCACGCAGCCCACGCCGCCGGCTCGCAACGTGCCGCCATCCATCAGGAGCGCGTCCAGTTGCACCCTGCCGTCGCGATTGAGGAAGCTGCCTCGACCGGCGTCGAAGGCTTCGTCATCTTCCATTACCACCACGGCAGCTTCCACCGCATCCAGCGCCGAACCGCCGTGCTCCAGTTCATGCCATCCGGCGGCCATGGCGGCTCGGATACCGTTCAGGTGGGCGTCCACCATGTCGTCGGGAATGGCCCACCCGCCGCCGTGTACCACCAGCACCGGCTTATGCAATGGCTTGCTCGCGCATGGGAGAAGTGACCCGCCAGTCTAGCATCGCTGGATGCGGTTGCTGCCGGCCCAGGTTTACTGACAGGTTTACTGAGAAACTTCAACACTTGAAGGTTTCGCAGGTTTCAAGGTTTCACAGGTTTCAACGTTTCGCCTGATCGCAACTGTAGCTCTTGAAACTCTGGAACTTTGAAACCTTAACCGGTGGGCAGTGGCCACCGGTGCAGCTTCCAGATTCAAGAACATTCGTTCTTTAGGGATACATACGTTAGACTGCCTCCGCCAAAGGTACTGACCTATGATCGTGTACTGCAAGCTGAGTTGGTTGAGCGTTTTGACGGCTGTCCTGCTGCTGACTCAAATTCTCGCAGCGCAAGGCCCGGCAGCCGACACGGTCCTGCTGCACGGCCACATTCTCACCGTGGATGCCAAGGACTCCGTAGTCCAGGCGCTCGCCATCCGTCACGGCGTCATTGTGAAGGTCGGGACCGACGCCGACGTTCTGCAGTTTGCTGGCAAGGCGCCCGGCATCCGCATTATCGATCTGCGAGGCCGTACTGCCACGCCTGGCCTGATTGACACGCACGCCCACATAGCCGAAGGAGGCGTGGCGGAACTCTACGGTGTCAAGCTTTCGGATGCCGCGTCGGTGGCCGAAATTGTGGCGCGAGTGAAGGCGAAGATAGCCCTGGCCAAGGCAGGTGAATGGGTCACCGGCTCAGGCTGGGACGAGGGCAAACTCGCTGAGCACCGTTATGTAACGGCGGCCGACCTCGACACGGTCTCGCCTAACAACCCCGTGTGGCTCCTCCATACCACCGGCCATTACGGAGTGGCCAACTCGCTGGCGCTGAAACTGGCGCACGTCACTGCCGCCACGCCCGACCCCAAAGCCGGCACCATTGACCGCGATCCTCGGGGCAGTCCCACCGGCGTTCTCAAAGAAGAGTCCGCCATGGAGCCTGTCACCCGGCTCATCCCGCCCACCACTCCGGAGCAGATGCGCCAGGGCATTCTCTACATCCAGAAAGTCCTGCACAGCGAGGGCATGACCGCGGTCAAAGACCCTGACATCCAGCAGATCCACTGGGATGCGTACAAATCCCTGCTCGACCAGATGCAACTCAAGGAGCGTATCTGCGTGCTGTGGCACGCCGGCTCGACCCTGGAGTCGGCCCGCAAGGCGCTGGCCGAGATCAACGCCGTTCCCCGCCTGCCCGCCACTTTGGGCAACGACCGCCTGCTCTCCTGCGGCGCCAAGATTTATATGGACGGTTCCGGGGGCGCCCGCACCGGCTGGGTTTATGACGACTGGCTGCGCAATGGCACAACGCCCGACGTCTCCGCTTCGGGAGTTGGCAATCGCGGCTATCCGCAAACTGACCCGACGGTTTATCGCGAGATGGTCCGCCTCTTTCACCAGAACGGCGTCCCGGTTGGCACGCATGCCGTGGGCGATCGCGCTATGGATTGGGTTGTGGATACTTACGCCCTGGTTGAACAGGAACAACCCCGCCCCGGTTTGCGCCACAGCATCATTCACGCCAACCTGCCCACGCCGCACGCCCTCGACGTCATATCCAGGCTGCAGAAGACCTACGACGCCGGCTATCCGGAAATGCAGCCCGAATTTCTGTGGTGGATCGGCGATATCTACGCCGGCAATTACGGCCCTAAGCGCGATCAGCACCTGGAGCCGTTTAATACCCTCCGTGCGCGAAGCATTGTTTGGGCTGGCGGATCCGATTACTCCGTTACGCCCCTGCCAGCGCGCTACGGCTTGTGGGCGTCTGTGGCGCGCGAAACTCTGAAGGGAAGCTACGGCCCGCATCCTTTTGGTACGGCGGAAGCGTTGGACATGCACACCGCCCTGCGTGCCTATACCGCCTGGGCCGCGCGGCAGATGTTCCTGGAAAACAAAATCGGGTCACTTGAAGTAGGCAAGAGAGCCGATATTGCCGTCTGGGACCGCGACCTCTACACCGTCCCTACGGAGCAGATCAAAGACCTGAAATGCCTGATGACCTTGTTCGATGGCGAAGTGGTGTATGCGGCGCCTGAATCGCAATTAGCAACAGCAGTCCACTGAGCCCGCAGGCGGGCCCGCTGCAGGGTTTGGAGCGGCAGTCTTGTAGGTACCGGCCGGAGGCGCCCTTCTGTTGACATCCCACATGAACCAGAGCATACTCCTGTGCGGAGGCCACAGGAGCCATGGACGAGGTCAAGTCGGAAGTCTTGCAGGGCACACTCGACCTGATGGTGCTCAAAACCCTGCACGCGCTGGGACCGCTGCATGGCTATGGCATTGCCCGCCGCATTGAGCAGATCAGCGGCCAGGTGCTGCTGCTGAACCAAGGCACCATCTACGCCTCTCTCGTCCGTCTGCTGCAGAAGGGCTGGATCAGCGCAGCCTGGGGCACCTCGGAAAATAATCGCAAGGCCAAGTTCTATTCCCTCACCGCGCGTGGCGCAAAACAGCTGCGAGAGGAGACCGAAAACTGGGAACGCATCGCTGCGGTGATGCAGCGCGTGCTGGAGCTGTAGCGGAGGATCTGCCATGTGGGAGCACTTGCGGACCTGGGCCTCGCGACTGTGGTCGTGGGCGCGAATGCGCCGCCTGGAGGGCGACTTTGCTGAGGAACTGGAGTCGCATGTGGCCATGCTGGCGGAAGAAAACCTGCGCCGAGGCCTGCCTGAGGACCAGGCTCGGCGCGATGCGCTCATCCGGCTGGGCGGCATGGCCCAGTTGCGCGAGTCTTACCGTGAGCAGCGTGGCCTTCCTCTGGTCGAACGCCTCGCGCAGGACCTTCGCTATGCCCTGCGGATGCTGCGCAAAACGCCGGGGTTCGCGCTCTTTGCCGGCGCCGCACTGGCCCTGGGCATAGGCGCTACTTCGGCCGTCTTCAACATTGCTGATGCTGTCCTGCTTCGTCCTCTGCCCTATCGCGAGCCCACGCGCCTGGTGATGCTCTGGCAGGATGACACCACCTACAGGTTTCCTCGCAACAACCCTAGCCCCTGGGCCTTCGAGCTTTGGCGAAAGCAAAACCGGGCTTTCGAGGACATGGCCGCTCTTACGCACAACTCTTTCAACCTGCTGGGCCGCGGCGAGCCCGAATATCTGCACGCCGATACGGTTACGGCCAACTTCTTTTCCGTGCTGGGGGTTGCCCCGGCTTTGGGGCGCACATTCACCGCCGATGACGGCCGCGCCGGCGCTCCGCTCACCGCCGTGCTGAGCTACGGATTATGGGCCCGACGCTTCGGCGCGCAGCCGGAGGTGGTCGGCCATAACCTGCTGCTGAATGGCGCCAAATACATGGTGGCGGGCGTGATGCCCCGGGGATTCCAGTTCCTCGATCCGCAGGTTGATCTCTGGGTTCCAGCGCAGTGGGACAGCGGATACATTGACGACAAGAAAACTGACCACTTTCTCAAGGTGGTTGCGCGCCTGCGCCCCGGGATTTCGACGCAACGCGCGGGCGCAGCCATGGCGCTGCTGGGAAAGCAGCTTGCCACGGGCGACATGTCCGATTTAACCGCGGTGGTGGTGCCCCTGCGCGAGCAGGTTGCCGGCGATGTGCGCCCGGCGCTCCTGGTGCTGCTCGGGGCAGTAGCTCTGTTGCTGCTGATTGCCTGCGCCAATGTTGCCAACCTGCTGCTGGCGCGGGGCAGCGCTCGTGCCGCCGAATTGGCGGTGCGCCTGGCGTTGGGGGCAAGCCGAAAGCGTGTGATCGAGCAAATGCTGGTTGAGAGCCTGGTGTTGTCCTGCGCTGGAGGGGCAGCTGGGCTCGGCTTGGCCGTGTTGGCAACTCGCTTCCTCGGCCAACTCATTCCCCCGGGCATCTCCAACTCCGGTGGTCCGGTCGTGAATGTCCCGCTGCTTGTCTTCGCGGCGAGTGTCTCCATTGCCACCGGAGTGCTGTTCGGCATCCTTCCTGCCTTGCGGGGCTCGCGGGTGGAACTTGTCGGACCGCTGAAACAGGGCGGCCGTTCCAATGTGGGCGCAGGCGGACAGCGGATGCGGAACGTGCTTGTGGTCAGCGAGGTGGCTCTGGCCATGGTTCTACTGGCCGGGGCCGCCGTCATGATCCGCAGCTTCGAAAAGCTCTACCACCAGGACCCCGGGTTCCGAGCTGAACATGTGCTCACCTTGCAAACGCGGCTGCAATATCCCAAGTACCAGAGCAGGGCGCGCCGCAGCGAGTTTTATCGCCAGGTATTGCAGCGGGTGGAGACCCTGCCCGGTGTGATTGCGGCCGGCTACACCACCTATCTGCCGCTGGCCGATTCCGGCGGCGGCAGCGTGGTCACCGTGGAGAACCATCTCGTGGATCCTAAACATCTTCTGATTGCCAACGTGCGCGTGGTCAACCCTGACTACTTCCGCACTGTGGGCATGACGCTGCGGCGTGGCCGGCAGCTTGACCGGAATGATGGCTCCGACAGCCCGAGAGTGGCGGTGATAAACGAAAGCATGGCGCGCACCTATTGGCCCGGGGAAAATCCTGTTGGGCGCCGGTTCAAGCGCGGCGTGCTGCAGTCCGACAATCCCTGGTACACAGTAATCGGCATTGTTGCGGACATGCGCCAGGGCGGCATGGACGTCCCGGTGCGACCCGAAGCATATTTCACTTTCGAGCAGGCCGATTTCTTTCCCCCAGATTCGCTGGCGGTGCGAACCACCGGCGACCCTTTGACGATTACGGAAGAGGTACGCCGGCAGATTTGGGTGGTTGACCGCGACGAACCGGTGGCCGCTGTCATGCCGCTGCAGGCAATGGTGGAGCAAAGCGTCGCCCCGGCACGGCTGCAGACCGGACTGCTGGGCGGCTTCGCCGGCATCGCCCTGCTGCTGGCCGCGCTGGGCATTTATGCCGTGCTTTCTTTCGTCGTGGCCCAGCGCATGCAGGAAATTGGCGTGCGATTGGCTCTGGGGGCCCAACCGGCGCACGTGTTGGGCACGGTCATGGCGCAGGGGCTAAAGTTGTATTTTCTGGGCTTGGCCATCGGCTTGGCAGCCGCACTGATGCTTTCGCGGCTCATGACCCACCTGCTGTTCGGCGTCAGCGCCGCTGACCCGCTTTCCTACGCCTGCGTCATCTTTCTGATGGCGGCAGTCACGCTGCTGGCCTGTTACGTGCCCGCGCGCCGCGCCATGCGGTCCGACCCGATTGCCGCACTCCGCTACGAGTAGCGGTTAGGAGCCAGTTTCAGCTTTTCGCAAAGGTTCCGGGGACATCGCGAGGCTGGCTCCTGAAACTTTGAAACCTTGAAACTTGCTTTACTGCGGCTCTGTTCCCGTCGTCGTCTTGTGCTCCACTTTGGTAGACGTGCGCCGCGTTTTGCGCGCCCCTTTGTGAACAATGCGCTTAGTGGTGCGCTTGGTTTTCCGGGCGCCCGTCTTCGCTACCGATTCGGTTTTGCGGCCCGTCTTTTTGGCGG
>DATEGI010000218.1:0-22496 GCA_035280205.1 Terriglobales bacterium | reverse complement strand
GGACGCCCGCACTCATCTCGCCTCCGCCTGGGCCGTGGCCCGCCGGATCATCTCCACCACCGTGGGCATGCCGATATCGCCGTGACACACGGCGGCACAGCGCCCGCAACCCACGCAGGCCATGGAGAGCTCTCGCTGAATGAAGTAATGCGACAGCTTGCGGAAGAAGCGCCGGTTGCGCCGGTCGTGCACCGCGCGCCGCGGGTTGAAGCCTCCGGCCATGCGGGTAAACCCGCCCAGGGCGCAGGAATCCCACACCCGCACCCGCTCCACCTCTGTGGCGCTGACCTGCCGGTCCGCAACCGTGAAGCAGGTACATGCCGGGCAAACATAGGTGCAGCCGCCGCATTCCAGGCAGCGCTGCCCGATTTCCTCCCAGGTCTTATCCGTGACCTTGCCCTGGGAGACGTAGCGCACGGCGGCGGAAAACCAGCTGGTCATCGTGCTCTCAAAGTGGGTGCGCAGATGCTCCAGAATTTCGCGGCGCCGGGCCACGTGCTCTTCCGTCCCTGTGCGGAAGATAGGATCGGCCAGCAAGGCTTCGCCGGCGGGCGTGCCGGCGACGGCCATGAACTCGTCGCCCAGGTCCATTAACTGCAAGTCAAAATGGTCGCGCGCGGCCGGGCCGGTATCAGCACACATGCAGAAGCACTCCTTGCCGATGTCGCGCTGCGGGTCGGTGCAGACCAGGTTGACGAGCAGCAGGTTGCGCCGCCGCTTCTCGTAGTAAATGTCGCTGAACTCGCGGCCCAGGAAGAAGCGGTCGAGGTGATAAATGCCGGCAACATCGCAGGAGCGGATGCCGAAAATCGCCCGCTTGGGCGCTTCATAGGTAGGCTCGATCCGCAGATCGCCGTTATTCCGCTCCGCCTTCATCAGGCGTTCGATGTGGGGAAACACAAAGCGCTTGGGCGGGTAATAGGGATTGGGCAGATGGAGCTGAATGCGGTCGCGGTTGGCGTCGGTGACCGTGTCAAAGTAAGTGTCGCGCCCGCGACCGCAGAATGGCGCCAGCACCTCATACTCCTGCCTGCGCAGCAGGTCCACGATGCCCAGCACATCCGATTTGGCGAGGACGCGCGCTTTCATGCGGCCACCTTCTCCACCCGCACCGGTACCAGCTGGCTGCGGTCGCCCATGCCGGGCAAAATCTTCTTCTCCACTTCGCGCAGGAAATAAGGAACGAAAACGGTGCCGCTTCGTACTTCGGGAGTTACCCGAGCAGTCGCTTCGGCAGAGCCTGCCGCAGTCCGAAGTGTGATCTTCTGGCCGTCGCGCAGGCCCAGGCCTTTGGCATCTTCACTGTTGATCTCCACGAAGCCATCGGGATAGTCCAGCCAGAGAATGCGGTATTCGCGCTTAAGCGTCTCGCTGTGGCGCACCAGTACATCCTGGGTCCAGTAGTAGAGGGAGCTGCCGAAAAAGAGCTGGAATGGATACTCGGCTGCAGTGGAGACCGGCAGCGGCTTGGCAACCGGCGCGAAATTAAACTTAGAGCCGTTGCCGTTGGCAAAAAGATAGCGTGTGCCCAGGGGCTGGTCCTTAGTGCAGGGCCATTGCCGCCCATATTCGCGGGCCAGATTTTCGTAATTGGCTCCGCTGTAAAAGGGAACCGCCTGGCCGATCTCCTCCATCACCTCGGCGGCGCAGGCATAGTTCCAATTCGCGCCCATCAGGTGCGCAACCTGGGTCAACTGCTGCCACACCGGCATCAGTCCGGGCGCCGGCTCCACTACCTTCTGCGCCAGCTGAATGCGGCGCTCGGTGCTGGTAAACGAGACCTGCTCTTCTCCGTAAGCGGTCGTAGGCAGCACTACATCGGCATACCGGGCAGCATCGGTGATGAACAGCTGCTGGGAGACCACCAGCTTGAAATCTTCGAAAAGTCCCCTGGCCTCTTCCACGCCGGCGGCGCTGGCGGGATCGTAATGGCACATCCACAGAGCCTTCACCGTGTGGTTGTGGCCATTGGCCAGCAGCGTACCGGCTGGCAGGCCGGGGGTGGCTGGCAGCTTCGCCTTCCACAGCGCTTCCAATGGGGCGCGTGCGGCACTGTTCGTGACCGGCTGGTATCCCGGCAGACGGTCGGGCAGCATGCCCATGTCGCAAACACCCTGCAGGTTGTTGTGTTCGTTCAAGGCGAGAATTCCGGCTCCGGGCTTGCCGAGGTTGCCGGTGAGAAGCACCAGGTCCACCACCGCGCGGATGGTTTCGCGGCTGCGGGCTTCCATGCTGGTGGAATAGAGCACGCACGCAGCCCGGGCGCTGGCGTAGGTGACCGCCGCCCGTTCAATCATCTCCGCAGGCACGCCGCACACTTCCGCCGCCTGCAGCAGGTCGTATTCCTGCGCCTGCCGCAGGAAATCTTCGTAATTTCGGCAGCGTGCCTTGATGAAAGCCTGATTCGCCAGCCCACGATCAAGGATCACCTTGGCCATGGCACCGTATAGAGTCACCTCCGTGCCCGGCCGAATCTGCAGGAAAAGGTCGGCGCTCTCGGCCACGCGATGGCGGCGGGTTCCGATCACAATCAGCCGCGCTCCGCGCAGCCTGGCGCGAATCACCGCCCCTCCGATGGTAGGCAGCCTTCGCCCCAAGTCCACGCCGTCTACCACGATCACGTCGCTCTCGCCCAGGTCGGCTACGGAGGTGGTGGCCGCGGGCACGCCGGTCATCTCCAGCAGCACGTCAATGGAGTTGTTGCAGAACACGCTGCTGCCCTGGTCCACGTTGTTGGTGCCGACCACGGCGCGGGCAAACTTCTGCAGCAGGTAGGCGTCTTCGTTGGAGCAGCGCGGCGAGTTGAGGAAGGCGATGGAGTCCGGGCCATAGTGTTCGCGGATCTGCTTCAGCCGGGTGGCCACAAAATCGAAAGCCTCGGCCCAGCCCACTTCCTGCAGTTGGCCTTGCTTCCGCAGCAGCGGCTTTCCCAGGCGCTCGGGCGAACTGGCAATTTCGTGCACATGCCATCCCCGCGCGCAGATTCTGCCCTGGTTGGTGGGATGGGAGATGCTGGGATAGGCGCCAATTACCCGGTTATCAGCAGTTTCCAGGTAAAGGCCACAGCCGACTCCGCAGTAGGTGCAGGTAGTCAACTGATGGGCCATGCTAGCCTCCCCACTCCCATGCGCCGGCGGGCAGACGCCAACATTCTTATGGTATGTAGGAGTTAACAGCGGCAGCCGTGATTGGGGTCACGCCCGACCGTGACCGCGCGCACTCAAGTCCAAAAAGGAACTAGTGTCAGTTACAATCAAGCCGGAGTACCACATTTCGCCGTTGGGACGCTCATGGACGATTCGGGCAATTCACGATGTGAATTTGAAGGCAAAAAGCTGAAGGTGCAGCTCGACATCACCATCAGCGCACGTACTGATTCCATTTCTCCGGTAGTGGAGGCGGTGCTTGCCCTGGCCCGGGAAATGAAGTGCGCCGTGGGCAAGGAGTTTGAGATTGAAACGGCGGTTCGCGAAGCGCTGGCGAATGCCATCCGTCACGGCTGTGGTGATGATTCATCCAAGCGGGTGGAGTGTTGCGTGGCTTGCGACGAAGCGCATGGCATGCTGATTGTGGTGCGCGATCCAGGGCCGGGTTTTAACCCCGCCGGAATCCCCAATCCTATCGTCGGCGAAAATATCTATTCCAATCACGGGCGTGGCATTTACCTGATCAATCAGCTAATGGATGAGGTTCGCTTTGAGCGTGGCGGCAGCGAAATCCACATGCGAAAGACGTAAGACAGCAAGCCTCCCGGACTGCCGCCCTGACGCGCTCGGAAGTCGGTACCATCAACGAAGTTGGCCTGCCGGAGGTAAGCCATGAAACCAATGCTCGCTTTGGCCCTCGCCATGTTGTTGTCTGCCAGTGCCTGGGGGCGCGACCCGTGGAAGGACAAAGAATACAAAAACTGGGACGCCAATGACGTCCGTAAGATCCTCTACGACTCGCCCTGGTCAAAACGGGTGAGCCGCACTGCTCTGCAGGCCCCGGAAGGCCCGGCCGAGGACGTAAGTGGCGTGGATATGATGGACACCCACTCCAAGGAGGCCGAGGCTGGTGGCGATACTCAGCAGACGGTGTTCGTAGTCCGTTGGGTTTCCTCACGCACGCTGCGCGAGGCATGGGCGCGATCCTTGGTCCTGCAAAAGCAAATTTCACCGGAGTCCATTGATCAGCATCTGCCGCCCCTTCCCGGCGAGTACCTGCTCGCCGTGGTTGGGCCCAGCATGGGGGCTTTTGCGAAGAGCAACGAGACGACCTTGAAGGATAAAAGCTATCTGGCTGTGGGTAAGCAAAGAATCCGCCCGGTTCGCGTGGAAATCGATCAGACTAGGGATGGCAAGATCAGTGGAGTCGTGTTTCACTTTGCCAAGACCGATGCCACGGGCAAGCCGCTTCTTGCGGGAAGCGAAAGGGATTTAAGGTTCGTGGAACGCGGCGCAGCGGCCGGTTTCGAAGTCAACTTCAACCCACGGCAGATGGTGGATTCACAAGGGCCGGATTTATGAACCTTAGTTAGGCTGCCGTACGTCTACAACGGGTCCCTGTGGAACGTTGACTTCCACGCCGGGAAGCGTTATCTGGACCTGTCCTGCATCGTTCACCATCGAAATTCGGCCATCCTGCCATTCCACTTGCGCCCGCTGCAGCTCGCGCCGCGCCATAGCCTGCTGTAACCGCGCTATCCGGGCCTGAACCCGGGCGGCCTGCATCTCCCCCATGCGCTCCTGCAACTGCGCCAGCCTGGCTTGGGTTCTTGGCGGAATGTTGGGCCTAACCCCGACCACCGAGGTGGGTGCCGAACGCTCGCAGCGCAGGCCGGCCGAATCGGTCATGGCGACTTCGGCCACCGCGGCCATCTGGCTGAACTGCGCTCCGGTTTCCGTCACCCGGGTTTCGGCGCAGTTGACCAGGCGGTGCAGCCCCTGTAGGCCTCCATCCAGGTAGTAACCGTTCAGCCCCAGGGCCAGCACGCCCGTCGCCAGCCAGTACCATGCTTGATTGGTCGCCTTCATCGCCCTCTCCTTGCCTGATATCCGTTGGACGGGTTACCGCCGGTTCCGTTAGCGCACAACAGCCGGTACATGCTGAGTAGAAGGTTGATTCGGCGGCGATTGTGTATGAATACGTGGGGACAGCCGCCCACGGCTGTCCGGGCGAGCGAAGCTCACGTCAATGGCCGAGGAGCTTGGCCGTATTCCGCTTTATTTCGCCGGTAACACCTCTACCTCCACTCCCGAAGGCTGACCCCCAGAGCGGTAGACTCGTTCGGTGGCCTTTTGGAAGTCGCTGGCATTGGCGTTGGGGATATCCACGAACGTTTGTGGGTTGCGGTCCACCAGCGGGAACCAGGAGCTTTGTACCTGAATCATGATGCGGTGCCCGCGGCGGAAGGTGTGGTTCACGTCCGGCATAGTGAAATCCACTTCTTCCACCTTGCTGGGAGGGAAAGGTACTGGTTTTTCGAAGCCGTGGCGGAATTTGCCCCGCATGGGTTCACCCCTTACCAATTGCTGGTAGCCACTCATGGAGTCCACCGGCGGGGGAACGTCGGCGGGCCGCTTTTTCTCTTCCTCCGGCTCCGGGTAGTCTGGCGGGTATACGTCAATCAGCTTGACCACCCAGTCGGAATCCGTGCCCGAGGTGGAAACGCGCAGTTTGGGGGAAACTGGCCCGGCCAGAGTGACGTCCTCCTCCAGCGGGTCGGTCTGGTACACCAGCACGTCCGGCCGGCGGGAGGCGAAACGCTGGTCGGAAACCATGTATTCCTGGGGCGCGCCGAGTGCGGTGTAATCAATGAAGGGCACTGGGCGGTTGGGATCGCTGACGTACTCGTCATAACCACTCCCGGCGGGCGGAGTAAACGAAAGTTTCCCGTCCGCTTGGAAGTAGAGCGTGCGCTTCAGCGCCTGCGGCGGCGGCCACGCACTGTATTGACGCCATACATTGCTTCCAGTCTCGAACATATAAGCTTTGGGCAGATCGGGCTGGCCGTCACCCTTCAAGTATTTCTCGAAAAATGGGAACTCGATATTGGAGTGGAAGTAGGCAGAGGTGTCGGTGTCAAAATTCACCCTTCCCAGGCTGTGGCCAGCATGAAAAATCCAGCCACCGTGTACCCACGGCCCCATCACGATGCCGTCGTAAATGCCGGGATTATTCTGCCCAACCGCCCGGAAAACGTTGAAGGGGCCCTGCACATCCTCGGCATCGAACCAGCCGCCGACGGTCAGCACCGCGCAATGGATGTTATGCAGGTGAGAGGGAATGCTGCGCGACTTCCAGTAATTATCGTAAGTTGTGTGGTAAACCTGATCATTCCACAGGGGATTACGGCCCTTAAAGTAGAGCCGGTCAGCGTTGGCCAGCGGACCCATATTCAGGAAAAACTGGTAGCCATCTTCGGTCCCGAAGTCTACCTGGCTGGGATAACGCGGCGGCGGCGCGGGTTTGGGTTGCGGCTTGAAGTATGCATAGAAGTCGAAGTTGGCGGCCAGCATGAAGCCGCCGTTGTGGTAGGCGTCGTCGTTCATGTAGAGATCGGTGACCGGCGCCTGCGGCGAGGCTGCCTTGATGGCGGGGTGCGAGTCAATGATGCTGGCTGCCGTGTAGAAGCCCAGATAGGAGAGTCCCCAGATGCCGACGCGGCTGTTGTTGTAGGGGACGTGCTTGAGCAGCCACTCAATGCTGTCGTGGGCGTCGGTGCTCTCATCTACATCAGTCTTTGATTGCGGATGATCAATGTGTGGCGTCATCTCCCGCCAGGTTCCTTCCGACAGGTAGCGCCCGCGCACATCCTGCAACACAAAAATGTAGCCAGCTTTCTCATACTCCTCTGACGGGCCTAACCGCCGGGGATATTGATCCTCGCCGTAAGGCTCAATGCTGTAGGGCGTGCGCTCCATAAGGAAGGGATACAGGCGCGTGGGAGACGCGTCTTTGGGCACGTACACCGCCGTGAACAGGCGCGCGCCGTCCCGCACGGGGATGCGGTATTCGTACTTGGTGTAGTGGGCGCGCACATCGAATTTAGGCGCCTCGGGCTTGTCTTGGGCAAAAACGGAGCCAACAGCAAGCAAGAACACTATCAACAACACTGTGGGGCGATGAACCATGGGGTCTCCGGGCTTTTTTCTGCGAATGCGGAAGGTAAATGCCCAAGCGGCGCGAAGTCAACCCACGCGGCAGCGAAATCGAACCTGCTCATGTACACTTTTCGCCGTGAACGCCAGAGTGAAGAGAATTGCAGTCATTCCAGGAGACGGCATCGGCAGGGAAGTGCTCCCCGAAGCGGTAAAGGTGCTGGATGCCTCCGGCGCTCCCGTGGAGATGCAGCACTTTGACTGGAGCGCCGACCGCTACCTCAATGACGGCACCACCGTTCCCCCGGAAGGATTCACCATGCTGGGGCGCGACTTCGACGCTATCCTGGTGGGTGCCTTCGGCGATCCTCGCGTGCCCTCCAACATTCATGCCAAGGAAATCCTGCTGGGCATGCGCTTCAAAATGGATTTGTACGCCAATGTGCGCCCGGTCAAGCTGCTCGACGCCTCGCTTTGCCCGCTCAAAGGAGTAGAGCCGAGGGACCTGGACTTGACCGTGATTCGCGAGAACACGGAAGGCCTCTACGTGGATGTGGGCGGCGTCTTCAAGCAGGGCACGCCAGAAGAAGTGGCGGTGCAGGAGGACGTCAACACTCGCAAGGGCGTGGAGCGGATCATCCGCTACGCCTTCGAGTACGCACGCCAACATGCCCTCCCGGGACGCCAACCTAGGCTGTTGATGACTGACAAGGCCAATGTGATGACCTATGCCCACGGCCTGTGGCAGCGCGTGTTCAAGGAAGTAGGCAAGGAATACTCCGACATCAAATCCGAGCACATGTACGTGGACGCGCTGTGCATGCAGATGGTGCGCGACCCACGCCAGTTCGACGTCATCGTGACCAACAACATGTTCGGCGACATCATCACCGACTTGGGCGCAGGGCTGCAGGGTGGGCTCGGTATGGCGGCCAGCGGCAATATCCATCCCGGCCGCACCTCGATGTTCGAGCCGGTGCACGGCTCCGCCCCGCCTATCGCAGGCAAATACATCGCCAACCCAATGGGCGCTATCCTGACCGCCTCCATGATGCTGGCACACCTGGGGTTGACCAGTCCGGCAGAAAAAATTGAGGCTGCCGTGCTGGCAGCCGTGCAGCAGAAGAAAACCACGCAGGATGTGGGTGGCGGCCTGGGCACGCGCGAAGTCGGGGACTGGATCGCCGCCCGCGTCGCCGCGTAACTTCTTCGCCACAGATCAACGCGACGGATTGCCTTTTCTTCATCCCGAGCAAAAGCCCCTTCTTATGTCATCCCGAGCGAGCGCGAGTCGAGTCCACGAGACGAACGCGAATCGAGGGACCTTGCGTCTAATCTCCACAAACTAAACGCAAGGTCCTTCGACTCGGACGCGGGTTGGTTCGCCGCGTCCTCGCTCAGAATGACATTCGCAAAGAAGATCCGCGTCAATCCGTGGCGAAAAGAATTTACGCGGCGGGTTGCTGCTGGGTCATACAGTGTATGGCGCCGAAACCCCAGATCAGGTCGCCACAATAAATTCCCACCACCTCGCGGTCGGAGAAGACCTCGGCCAGGATGTTCAGCGCCACGCGGTCATTCTTATCGTTGAACACCGGCGCCAGCACCAGCCCATTGCCAATGTAGAAATTGGCGTAGCTCGCGGGCAGTCGCCGGCCCTGGAAACTGAGCGGCGCAGGCATGGGCAATTCGACCACGCGCAGCGGGCGCCCATCCTGGTCGCTCATGGAGCGCAGGCGGCGCAGGTTCTCCTGCAGGGGAGCGAAGTTCGCGTCCGTGGGGTCGCGCTCCACCACCGCCACGACCGTGTCGGGCCCGACGAAGCGAGCCAGGTCGTCCACGTGCCCGTGCGTATCATCGCCTACGATGCCGCTGCCCAGCCACAGCACCTTGCTGACGCCCAGGTAATCGGCAAAGACCTGTTCCAGTTGCTCGCGGCTGACCCGCGGATTGCGTGCCTGCACCGGGCTCAGCAGGCACTCTTCCGTGGTCAGCAGCGTGCCCCAGCCATTCACATCAATGCTGCCGCCTTCCAGCACAACGCGGTGCTTGCGGCCCGCCAGCTCCAGAACCGGCTGCACCGCGGCGACACCCTGCACGGCGGCAATCTTCGCGGCGACTGTCGCGTCATTCTTCCAGTTGGGATATTTGGCCCAGGCGTTGAAGCGCCAGGTGGTGGCCAGCAGAGGCCGCTCTCCGGGCGAGTTCTGCAGTGTCCAGGTTCGAGGCGAGGAATCCTTGCGGAGGAAAATCGGGCCGTAATCGCGGGTCCAAACGCGGTCCGTCGGCCAGTGGTGAAAGCGCACTACTGTGCCCAGTTCCACCCCGGCTGACTTCAGCAGCTTGCGTGCGCCGCGCTCGGCTTCGGCGTCGTTGACAATAATCTCGACAATCTCATGCCGCGCAAGATGGCGAACGATTTCAGCGTACACCCAGGGAATGGGCTGAAATTTGCCCGGCCAGTCTTCGCGGTTGTGCGGCCACGCAATCCAGGTGGCGGCGTGTGGTTCCCACTCGGCCGGCATGCGGTACCCGAGTTCCGCAGGAGAGGCGCCCGGAGGCATCCTTGGCGGGTGTGCGGTCACGTTTGCGGCGTGTCCAGAAAGCGGTTGGTAATGGGCGCGTAGCTGTCAATGCGACGGTCGCGCAGGAAGGGCCAATTGCGGCGCACATCCTCCAGTTTGTGCAGGTCTATCTCGCCAATGAGGATTTCTTCCTCTTTGCTGGAAGCTTCGGCCATCACAGTGCCGAATGGGTCGCACAGGAACGATCCGCCCCAGAATTCCAGCCCTTGTCCGGCCGCCTCTTTGCCCCGCACGTTGCCGGTTTCGAAGCCGACCCGGTTCACCGCCGCCACATAGACGCCGTTCGAAATGGCGTGCGCCCTCTGGATGGTGCGCCATGCGTCGTGCTGGGCGGCGCCAAATTCTTCCTTCTCCGCCGGATGCCAGCCGATGGCGGTGGGATAAAACAGCACCTCCGCCCCCTGCAGCGCGGTGAGCCGCGCGCCCTCGGGATACCACTGGTCCCAGCAGATCAGCGTGCCCAGGCGGCCAGCCTGCGTGTCGAAAGCGCGGTAGCCAAGGTCGCCGGGCGTGAAGTAGAACTTCTCGTAGTAGAGCGGATCGTCAGGGATGTGCATCTTGCGGTAGATGCCGCGCATGGCCCCATCGGCGTCGAAAACAACGGCCGTGTTGTGATAAATGCCGGGGGCGCGTTTTTCGAACAGGGAAGCGATGAGCACCACGCCCTGTTGTCGCGCCACCTGCGAAAGCCGCGTGCTGCTGGGACCGGGAATGGGCTCCGCCAGGTCGAATAGGCTGGCGTCCTCGCGTTGGCAGAAGTACTGGGTACGAAACAGTTCCGGCAGGCAGACCACCTGGGCGCCCCGCCCGGCGGCTTCGCGCACGTGGTCCAATGCGCGTTCCAGATTTTGGTCCGGATCGGGTGTGCACGACATCTGCACCAGCCCAACGCGAAACTTTTGCGGTCTGCTTTCCGCCATGGGCAATAGCATAACAAACGCCGTAGCGCCGGCCTCCGGCTCGCTGTCACGCGGACGTCCCGCCCGCGCCTTGGGCCGGCGAGACGCCGGCGCTACGTGTGTTGACGGGGAACAAGCCAACGATATAGCTTGCTCTTTCCCTTACCACGCGGAGGTGAACGTGAAGCACGGCAATCACATGGGTGGAGAAGGCATCGAACGCAAGCTGCACGATCCGGTGGAAGACCGCCTCACGCCCCTGGAGCCGCTCGACCTTGCCAGCGCCCACTCGGTGGACGCCCTGGTGCGCGCCATGAGCAAGACTGCCTTCACCGGTCGCCAGTTGGGCGAGGCCGCCGATGTGCTGGAGGCCATGGCCCGCGACAAGGATTGCTTCGTGGTGATGACCCTCGCCGGCGCCATGACCGTGGCCAAGCAGGGCCTGATTATCACTGAACTGATTGACCGCGGCATCGTGAAAGCCATCGTCTCCACCGGCGCGCTGATGGCGCATGGCCTGGTGGAGGCCACCGGGCGCGCCCATTTTCGCGTCAATCCCGACTTCAAAGACGAAGAGCTGTACCAGGCCGGCTACAACCGGGTTTATGACACCATCGAACCAGAGCAGAACCTGGACGACGTAGAACGCGTGGTCTTCCGCGTTTTGCAGGGCTGGAAACCGGAGGAGGTGGTCTGCTCCTGGAAGCTGAACCGGGCCATCGGCAAGCATCTGCACGATAGCGTGGAGGAGCGTGGGATTCTGAAATCGGCTTACGAGAAGGATGTGCCGGTGTTTGTACCTGCCTTTACCGATTCCGAACTGGGCCTGGATTTTGCCCTCGACAACCGAATGCGCGCCCGCGAGAACAAGTCCAAGTTGCGCTACGATCCCTTCGAAGACCTGGAGCACTTTGCCGCCACCCTGCTGAAGCAAAAACGGCTGGGCATCTTCACCATCGGCGGCGGCGTGCCCCGCAATTGGGCGCAGCAGTTCGGGCCGTTTATCGAGCTGCGGCGGCGGCGGGGCGGGGAAGACGTGCCTCTCAAGCGCTATCACTACGGCCTGCGCATCTGCCCCGAGCCGGTCTACTGGGGCGGCCTCTCCGGCAGTCCTTACACGGAAGCCGTCTCCTGGGGCAAGTTCGTGCCTCCCGCCGAAGGCGGCAAGTTCGGCGAGGTGTTTGTGGACGCCACTGTGGGCCTGCCGCTGATTGTCGGCGCGGTGCTGGAGCGCCTGGACAAGCAGGCAGGAAAGCCGCAGCCGGAAAAAGCCGCAGCCAGCCGCAAGGCGCTCAGTCGAAAATAATGAAAATGGCCGCGGCGATCACCGTGGTCCACAGGCCGCGCTTATCGCCCACCGCCGACTGGGTAACGTTGGCGGTGCGCACAATCTTGTTGGAGATGCGGTAAATCTCCTTCTTCTCGTCCCACGAGCGGTCGGGGTCGAACTCCACGTTCAAGGTGGTGGCTAGCATCTCCGCTGCCAGTTCCTCGGCGTAGTCGCCCGCCGCTTCTTCTTTTTCGCCGAAGGAATGGTGCTCGCTCAGGTAGCCGTAGGTGTTACGGTCGGCCGGAATAGCCACGCCAATGCTCGCCGCCAACAGCCGATGCGGCTCCCGGGTGGAGTTCTCGGCTACCACGGCAAACACCACTTCCCCGTGGTGCAGATATTTCAGTCCCTGGGCGCGGGACAGCAGCTTGCACTGGGGCGGAAAAATGGATGAAACCCGAACCAGGTTTTGTGAAGCGATGCCGGCGTCGCGCAGCGCCAGCTCAAAGGAGGTGAGACGTTCCCGGTGTTTCCCTACGCCTTTGGTAAAGAAAACCCGCTTGGGAACCATGCTTAGGGCCAATTCAACAATCCTCCGCCGTATGGAATGGTAAATTTTCCACAATCTAACACAGCACTAATTTTCGTGCGTGAAATTTTGGAGAAAAAATAAAGGCGAGAGCTGCTGCTCCCGCCCTGGTTGAACTCGGGGCTGCTGTTCAGCTGCCTTTGACTGAGGCCACCTGGATGGTAGTTCCTTCGGCAGTTCCCGTAACCGTCGCCTTCTGGCCGGCCAGCTTGTCCACCTCGCTCTCGTGCCCCTTCAGCGTGTAAACCGTGTCGCCCACCAGCAGGGCGTAGCTCGAGCCCTGCTTAACACAGGCGCGAGTACAGTCGGCGGCGTTGGCCATCATGTGCTTGGCGCCGCACATGGAATCGGTGACGACCCCCGTCCAGCTCTGCCCTTTGGCCTTGGGCGGCTGCGCTGCCGCCAACCCGACGAGCAGAAGCGCCGCGACCATAACCCCCATCAGCTTATGCAGTCTCATTCATTCTCCCCCGTATCGGTAAGTGAAATTGCCGCCCAGCTAGCATACAGGATTAAGTCCTGCCTCCAGGCCTGCAAGTACAGAGTGCGCAGCCAGCGAATGGTTGCAAAGGGTTTGCAGCGCCGGCGTCCCGCTGGCTGTCGCGCGGGCATCTTGCCCGCGCCGAACTCTACGCCCTCTCAATCTTTACATTATTCAGCTTGATGTCCTTAAGCGGCCGGTCCTGGGAGTTGCGCTTGGCACTTGTGATCTTGTCCACCACATCCTGGCCTTCGACCACTTCGCCAAAAATGGTGTGCTTGCCCGTCAGCCAGGTGGTGGCCGCCACGGTGATGAAGAACTGCGACCCGTTAGTGTTGGGGCCGGCGTTGGCCATGGCCAGTTTGCCCGAGCGATCGAACTTGTGCGGTGAGCCCTTGGTTTCGTCCTCGAACTTGTAGCCGGGGCCGCCCATGCCGGTGCCGCTGGGGTCGCCGCCCTGGATCATGAAATCGGGAATGACGCGGTGGAAAATGGTGCCGCTGTAGAGCGGGCCGGGGCCCTTCTTGCCGCTGACGTGGTCCGCCCAGTCGCGCTTGCCCTCGGCCAGGTCAATGAAGTTCTGCACCGTTTTTGGTGCATCCTTCTCGAAAAGACGGCAGGTGATGTTGCCTTCGCTAGTCTCAAAAATGGCGTAAGTTCCAGGTTGACGAGTCATGCAGATAGTTTAAACCAGAGGGGCGGCTGAATCGGCCAAGCTTACCGTTGATAAGAGGTTTAGCGCGAACCGCCGCGTTTTAACCGGTACGAAATGAGCAATGCGCTTCCAACAAAAGCGAAAAGCACCGATGGCGCTAGACCGCAAACCCAAGGAGCTAAACCTGCGCCCATGTAGATATCATCCAGTTCCCAGTGGCTGACATTCGGCGGAATGCGGCCACGTAAGACTGTCTGCCCAACATCTGTGATTCCGAACAGAAAAAAACAGAGGAATATGGCTGAAAGAACCAGCGCGACCTGTGCCCCTCGCTTCATTGTGGGGACTGGTTTAGCTCTGCTTGGGTACGCTCTTGGCCGTGGGCTGCACCCGAGGCCGCCGCCGGGGCGCAACGCGATGCGGAGCGGCATGACTCTCGACGACGTCAATATGCTTGATCTGCACGGGGTGGAACGGCCGGTCGTTGCTGTCGCGCGGCATGGCGGCAATCTTCTTCACCATCGCCACCGTGGCCGGGTCGCACTGCCCGAAGATGGTGTAGTTGCCGTTGAGCATGGCGGCTTGTTGGCCGCTGAAGGCCAGTTCCGTAATGAAGAACTGCGAGCCGTTGGTACCGGGGCCGGCGTTGGCGTAGGCCAGGCGTCCGGGAACACTGAACTTCAGGTCGGGGTGCACTTCGTTCTTAAAGGCGTAGCCGGGGTCGCCCGCGCCCGTGCCCGCCGGGTCGCCGCCCTGGATCATGAAGCCGGGAATCACCCGATGGAAGATAGTGCCGTCATAAAGCGGCACGCCGTGTTTCTTGGCGTGACTGACCGGGTTGGTCCAATCTTTGGTTCCCTTGGCCAAACCGATGAAGTTGGCTACGCCAATCGGCGCCTTGTCGGGAAACAGCGTGCAGTGCATGTCGCCGGCGCTGGTATGAATAACGGCTTGCGGTTGCGGTTTAACCGGCGCTGCATGATGCGGCGTGACGTGGTGCGGGGTGGTTTTCGGCGCCGGCTTGGTCTGGGCCAGCATCAGCGCCGGGGCGAGCACAAGAGTGAGGCAGAAGGTTTTCATGAATGCTCCTGTTCGGGGAAGCGCAATCTTTTCACAAATTGCGTGCCAAGCGCAATGTAAGTGTTTACCGCCGAGACGTCGAGGACGCGGAGGAGGCAAGCGCATCTTCGTAGCGCCGGCGTCTCGCCGGCTGTCGCGAGGGCGTCCCGCCCTCGCTCCGTCTTCCACGACTGTCATCCCGAGCGAGGGCGAATGCCCGAGCCGAAGGACCCCGGCAGAATATCCTTCATCACTTTTGCTCAAGGGAGTTCTCTCAGGGTTCTTTACATCTCAGTGAGAGCTCCTGTTGTTAGGTGAAGCACCTTCAGCCTGGGAGATCCTTCGCTGCGCTCAGGATTTCAGCAGCGGGCTCCGACGCCCGCTAAACGCCTCAATTTCGACTCGGGCATGCGCCCTCGCTCAACATGGCAGTGCCTAGGTACTGGGGTACTAGGTACTGGGTACTGACTTCCTCATCTCCCGACTCACTTCCTCCACCTGCCGGAAGACGCGCAGCACATTGCCGCCCAAAATCTTCTTGATGTCGTCAGTCTTGTAGCCGCGATCGAGCAGCGCCTGCGTGATCTTGGGCAGGTCGGCCACGGAGTCCATGCCCTTGGGCAGCGCTCCGGAGACGCCGTCAAAATCGGAGCCCAGCCCCACGTGGTCAATGCCCGCCACCTTAGCGATGTGGTCAATCTGGTCAATCAGCGACTTCAGCGGCGGGCGCGGAATTTTCGCCGAGAACTCGCGCTGGATGTGGTCCACCTCCATGTAGCTGACCGGCTTGCCCGCGGCCTTGTGTTTAGCGATGTACTGCTGGGTGGCGGCGTCCACTTCTTTTCGCTGAGCGTCGGCGGCCTTGCGGAAATTCTCGTCGTCAAAGGCGGAGTAGAAGTTCACGTCTACCACGCCGCCATTTTTGGCCACGGCGCGCAGCATGTCGTCGGTCATGTCGCGGGGCGCGTTCACCAGGGCACGCGCGGAGGAGTGCGAAGCAATCACCGGTGCCTTAGTCACCGCAATCGCGTCCCAGAAGGTCTTATCGGCTACGTGCGAGATGTCCACTATCATGCCTAGTCGGTTCATCTCCAGCACCACTTCTTTGCCAAACGGCGTGAGCCCGTTGTGGTGCTGCACCTTAGGATCGTCAATGTCGCCGGAAGAGTCGCCTAGTTCGTTGGTGTTGGACCAGGTGAGGGTCATGTAGCGCGCGCCCAGGCGGTAGAAGTCGCGCAGCACGCGCATATCGCCTTCAATCGCGTGCCCGCCTTCCACACCCATCAGCGCGGCCAACCGCTTGTGGGGGCCGGTGCGGGCGCGCACGATGTCCTCCGCGCTGAAGGCCATCACCATCTGGTCGGGGTGGCGCGTCGCCTGCTGGTAAACCGAATCAATCAAGTCCAGTGCGCGCTGGGTGTAGTGGCCGGCGCTGGTCTGCGGGTCCACCCAGATGGAGAAGAATTCCGCTCCCAGGTTGCCTTGCCGCGCCTTCTGCAGGTCCACATTGCCTTCGGTGACCGGCGTGACTGTGCCGATATCGAAATGCTCGTCTATGAAACGCTGCGGGGTATCGGCGTGGGTGTCAATGACGATGGCGGAATCGTGAATCCGCCGCGCTTCAGGAGAGATTTTGGTGACCTCGGTCTGGGCGAAGACACAAGTACAGCAGAGAAGAAAAACAAGAACAGCACGGGATTTGCGGAACATGGGGCCTCATTGTACCGCAGGCCCCGTGCTCTCCCGTTCTTCCGCGCTCTGCGCCGGCGATGCAACGTCCTTGTGCTCGATGTGTGCCAGGCGCCAATCCCCATAGCGCTTAGTCACCATGATGTGGAACACCGGCTCGCGGCGCTCCTCGGCTGTTTCGATCAAGCCCTGCGCTTTCAGATCGAGCAGGCTTTTCTCCATCCACTTGCGCTCGGCCCGCCCCATGCCCCGCCGCGAAATGTCCACCGTGAGGCCCGCAACGTGCGACGATTCGGTGTCACCCGATGCCGGGGCTGCATTGTGGTTATAACGGAGCAAGTGCTCCTGCTGCGCCACCGTGCGCACCGCTGAATTCACTTGGATGGGAGTGTGGAACTTCTGGTAATGCGCTTGCGCCAGGTCGCGCAGGAAGTCGCGCGTCCACGACTTGCAAAAGCGGTCCTGGGCGGTCAACTGGGGGTGGATGGCCAGCGCCCGGCTCTCGCGGATGGGAACCAGTTCGTGCTGCTGCTCCAGGTCTTCCAGTTGCCCGTCGTCAGCGATGCGGGGCAGGCCTAGGCGGTCAATCTCTTCATTCTGCCGCAACAGCGAATCGTGCGAACCGTGGAGCACCGGCGTCCACACGATGTGGCGGTGATGGTAATAGCGGTGGTGATGCGCCGTTCGCCGGAAGTGCTGGCTGTGCCGGACGCGGTAATGCAGGGCCTGCGCGGGCAGGGAAATCAGGGCAAACAGCAATACGATTACCAGGTTCGACCGAATGGCGTGATTCACTAAGATCTGCTCCCGCGGGGTGATTCAACTGCAGCAGAAAAATTCTAAGCCAGAATGGCGGGATTGTGGGGACAGATTTCTGTGAGTGAACCAACAAGAGCAAACTTCGGCAACACAGATGGCGCGGAGTCGGCGTCATGCTGAGGGGCTTTAGCCCCGAAGCATCTCGCGTGCATCGCAGCGAGGGTTACGTTACGCTCGAGATCCCTTCGACAGGCTCAGGGCAGGCTCTTCACGGCTGAAGCCGTTCAGGATGACGCCGGTTGGAATTTTGGCCGTGCAAGCCCGGCGCGATGGAATGTGTGGTTTACTTGCGGAACAAATCCCCAATGGCCTGCTTCATCACTTCGCGCCCCACCTCGGAGATGGACTTAGTGAGGGGAATGTCCTTGGGGCAGACCTCGACGCAATTCTGGGCATACCCGCACTCGTGAATGCCGCCGTCGCCCATGAGCGCCGCCAGGCGCTCGCGTTTCAGTGCCTTGCCCGTGGGATGAGTGTTGAACAACCGCACCTGCGAAATCGCGGCGGCGCCGACGAATCCGGTCTGCTCGTTGAACTGCCGGCAGGCCTCCATGCAGCAGCAGCAGGATATACAGCGCGAGAGAGGGTAGGCGGCTTCCTGCTCTTCCGGCAGCATGCGCGGGCCGGAGCCCAGATCGTAGGTGCCATCAATCGGAACCCACGCCTTCACCCGCTTCAGGTTCTCGAACAGCACGGAGCGGTCCACCGTCAGGTCGCGCACTACGGGGAACTTGGTGAGCGGCTCCAGGCGGAGGGGCTTTTCCAGGTTGTCAATCAGCGCCGAGCAGGCCATGCGCACGCGCCCGTTGATCCGCATAGCGCAGGAGCCGCACACCTCTTCCAGGCAGTTCGAGTCGTAGGTGATTGGCGTTGTGGCCTTGCCCTGGCGGGTGGTCGGGTTCAGCGCAATGTCCATCAGGGCCGAGATCACGTTCATCCCCGGCCGGTAGGGGACCTCAAATTCTTCCCAGTAGGATTTGGAATCAGGGCCATTCTGACGTTTGATTTTGATCAGGACGGTGTTGTTGTTGGCCATATAAGAGCACTCAGCGTTCCACTCAGTTTCGTAGCGCCGCCGTCCCGGCGGCTGTCCTGCGGGCGTCTCGCCCGCAGTGCGAGGGCAAGATGCCCTCGCGACAGCCGGCAAGATGCCGGCGCTACAAATGAGCCAGACAGCTAGTCAGCCATCCAGCTAGTACTTCCTGGCCCGCGGCGGAATCAGCGAAATGTCCACCGGCTCGAACTCGAACCGCGGTTCGTCGGCATCGGGCGCGAAATACGCCTTGGTCGTTTTCAGCCAGTTCTTGTCGTCGCGCTCGGGGAACGCCGGCTTGTAATGCGCGCCCCGCGACTCATCCCGCATGCGCGCGCCCTGGGCGATCACCCGCGCCAGTTGCAGCATGTTGTAAAGCTGGCGGGTGAACGCGAACGTGGTGTTGGCCCATTGCGAGCGGTCGCTTAGGTTCACCTTGCCGTAGCGCTCCAGCAACTCGCACAGCTTGGTATCGGTCTGCGCAAGGTCCTTGTTGTCCCGGATGACGGTGCAGGTGCGGGTCATCACATCACCCAGTTCGCGCCAGATCTGGAAAGGATTCTCGCTGCCATCCGCCTTCAGCAGCTTGGCATTGATTTCTTCCTGGCGCTTGCGTTCGCCGTCGAAGTGGCCGTTGCCGGCCGCCGCTTTCTGCGCGCGCGCGTACTCCATCGCGGCAGGACCGGCCACCTCACCGCCGAAAATGCAGGACACCAGCGAATTGGCGCCGAGGCGGTTGGCGCCGTGATACTGGTACTCGCACTCGCCCGCCGCGTACAGTCCGGGAATGTTGGTGGCCTGCTTGTAATCCACCCACAGCCCGCCCATGGTGTAGTGCATGCCGGGGAAGATCTTCATGGGCGTATCGCGAGGATCGTCCCCCACGAACTTCTCGTAAATTTCCAGGATGCCTTCCAGCTTGCGGTCCAGCACCTTGCGGTCAATATGGGTCAGGTCCAGATAGACCATGGGCTGGCCGTCAATGCCCAGCTGGTACTCATAAACCACCTTGAAAATGGCGCGTGTGGCCACATCGCGCGGCACCAGGTTGCCGTACTTGGGATACCACTCCTCCAGGAAATACCAGCGCTCGCTCTCGGGGATGGACTTGGGGTCGCGCTTGTCGCCCTTCTGCTTAGGTACCCAAACGCGGCCGCCTTCGCCTCGCGCCGACTCCGACATCAGCCGCAGCTTATCTTCGCCAGGAATAGAAGTGGGGTGCACCTGGATGAACTCACCGTTGGCGTAAAAGGCGCCCTGCTGGTAGAGCGCGGACTGGGCCGAGCCGGTGCAGACCACCGAATTCGTAGACTTGCCGAAGATAGCGCCGATGCCGCCGGTAGCGATTATGACTGCGTCGGCGGGGAAGGTGCGCACTTCCATCGTGTGCAGGTCGATGGCGCAGATGCCGCGGCACACGCGGTTGCCGTCGAGCACCGCGGAAAGAAATTCCCAGTGCTCGTATTTCTTCACCTTGCCGTCAGCTTCGTGTCGCCTCACCTGCTCGTCGAGGGCATAAAGCAGTTGCTGGCCGGTTGTGGCTCCGGCGAAGGCGGTGCGGTTGTAGAGCGTGCCGCCAAAGCGCCGGAAATCCAGCAGCCCTTCCGGCGTGCGGTTAAAAGGCACGCCCATGCGGTCGAGCAGGTCAATGATGCCGGGAGCGGCCTCGCACATTTCCTTCACCGGCGGCTGATTGCCCAGGAAGTCGCCGCCATAAACGGTGTCGTCAAAATGCTGCCAGGTGGAGTCGCCTTCGCCCTTCAGGTTCTTGGCGGCGTTGATGCCGCCCTGCGCGCACACCGAGTGCGAGCGCTTTACCGGCACAATGGAGAACAGGTCCACATGCCCGCCCATTTCGGCGATTTTGATGACGGCTGACAGGCCCGCCAGCCCGCCGCCGACTACGATGATTTTGGGATTCGTTGCCATATGAAAATTGGCGGCCGCAGCCGCCCTCTACTGCACTCCTGCTGCGATATTCGCCGGCGGCGCCACCTGTGGTGAAGTTAAGAACGCAACCATGGTCGCCGTTCCCACCGCGATGAACGCTATCGCCACCAGCAAGCACACCACGCCAAACTTGCGCCGCGCGTTTTCCCCAGTGAAGAAGCCCCACTTGGCGGCGAATAGCCACAGGCCGTAGCCAAAATGCCAGGACGCCGCGATGATTCCCACGAAGTAGAAAACCACCGCCCAGGGATGGTGGAATTCGTTTTGCACCTTCCAGAAAGCGGCGGCTGAGTTGGTCAGCAGGTGCACGCCATTAAAGCGCATGGACCACACGTGCCACCCGATGTAGAAGAAGGCGATGGCGCCCGTCCAGCGCTGCGTCGTGTAAAGCCAGTTGCCCGTCCAGGGATAATCGCCGACATTGGTGTCGCCCCGGTACCAGATGTAAAACCCGTAGCCGGCGTGGTAGGCAAGGGGAATCCAGATGACGAAAAGCTCCAGGTAGAAAACGAAAGGCAAGCCGACCAGGAAGCGGACGTTGTCGTTGTAAGCAGCAGCGCCATTAGTGGCGAAGGCGTTGGAGAAAAAGTGCTCGACCAGGAACGCGCCAATGGGAAAAATGCCGCTCAGCGAGTGCAGCCGACGCCAGAAGAATGAATGCCCCTGCCCGGCGCGCAGCGGAGCTACCCCTGAATGAACTTTTTCGGGAACTTTGGCTCCGGCAACCGGGGCCGTACTGCCGACCGTTGCCACGATTACTCCTAAGACTTCGGAATGAAAGCGCGAAACTCTCTATTATCTTTTTCTCGATGTGCCAGAGTCAAGGTTGAGCCGTTTTGCCGCTTGGTGGCCCAGGTTCGCGCCCTGCTTTTGGGCGCTAACCTGGGTCATCCACAAGGCCTGACTACTAACTCTCGACTTCCTACTCCTGCCTTTCCATCCAATCCAGAAATTTGCGAAACGCTTGTCCGCGATGGCTGACGCGCGCCTTCTCCGCCGCTGATAATTCGGCGAACGTCTTTCCCAGCCCAGGAAAATAAAAGAGCGGGTCGTAGCCGAAGCCGCCTGAGCCTCGCGGCGCATGGAGGATTACGCCCTGCGCCTCGCCGCGAAACGTAGCCAGAACTTTGCCATCGCGCGCTGCCGCAATCACGCAAACGAACTGCGCGTGGCGCTCGTCTTCGGGCACGCTTTCCAATTCAGACAGGAGCCGGGCGTTGTTCGCCGCGTCGCTGGCGTTTTCTTCCGCCGAAGTCGCGGCGTACCGCGCCGAGCGTACCCCCGGAGCTCCGCTCAGCGCCCACACTTCCAAGCCGGAATCGTCCGCCAGTACGATCGCCCCCGCGGCAAAGCGGCTGTAGAATTCCGCTTTTTTCTGGGCATTGGCTTCGAAGGTGGGCTCATCTTCGGGCACTTGGGGCAGGGAAGAGAAGTTCGGCAGCCCGCATACCGCGACTCCATGTTCCGCGGCAGCAGCGGCGAAATCGCGCAACTTGCCCGCGTTCGAGGTGGCGACCAGGATTGTGGCCATTGCCGGCATCATACTCGCCACAAGAGAACTCTCCTTTAGACTGTACTTGGCTACTACCTGCAACTACCCAACTACCAGCTACTAGCTACCGCCGGTCCTTCCCTTTACAAAATGTTTCATCTCCCCACAACAACTCTGCCACTACAATCCGGGTTATCAAAACCGGAGGCAGAAGTATGCGCAAATGTAAAGGAAGTTTGTTGGCTGCCATGATGGTTATTCTCCTCACCCCCGTCCTTCTGTGTGCCCAGGATCAGCAGAGCGCCCCGCCCGAAACGGCAGCGCCCGGACCCCAGGCAGGCCGGCGCGGCGGCGAGTCCCCGTGTTTCAAACAAGCCGGTGTCTCCGAGGACACCTGGCAGAAGATCAGGGACATCCACAAAACCACCCACCAGCAGGTGGTCGGCATCTGCGAGAACTCTTCCTTAAGCGCGCAGCAGAAGCGCGACCAGGTGCGGCAAGCTTTTCAGCAGACAGAACAGCAGGTGCACGGACTGCTCACGCCGCAACAGCAGGACGCACTCAAGCAGTGCCGCCAGGAGCGGAGAGGAGACCGCAAAGGAATGGGAGGCGGCATGCGCGGCATGCACCGCGGCGGCGGCGATCCCTGCGCCCGCATTCTCCGCCAGCAGAACAAGGGCCAAGGCGGCCCGCCCGAAGGCTCAGAGCCACAGCAGTAGAATTTTAGGTCTGTCATCCTGAGCGGAGTATGGCGATTCGCTCGCGAATCGCCATGCGCAATCGAAGAGCTTGCCCTGAGCGAAGTCGAAGGGACCCCTGCGCTTCCAGGATCTTCAGCTGCCGTGCGAGGAAATTCTCCCGATGTCCTGGCGGTTCCTGTGTGGGGACGGGCG
>DATEGI010000217.1:0-29525 GCA_035280205.1 Terriglobales bacterium | reverse complement strand
GTTTCCGATCAGGTAAGCCTGCCCCAGTTCCTTGCCCAGCAGCGGCTCATCCCAGTGTTCGAGGGTAGTGGCGTGGGCGCGCACCATGTCGGTGGCATAACCTTGCCCGCCGTGGCAGCTGGTGCAGCCATACTCGGCAATCGGGTGGTGCGCCAGGATTTCGCGAGGATGTGCGCGGTAAGGTTCGGGCGCGCTGTCCAGTCCGGCCCAATCTGTTCCTGTGTGGCAGGTGGTGCAGCGGTCTACCCGGTCCAGTTGCCGCGCCCATACCTGCTGCAGGCCCGCTGGCGCCTGTGCTGCTTTTTGGGCGCCCAATTTTTGTTCGATAAGATCGTGGAACCCGACCTGGTAATCCTTCCATTCTGGCTGGAAGTACTGTGTGTAAACCGCCACCGTTACCAGCAGAAGCAGCGCGCCCACCACGTAAATCCAAAGCGTGTCACGGTTCGCAGCCATAACGCCCCCCGGCCAGGTGCTAGAAATTGCGCGGGATGTCCGGCCAGGCCTCCCACGGCCAATAGAAATTCCACGACGGCCCTCGCATGAAAGTGCCCACGGCGGTGAGCACGAGGACCAGCACAAAGATCCCAAGGAAGACCAGGTTCTGCGTGCGGCGCTCGCGCGCGAACCACAGGCCGGTGGCAAGTGGAGAACTGCGCTCAAGATAAGGCCACGCCGCCAGCAAAAGTACCAACAGTCCCGGAACCAGAACGCCGCCGATGAGGGCGCCGTTAATGGTGAAATCTCCCAGCTTTACTGTCGTATCGGTCACGAGCTCCTGCAGCCACAGGAAATACCAGGGCGCCTTGGCGGGATTGGGGGTGACCATGGGGTTGGCGGCCTGTTCCAGCGGCGCCGCCACCAGCAGGGCGAGCACGGCGCAGACCACTACCGTCACCAGCGCCACCAGCAGGATGCGGCGGGTCAGGTTGGGCGAGCCTGCTACTTCATGCTGTCCATCGCCCGGAGCGCTCATCTCCACGCTGGCGGTACGGCCCGCGGTGATACCCAGCAGCGCATAGGTCTTTTGGCCCGCGCCAGCAGCCACTTCCTCTGGCGAGGTCAGGATCATCTGGTCCATGCAGGCCAGGCCACCATCTTTGCGGATCCGCCACATGTGCCAGGCGAACAGGCCCAGCAGCAGCACCGGCAGGAAGAAGCAATGAAGAACGTAGAAACGCAGCAGTGCGCTTTGCTCGATCTGGTGGCCGCCCAACAGCACATAGCGCACGCCTTCACCCAGCACCGGCGCGGCGCGCGCAATGTTGGTGCCCACCGTGACCGCCCAGTAAGCCAACTGGTCCCAGGGCAGCAGGTAGCCGGTAAAGGAAAGCAACAGCGTTACCAGCAGCATGACCACGCCGATGATCCAGTTCAAAGGACGGTTCTGCACGTTTCCGAAGCCGTTCTTAAAGGCGCCGGTGAGGAAGGCGCGCACCATGTGGAGCACCACCACAGCCACCATCAGGTGGGCGGCAATGCGGTGAACGCCGCGTATAAACCAGCCGTAGGAGGTGACGAACTCGATATCTTTAACGGAAAGGTAAGCGCGTTCCACCGAAGGAACGTACAGGAACATCAGCGCGACCCCGGTGATAGTCAGAAGGAAAAACAAGGTAGCCGCCACTGTTCCCAGCCACAGGGAATAACGGAAGCTTAGGCTGGGCAGGGAGACCTTTGCCGGAAACCAGTGCAGCAGCAGATTGCGCACGATGGAATCTCCGGCTTCCCGCTCCCCGCGGGGATTCCAGCTCCAGGTAACCTTCTCCCATGCAGTGCGGATTTGCATGCGCCACCTCCGGGCTAAACCTTCAGACGAAACTCATGTCCCACAGTCCGCGACGCATCCACCACCAGTTGACCGTCGTCGGGGGAAATTTCCATGGCCAGCCAAGGCAGCGGTTTGGGCGCCGGGCCGGCAAAGTTGGTGCCCTCGCCGTAATATTTCGAGCCGTGGCAAGGGCAGTGAAACTCCGCCTGGATGTCCATGGCCTTGCCACGAAGCGTTATCCGCCGTGGCTGGTCCAGAGTGATTGCCTTCACTGTGCAACCCAGGTGAGTGCAGGTGGCGGAGATGGCGTGCAGCGTGTCTTTTTCCCGGACGATGAACACGCGGTGCTCATCGAGGAAGGTGACGCCCTCTGGAAACTGCTGTGGCGAGCCCAGCTTGAAGCGCATGGGCGGTTCATAGAGGACATTCGGCACCAGAGCGCGCACCAGGGTGTAGCCCTCGCCTCCCACGGCCGCCAGCAACGCCCCCAGTCCCAGCTTTTGCAGGAACGAGCGCCGCTGCGGCTGCAGTGGGGCTTCAGTCGGCGGCGGCGACCGCCGCGGCAGCAAGTTGGCGATCTTCATAGCTCAGCACCTCCATGGTCATCGCACCTGTGGGGCAGCGCTGCGCGCACAAGCCGCAGCGAATGCAGCGTTCGTCATCTTTGATCATGGCTGAAAGCGGCTGTCCCTCCGCTTTCATGCCGTAGAAATCCAGCAGATGTTCCCTGGCAACACCCTGCGTCTCCAGTTGTTCCAGCGGCACCAGTTTCAGGCTGTGCTGCGGACAAACGTCCACGCAGCGGCCGCAAAGAACGCATTTCGCGGGATCGTAGATGGTTTGGGTGTGGCAATGCAGGCAGCGCTCGGCCTGCGCCCGCGCCTGCTCCTCGGAAAACGGCAGTTCGACTTCTTGCAGCCCGGTGCGCCGGTCGGTGGGAATGCTGGGCGGGGCCGTGCGTTCGCCGAGTTCGTAGCCCGCCGGCATCTGGTAGGTGCTTGTCCGCAGCTGGCGGAATTTCATGCGTGTGGCCCACACCGGCGTGAACCTGCGCAGGTAGCCATCTATCGAAAGCGCAGCCTGTTTGCCATTGGCTACGGCTTCAATCAAGTTGCGCGGTCCAAAAGCAGCGTCGCCACCCGCGAACACTCCAGGGGCTGTGGTCGCCATGGTCTGTACATCAATGCGGACCGTGCCTTGGGGAGTTACTTCGACTCCGTCTTCCGGGGAGAGAAAGGAGAGGTCGGCGCGCTGGCCGATGGCCAGGATGACGGAGTCGGCCTCCATCATTTCTTCAATGGCGGAATCATATTCCGGGCTGAAGCGCCCGGTTTCGTCATAGGTGCGCTTGACGCCGATCAGGTCAATGGCGCGCACACGGCCCGCCTCACCGCGGAAACCGCGCACGCCGCGCTGGGTGTGGAAGATGATACCTTCTCGCGTGGCCTGTTCGAATTCTTCATGGCCCTGGCAGGTGCGCAAAACGGGCATTTCCTGGAACGACTCCAGGCTGATCATGTGGACTTCCGAGCCGCCGGCGCGCAAGGCAGTACGAGCCACGTCCAGTGCGGCAATCAGGCCTTCGCTGCCTGGCGGCTCCGGACCAAAGCTGCGCAACGCCGCACGCGCCGCGTCAAAGGCCACGAACCCGCCGCCAATCACCACAACCTTTTTGCCCAAGGTGACCCGGTAACCGCGGTTAACGTTGAGGAGGAACTCAACCGCCTTCACGATGCCGTCAAGTTCCACGCCCGGCACCGCCAGGTCGCGTCCACCCTGGGTGCCCACGCCGAGGAACACTGCTTCATAGCCTTGCCCGCGCAAATGGCTCAGTCCAAATTGGCGGCTGAGCGCCGTGTTCAGGCGTATCTCCACTCCAAGCCGCTGCAACTCTTCCACCTGGGCCTGCAGCACGGACCGCACTAGCCGAAATTCCGGGATGCCGTGAAAGGCCATCCCCCCTGGAACCGAGGAGGCCTCAAACACCGTCGGCCTGTAGCCCATGATGGCCAGGTCGTGGGCGCAGGCCAGGCCTGCGGGGCCGGCGCCGACCACCGCCACCTTGCGCCCTCGCCCCACATTGGCGCGTTCGCCGTTCAAAATCGGAAAGTGCCACGGCGTCTTGTTGCCGCAATCGGTTTCCAATGCAACCGGCGTGCGGCTTTCCGGCCCAAAGCGCTCACAGAGCACGCGCTTTAGGGCGCGGATGGCCACGGGGGAATCAATCTTGCCGCGCCGGCAGTTGTCTTCACAGGGAGCGGCGCAGATGCGAGCGCAGACCGAAGCCCAGGGATTAGGCGAGCGTGCCACGTGGTAGGCAGCCTCGTATCCGTTCTCGGCGATGAGTTGTACGTATCTGCCGGCGTCAGTGTGGGCAGGGCAGGCAGTTTGGCAGGGAACCAGGCGTTTCCAGTATTCCGCGTCCGGCAGCACGGCCTTGTAACGCGGCGTCCTCATCACGAAGACCTCCGTTACAGTGAATAGAGACAGCCAGCTTGCTCACCGCGCGAAGACTCTCGCGTCGAATCCTGGGAGCAAGAATAAGTGGCATGCAACCGTGCATGCCCAAACTGCAGTAGCTCTATTGAAGTGCAGGCAGGCAGGCTCCGCCGTGATGTGGGTCACGCGCTCCGGTGAGGTTGTTGAGAATGTAGAGCCTTTCACGACATGGCGGCCTCTCAGGCGAATCCTCGGGCATAGAGACGACGAAGTAATCCCAAAATGGGAATGGTGGAGGACGGCTTGCGTGGCGCCTCTGGGGATGGATTTTTAGGCAAGCAGGGTGGGCGCAGGTCGGCATGTTAGATTGGCTGGCTGATACCGCCAGCTGATGCCCGTTCCCGGCCATAGCTCGCCCCCGGTTCAAGCCAGTACCGGCAGCACTCCTGCCAAACTAGCGCGGCAAATTGGCCTGTTTGACGCCACCATGCTGGTAATGGGAGGCATTGTAGGGTCAGGAATTTTTATCAACCCCTACGTGGTGGCCCGGCAGGTACATACGCCGGTTCTCATCCTGGGTGCCTGGGTCGCGGGCGGTGTGGTGGCCATACTGGGCGCCTTCGTTTACGCCGAGCTGGCTGATCGCATGCCGGAAGTCGGCGGGCAGTACGCTTACCTGCGCTCTGCCTACCATCCCGCGCTCGGATTCCTCTACGGCTGGGGCTTGCTGCTGGTGACCGAAACCGGGGGCATGGCGGCAGTTACTATCACCTTCGCCCGCTATTTTCGTGAACTGACCGCGCTGCCTTTCTCGGAGCGCGCGATCGCCGTGATCACGCTTGCTGTACTCACAGTCATCAATTGCCTGGGTGTAAAGCTGGGCAGCCGCGTGCAGAGCGCGCTGATGCTACTTAAGATCGCTGCTATTGCCCTGCTGGTGGGCGCCGGATTTTTCCTGCTCCGCGCTCCACGTCCGCTGTTTCGCCCGGTGCTCGACCAGAAGCCGTCTTTTGATCTGCTCACCGCGTTCGGCGCGGCCATGATTCCGGTGCTGTTTTCTTATGGTGGCTGGCAAACTACTAACTTCGTGGCGGGAGAGATCAAGGAACCGCGGCGCAACCTGTCGCGTGCCCTGGTGATCGGCGTGGCCGGGGTGATTGTCCTTTATCTTGCCGTTAACCTGGTTTGCGTGCGCGCCCTCGGCCCCACCGGCTTGGCCGATACCACGGTGCCGGCAACTGCGGTAATGCGGCTGGTGATGGGAAGCCGGGGCGCGGCGCTGATCGCGCTCGGCATAACAATTTCTACTTTGGGATTTCTCAGCCAGTCCATCTTGACCGCACCCCGCGTTTATTTCGCCATGGCGGAAGATGGGCTATTCTTCCGCGGCGTGGGCTATGTCAACGCGCGTACTCGCGTACCCGTTGTGGCCATTGTTCTGCAGAGCGTTTGGACGGCTGTAATAGCCCTCTCCGGACGTTACGACCAGATCCTCAATTATGTGGTGGCGACGGACTTTGTTTTCTTTGGCCTGACCGGAACCTGCCTGTTTGTTTTTCGACGCCGGGAGCGGGCGGCGCAAGGCAGGTCAGGCGCCGCATTCCGCACCCCCGGCCACCCCTACACCACCGCTGCTTTTGTGCTGGCCTGCTGGCTTGTGGTGGCTAATGCCATCTACAAGTACCCTGCCAATAGCCTGATCGGGACGTTGATCCTGCTGTTGGGCGTGCCGGTGTATCTGCTGTGGTCGCGGCACAAAAAAGTGAGGACGGCGGAATGAAGCAACCACGCAGCACGATCCGCTCCCCGTACATGGAATGGGCCAAGCTCTGCTCGGCGGCCCCTTATAACCTGGCCACCAGCGGAGTAGCCAGTTATCCGCTTGCCGAGTTGGGCGTGAATATTCAGGATTTGGAGGTTAATGGGCCGACAGTTTATGGCTATCAACCGCTGCAGGAGCGCTTGGCGCGCAAGAACCGGGTACAGCCGGAATGTGTGGTCGCAGCTGCCGGTACCTCCATGGCCAACCATCTGGCCATGGCGGCATGCTTCGAGTCCGGCGACGAAGTGCTGGTAGAGCAGCCGACCTATGAGCTGCTGCTGAGTACCGCCCGCTTTTTGGGCGCGAAAATCCGCCGGTTCCGCCGCCGCTTCGAAGACGACTTCCGCATTGAGCCCCAGGAGGTCGAAAAGCGGGTTTCGCCGCGCACCCGGCTGATTGCGATAACTAACTTGCATAATCCCAGCGCGGCGCTCACGGATGAGGCCACGCTGGCCGCGATTGGCGAAATTGCATTGCGCTGCGGTGCCCGGGTGCTGGTGGATGAGGTGTATCTGGAGACGATGTTTGACGCGCCGGCTCGTTCCGCTTTTCACCTCGGCCAGCAGTTCGTTTGCACCAACAGCCTGACCAAGGCGTATGGCTTGAGTGGCCTGCGCTGCGGGTGGATTCTGGCTGAACCGGAGTTGGCCGAGCGCATGTGGCGCCTGAATGACGTGTTTGCCGCCACCGCCGTGCATCCCGGTGAGCTGCTCAGCGTAGCAGCGCTAGATCGCCTGGAGCTGATTGCCGCCCGAGCCAGAAACATTCTCGACACCAATCGCGGGGCCCTTGCCGCCTTCCTGGATTCCACTACTAGGGTGCGCTGTTTTCGCCCTGCATTCGGCACCGTGGCTTTCCCCCAGTTGCGCCGGGGAGACGTGGAGGAGTTCTGCAGCCTGCTGCGGGAAAAATACGAAACCAGCGTGGTGCCGGGAAAGTTCTTCGAAATGCCGCGGCATTTCCGCATCGGCTTAGGCGGCGATCCCGATATGACGGTGGAAGGTTTGCGCCGCCTGGGTTGCGCCCTCGATGAGTACGCCAAGCGCTAACCCGCGCAAGGCCGGTCTGGGGTGATCGCATCACTTCCGATACAATCGCAAAGCATCACCGTTATTTCAGGGGAAGAGTCAACCATGGGACCAAAGGGCCTGCTCACGCTGCTGCTGGGGATGTCAGTTGCAGTTGCTTCTGCTGGCGCGAGGCAAGCGGCGAGGCGATCAGAGCCAGCGCCTCCGTCTTCTCCGCAGCTGCAGCAGGGGCGAGAGGTCTTTGTCCAGTTCTGCGCCGCCTGTCATGGCGAACGCGGCGATGGCAAGCCACCCACAGGTTTGAAGCTGAAGCCGCCGGCCATGGACCTTACCGCCTTTAGGCTTTCGGAAGCGCTCATCCGCAGGGCGCTGGAAGAAGGAGTGTTGGGCACCGGAATGGCAGCATGGAAGTCGTTGCCGGCGGAGCAACTCAGCGCGGTGGCAGTGTACACTGCCTCGCTTGGCGGCGATGACGGACTTTCTCCGCAGGCCCGCCTGGCGTCCGACGGAGCGCTGCAGGAAGCGGGACGGCGGGTTTATGTTGTGCATTGCACTCGCTGCCACGGAAACGACGGCAAAGGTGACGGCTCAGACGCTTCGCTTTTGAAGCCGGTTCCGCCCAGCTTCGCTGAGCTGCGCCCGTCGTACGCGGAGGCGGCGCGGGTGATTGCGGGCGGAGTTCCCGGCAGCGCCATGCCGGCGTGGCCGCTGCTGACGCGGGCGGAGGTCCAGGCAGTGACCTTTTATATCCGCTCGTTCTACCGCGCGCCCGAGCGAGCCTCTTCGCCCGCTCCAAGAGCCATTTCGCGCGCTGGACTCGCGCGGCCCTAGCCAGATGGGCACGGACAGGGCGACTTTCATGCGAGCATTCTGAATTAAAAGGAAAAGGAGCAATCTCGTGAGCAAAATTTCTCGTCGTGGCTTTGTGGGGCAGGCGGCAGTGGGATTGGCGGCGCTAGGCGCAGTGGGCGGGGAAACCGCAGAGGCGCAACTGGTTTACCAGCGCAGCGACTGGAACATCAAGGAATTCGACGAGTTGGTGCGCGTGCCCGCCCGCGCCAAACAGGTGTACGACGCTACTGCCATAGACAGCGGTAAATTCCTGAACAACATCAAGAATTCGTTCAATGGATTGCAGTTCGGATTCGGCGTTCCAGCACAGCAGATTCGCATCCTGGCGGGACTGCATGGGGCAGCCAATATGGTGAACTACGACGATTATGTCTGGCAAAAGTACCGCCTTGGGGAATTGCTGAATGAAACCGACGCGGAAACCGGCAAGCCGGCGGTGCGCAATCCGTATTTTCCCAGCAACGTGCCCAAGAACGCCTCGCGCGACCTTGAAGATGAGCGTTCCATCTATCAGGACACCAGCGTGCAGGGCCTGCAGGCGCGAGGAGTGAAGTTCCTGAGCTGTCACACCGGCCTGGAGGAGGCCGCTCATTTGGTGGTGAAACGCTGGAAGCTCTCGCAGACCCGGGAGGAAGTTGCCAAAGACATGCTGGCTCACGTCCATGAGGGTGTATTGGTGGTGCCTTCCATGGTGGCCAGCCTAGTCCTGCTGCAGAGCGAAGGCCACTACAGCTATATCAAGGTGTGAATGGTCGCCATGACAATGGAGAGAGCGATGGCCCCCTGGCGGTGGCGCCTGATGTTGGCGCTGGTGGTTGGCCTGCCGGTCATGGCCACGGCCCAGGCGCCACCCTGGAGCCAGGGCCGCAACAATCCTGCCGCCGACAAGGGCTACGTCTTCCAGGTGGACGATGTAGATAACGTTCCCGACCTGCACGGCAATCCCGCGGGCGCGCTGCTGGTGCTGTTTATCGGAGGCAATCAGTTCATGGTTCTGCCCGACCTGGTTCAGGGGTTTGAGAAGCAGCACCCGGAACTACGTGGCCATATCTTTTATGAAACGCTGCCGCCGGGAATCCTGCGCCGGCAAATGGAGCACGATGGCATTCTTACTCTCGGCAACCTGACTTTACAGGCGCACGCTGACGTGTACGAGGCCGGGTCGCGGGCTTTAGCTGAAATGGAACAAAAGGGCCAGGTGGAAAAGCGGGTTTACTACGCCAGCAATCAACTGGAAATCATGGTTCACGCCGGAAATCCCCGCGGCATTCGCTCGCTGCGGGATCTGGGCAAGGATGAGATCCGGCTCTCTATGCCCAATCCTGCCTGGGAAGGCGTGGCTCGCCAGATTGAGGACTCGTTGCGCAAAGCCGGCGGCGACGCTCTGGTTCTCAAAGTGATGGACGCCAAAGTCAAGACTGGAACCACCTACCTGACCCACATTCACCACCGGCAGACGCCTATGCGAATTTTGGACGGCAAGTCGGATGCGGGCGTAACCTGGTCCTCGGAGGTGCGCTTCCAGGAGAAGATCGGCAACCCGATCAGCGGCGTGGCCATTCCTGCCGGCGAAAACACTACAGCTATTTATGCGGCGGGAGTGCTGCGCAATGCGCCGCACGCAGCCGCCGCGCGGGCCTGGGTGGCGTATCTCGGTTCAGAAGAAGCGCAAGCTGTTTATCGCAAATTCGGTTTTGGCCCGCCGACGGCAGGAGGGCCGCAATGAAGACCGGTTGGCACAATCCCGGTGCTGCAGCTCTAGCCCTGGGTTTGCTGGCAAGCGCCGCTTTCAGTCAAATCATATCGCCTAGGTCGACGCAGTCAAAAGCGACAAAGGGCATCAAGGTCCGCCTGCCCGCACGCATTCCGGCAGGTCCGGCGGGCGAGAGCATTCGTCTGGGCCAGAGCATCTTTGATTACACCCCGCGCTATGCCGCCAAATACGTCGGCAACCAAATGAATTGCGCCGATTGCCACCTACTGAGCGGGCGCGCGCCCTATTCTGGTCCCATGGTGGGTCTGGCGCACATTTTTCCCACCTACAATGAGCGCGCCGGCCGCGTTATCCCTCTCTTCCAGCGAATTCAGCAGTGTTTTGCCCGCAGCGAGAACGGCCGCCCGCCGGCGCCGGAGAGCAGGGAAATGCAAGCCTTGCTGGCCTACATCGGTTGGCTGTCGCCTGCAAAGTCCGCCGGGCACGCTCCTCCCGGACGCGGGCTGGTGAGCCTGGCTAAACTACATGGCGATCCCGACCGGGGCACTGCAATTTATGCCAAGCGATGCGCGGCCTGCCACGGTGCTGACGGAGCGGGAGTTCCTCCCATTCTGCCGCCGCTCTGGGGACCGGGCTCGTATAACGACGGAGCGGGCATGAGCCGTGTGGATCAGATGGCCGCTTTCGTGCAGTACAACATGCCGCAAAACGCGCCTGGCACACTAACTCCACAACAAGCCTACGATGTGGCAGCTTATGTCAACAGCAAGCCGCGACCCAAAATGAATTCCATCTACGCGAAATATTGAAGCATGACGGCAGGCATGGGAGGCTTAAGCGCGGGCCGAGTCAGCGGTTGCTGACTATAGATTTCTTCGTGAAATCAGGTCAGTTTCCCTTGCCGGGAGCGCCGGATGGGTTTTGCTGTGCGCTGGGAGGAGCGCTTGGCCTCAATGGTTTCAAGGAGGCGCTTGCTTTTTTGGATGGCCCGCCTTGAACCGCTGCAAAGTGCCTCGCTTACCTCTAGCAGCAGCCGTGTACGATTTATCAGCCGCGGGAAGTCCGCCGACATAGCTTTCTTCTTGACAGCACTTTGGCATTTATCAGGAGATGGGTGCTGTGATGCGGGTCACTGTCCTGTGCTTGAGGCATGGCTCGCACGATATCAATGCCCTAACAAATGCAATCTTGCGACCTTTTATCACAAGAAGTCGCAGACCCGCGAAAGATGTTTGTGGCGGGTGCGAAACCTCTGACTCTAAGTCCTACCTGCTGGATAACTCCCTAGAAGCAGGGCGTTCAGAAACGGGCCATGGTTATGAGGGTGGCAGATTGCCAAAGAGGGAGCGTCCTGTTTGTATGCAAGGATGCGACTATGCTGCAGGAGCTCGGTTCGGGCGTGCACGATTAGGGATACGAGGTGCAGACCGCCGTGGATTGGTATTCCGCCGTGGGTTTAGTTCGGAGTTGCCAACCCGCATGCCCATGTTCGTTCCCACGCCCAATCACAGCCACGTGGTAGACAACAGCCGCGTCAATACCGGGCCAATATGGTGGTCGATTCTTTAATTTCACAATTACCCGATTAAAAAATTACTCAATTCTCAGTTTCCTCCCGTCGCCACCGGATTGCCGTTACTGTCGTATACCTCGACGGTGCCGTATTTGCTGAGCACGTTTTTGATCTGCTTGCCGTCGCCCACGCACACCACCTGCAGATGATCGAGATCTATGTACTTGCGGGCCATTCGCTGCACCACCTCGGGCGTCACCTTGCTCACCTCCGCCGGGTACCGCTCCCAGTAATCCTCGGGCAGGCCGTAATATCTGGAGGTCATCCAGTAATTCAGCAGGGTAGCGGGACGCTCCAGCGACAAGGCGAAGCTGGCCACAATGGCGTGGCGCGCGTCTTCCAGGTCGCTCTCCTTCACTGCCTCGTCGCGAATGCGCTTCAGTTCTCCCAGCAACTCGTGGAGTGAGCCATCGGTTACGGCGTTGCGCACCTGGGTTTCGGCCGCAAAATTCCCCGGATACACATCCGCCGTGTAGGCGCTGAAGGCTCCATAGGTATAGCCCTTCTCCTCCCTGAGGTTGAGGAACAGGCGTCCAGTGGCACCCTCGCCCAGAATGCGGTTCATCACCCGCAGAGGAATGAAGTCTGGGTCAACGCGGCGTAGAGAAAAACTGCCAGCCACGATGTTGGTTTGCACTGAGCCGGGCCGGTCTACCAAATAAACCCTGGCGGGCGCCGGCGCCGGCAAGGCGGCCAGCTTGGGCTGGCTGACCGACTGCTTCTTCCAGGGCCCAAAATACTTTTCGATGAGCGCTATCACCTGCTTAGCCTGCACATCGCCGGCCACACCCAGAATGGCGTTATTGGGGGCATAGTAACGGTCGTGAAACTGCTTGAGCTGCTCAGAAGTTGCCGCCTTCACTGAGGCCGGCGTGGGGGCAATCACAGCTGCGGGAAAGTCCTGGTACAGCACGCGATGGAACCGCTCCATGGCCAGGAATTCCGGGTCGGATCGTTCCTGCTCCAGGTCAGCCAGTTGCCGCGTTTTGTACTTAGCCAGTTCGTCCTGCGGGAAGGTAGGGTTCTCCACCATGTCAGACATCAAGTCCAGCAGCCTGCCCGTATTCTCTGCCAGGCCGGAGGCGACCACTTGCGAATGGCTGGAACCAAACTCGGCGCCGGCGCTGATAGCCGCGCCGATGGCGTCAATTTCCGAGGCAATCTGGGCGCTGCTGCGATGGGCCGTGCCCTCGCGCAACATGTCGGCAGTGAATTTGGCCAATCCGGGCAGATCCTTGGGATCGTCGAGGGCGCCCGATTTGATCCACAGGGCAAAATCCACTGTGGGCAACTCGTGCCGTTCCAGAACCAGTACGGTAAGACCATTGGGCAAGTGGAATTCCGCCGGACGCGGCAGCTTTACCTCCAGCACCTGTTTGTTGACGGGAGCGCGGTTCAGGCGCTGCACTTTAGTGATCGAAACGGCTTTACTTCCTTCCTCTTGCGCTATGGCCACTAGGCCGAGGCATAGCAGGCTGATAATCGCGGCAAGTAAAAATTGGCTGCGTTTCATGGCGGGCTCCCTATCTTCCCCCGGCTTTCGCGCCGGCGTGTTGTTCGGGCAAGGTAGTCACGACCGCCCGCTCCGTGGTCACCAGATATTTCTGCGCGGCGCTCTTCACCTGCTCGGCGCTAACGCTGTTGTACTTATCCATGATGGTGTTGATCAGGCCTGGATCGTTGAAAAACACCGCGTACTGGCCGAGGCGGATAGCGGTGCGCAAAGCTGACTCCCGGGTCTGGATCATGCTGCGCCGGTACTGGGTGCGAGCCTTGTCCATCTCCGCAGCGGTTACGCCGTCTTTGGCCACACCGGCAGTCTCCTTGTAGATGGCCTGCTCCAGGTCTTCCGGTTTCACTCCCGGGCGCGGCACGGCCATGACGTAAAACAGGCTGGGACCGCGGCGTGCATCCGCCTGTACCTGAATCTCGGTGGCCAACTGTTGCTCTTTCACCAGGTGCTGGTAGAACCGCGAGCTTTCACCCTGTCCCAAAATGTCTGCCAGCACTTGCATCGAGTAATTGTCCGGCGTATCGCCGGCAGGAGTGTGGTACGAAATGATCACCATGGGCAGGCGCGCCAAGGGATCCTGAATAGTCTCGCGCCGTTCGCCGTAGTGCTCGCTTTCGGTCATGTCAGGTTGCGCCGGCGTGGGCTGCCGCGGAATCGCAGCAAAATACTTCTTCACCTTCTCCAGCGCCACCGCCGGATCGAAATCGCCTACCAGGGTAAGCACCGCATTGTTGGGCGCGTAGTAGATACGGAAGAAATCCTGTACATCCGCCAGGTTCGCGTCGTTCAGGTCGCGCATGGAGCCGATAACGGAGTGCTTATAGCCGAAGTTATCGTAGGAGAGATTGTCAATCTCCAGGAAGGACTTGCCGTAGGGCTGGTTATCAATGCCCAGCCGCCGCTCCTCCTGCACCGCATTGCGCTGGTTGTCGAGGTTGGGCTGATTAACGGCCAGGTGGGCCATGCGGTCGGCTTCCAAAAACAGCGCCAGGTCGAGCTGGTTCTTGGGCAGCACCTCAAAATAGTTGGTGCGGTCCTCGTTGGTGGTGCCGTTGATGCCGCCGCCGTTGTTCTCCACCAGGATGAAGTGCTCGCCCTTGCCCACATTCTGGGAGCCCTCAAACATCATGTGCTCGAACAGGTGAGCGAAGCCGGTGCGCCCTGGCCGCTCGTTGCGCGAACCCACGTTGTAGGTGACGCAAATGCCGAATACGGGCGCGGCATGGTCGGGCGCCAGGATGACGCGCAGGCCGTTATCCAGGTGCACATCCTGGAATTGGAGCGGCGGCAGCTTAGGCGCCTGGGCCGCCATTTGCGCCAGTGCCGGCAGGGCGATCAGCGCCGCCAGCACGGGGGCAAGGAACAGTGTTCTTCGCATGGTTTGTACCTCGGATTTGCTCAAAAGTGGGCCTTGTGCGGGGTGCTAAGCAGTGTAACAGACGGGCGAGGCGGGAAATAGTCAACGGGGCATTGACGATTGGGGATTTTCGATTGACGATTTCCCTGCTTCCGACTCCCGAACCACCGCTCACCCACCCCGCAATGGCAGGAGCGTCTGCGTTGGCAAAACCCAACGAGTTTTCAATCGTCAATCTACAATCTTCAATCGTCATTCAGTACTATCACCGCTGCCCCATCAATCGCGTCCTTTTTCAGCGCGATCAGCGCCTCATTGGCCTGCTCCAGGGAGAACGCAGTGGTTTTGGGCTGCAAGCCAATTTCCGCTGCTGTGCGCAGAAAGTCGCGCGCGTCTTCGCGGGTCATGTTGGCCACGCTGCGCAGCTGGCGCTCGCCCCACAGCAACCGGTCGTAGTCGAACTGCGGCATGCGGTCCAGGTGAATGGCGTTGATGGCCACCACCCCGCCTTTGCGCAGGCTGGAGAGCGCCGCCACCACGACGTCGCCGCTGGGCGCGAAGGTGATGGCGCGGTCAAGCTCCTGCGGCGGCTTTTCCAATTCGCTCCCCACCCACTCTGCTCCCAGAGGCGCCGCCAATTTGCGGTGGGATTCGCCGCGCGTGGAGACATATACCTTGCACTTCCAGGCGTGCAGGACGGGTAGGGCCAGGTGCGCCGAGGCGCCGAATCCGAACAGCCCTACGCGCTCGCCGCGCTCCACTCCCGCCACTCGCAGGCTGCGGAAGCCGATGATGCCGGCGCATAGCAGCGGCGCGGCGTGCAGATCATCCAGCGCCTCCGGCAGGGGATAGACCCAGTCGGCACGCGCCACCACGTATTCCGCGTAGCCGCCGTTCACGCTGTAACCGGTGAAGGTAGGCGCATCGCACAGGTTCTCCATGCCGTGCCGGCAATACCAGCAGGTGCCGTCGGAGCCGCCCATCCACGAAACGCCTATTCGAGTGCCCAGCGGAAACTGCGTCGTTGCACCACCTGCCACATCGCCCACAATCTGGTGGCCGGGAATTACCTGCGGCAAATTCGGCGCCAGCTCGCCTTCCACAATGTGCAGGTCGGTGCGGCACACGCCGCAGGCCCGTACTCGCAGCAAAACCTGCCCGGGACCGGGCTGTGGTTGGGGAATTTCACGAATTTCCAAAGGACGCTGCGCTACTTCCCGTGGCGAACTCAGCACGGCAGCTTTCATGGCGCACCTGCACTCTTTCTATTTTCGCATCTCACCCGGACAGTGCGGAGCGGCCATGGTGCGCTAAGTGTCAGATTGTAAAGAGTGAGAAGGCTCTTTCTTCCCGCTTGGGGCCCTGATTCAGGGGGTGGTGGGGATTAATCGCTAAGGTGCCTTGCCAGTTTCCCAGACGTTACGTCCGTAATCTTTTGCGGTAACCTCAAGTTCGTTACCTTTGCCTCAATCACAAGCCCACATCCGTCCTCGGCCGGCACACCAGTGTCGGATTCGTGACTGAAAAAGATGAGGAGTACACAGCGATGAAGAGATTCCCCGTTGTTATGAGCGTACTGCTGCTGGCGGCCTGCGTCTGGGCTCAGCAAGGTGCGGCGCCAGCGGACCAGGCACAGCAACCCGCCGCGCAGTCAGCACAAAGCCAGGATTCTTTGAAAGTCGAGCCTATGGACCAGACGCCGGTATTTCGCGTCAACGTGGTCTCGCGCACCACCAAGGCCGTGAACTACCGCCATCGCGGCGGTTCCACGTCCGTGGATTTCAAGGGCACCGATTTGATGCCCCTGGCCAAAGGTAAGGCCAAGGTGGACAGCAAGTCCGGGCGCCTGCAGATTGACGCGCAGTTCGAGCGCATAATGCCGGCCACCAAGTTTGGCCCGGAGTATCTCACCTACGTGCTGTGGGCCATCACGCCTGAGGGTCGTCCGGTCAACCTGGGTGAAGTGCTGCTGGATAATGGCCACGCCAAGCTCGACGTCACCACCGACTTGCAGGCCTTCGGCATGATTGTGACCGCCGAGCCGTATTTTGCCGTCACTTACCCCAGCAATCTGGTAGTGGTGGAAAACATGATCAGGTACGAGACCAAGGGCTGGGAAGAACCGATTGATGCCAAGTTCGACATGCTGGAAGGCAGCGAGTACACCATTGACCTGAAGGCTGCCGACCTGCCGGCCACCAACGCTAAGCCCAACACCCCGCTGGAATTGCTGGAAGCGCGCAACGCGGTGGCCATCGCCAACGCGGCGGGCGCCGGTCAGTATGCCGGTGACAGCATGGCCAAAGCCCAGGACTTTCTGAATCGTGCTGAGGATTACCTGAAACGCAAACAGGGTCTGACGCCCATTGGCACCGTGGCCCGAGGCGCAACCGAGATGTCGGAAGATGCGCGCGTGCTCACCCTCAAGATGAAACAGCAGGAGCGGGTCGAGGCGGAGAAGCGCGCCATGCAGGAAAAGACCGCCAAGGCACAGGCCGAAGCCCAGGCGGAAGCCGAGCGAGCCGCCAAGGCCAAGGCCGACGCCGAGGAACAGCAACGTTTGCGCCAGCAGGCGGACGCCGACCGCGCAGCCGCTGAAAAAGCCAAGGCGGAAGCCGAGCAGATGCGCGCACAGGCGGAAACAGCTCGCCAGCAGGCGGAAGCCGCGCGCGCCGAAGCTTTAGCCGCGCAACAGCAGGCCCAGGCTGACGCTGAGAAGGCCCGCCTGGCTGCCGAAGAAGCCATCCGTCAGAAAGAAGAGGTTCGCCAGCGCCTGCTCAGCCAACTCAATCAAGTACTGGAAACCAAGGACACGCCGCGGGGGCTGGTGGTCAGCATGCCCGACGTGCTCTTCGATACCAACAAATACACATTGAAGTCGGGCGCCCGCGAGAGCCTGGCCCGCATTGCCGGCATCATCCTGGCGTATCCCGACCTGCGGCTGGAAATTGAAGGTCACACCGACAGCACTGGCACCGAGGAGTACAACCAGACGCTATCGGAAAAGCGATCCGGCTCGGTACGCGATTACCTGGTGGACAAAGGCGTGGGTATCAACACGATGATCGCCCGCGGGCTGGGAGAGTCTGATCCGGTGGCTTCCAACGACAGTTCTGCGGGGCGGAAGCTCAACCGCCGCGTCGAGCTGATCGTTTCCGGCGAGGTGATTGGCACCAAGATCGGGGCCAATGCGCAAACGGTGAGCGCCCCCAACGCGCAGCCACCCGCGCCGCAAGCCCAGGCACCGGGAGCATTTCCCCAGCAGTAAACAAGGTTTGTTCGGCCGAGAGAAGTGCGCGGGCCGGGGCGTGAGCCCTGGACCCGCTGCTTCTTTTTAGGGCAGTTTCCAAGTTTCAAGTTCAAGACAAGGGCACATGCCCGCAGCAGTTACTCCATTTTCTTCACAACCTGACCGCCTTTCATGACGAATTTCACGCGTTCCAGGGTGGTGACGTCCTGGAGCGGATCGCCTTCGACCGCGATCAGATCGGCGTAGTGGCCAGGCTCGAGGCTGCCTACGCGGTCGGACCAGCCGAGCAGGTCGGCGGCGTTGACTGTCGCCGCTTGGATGGCCTGCAGCGGCGTGAGTCCCAGCTTGACCATCACCGCGAATTCGTGGGCATTGAGGCCGTGAGGATACACGGCAGCGTCGGTGCCGAAGGCTACCTTCACGCCGCTGGCGAAAGCATGAGCGAGGTGCTCGCGCGCCGCCGGCATGACCTCTTTAGCTTTCACGAGCAGAAAATCGGGCACGTGCAGTTGCTCGGCATTTTGCAAGAACCAGTCGCCCAGGTAGAGCGTAGGAACCAGGTAGGTACCGCGCTGCTTCATGGCGGCGATGCCGGCATCGTCAATATAGGAGCCGTGTTCGATGGAATCCACGCCCGCTTCGGTGGCCCAGAGGATGCCCTGCGCTCCATGAGCATGGGCCGCGACTTTGCGGCCGAGGCGGTGAGCGTCGGCCACGATGGCCTTCATTTCTTCCAGTGTGTACTGGGCGGCTTGCGGGTTATCGCCCTTGGAGAGCACGCCCCCGGTGGCGCAAACCTTAACCAGGTCAGCGCCGTACTTGATGACCTCGCGCACCTTGTGCTGGACGGCTTCGACGCCATCGGCCACACCGTCGCTCTGGCGATGGTAATCGTAGGGCAGCAGGTTGTTGTCGCAGTGGCCCCCGGTGATGCTGAGGGCGGGCCCGCTGACCAGCATGCGCGGGCCGGGCACGTCGCCGTCGTTGATAGCGTCGCGCAGGGCGACGTCGGAGTAGCCGGCCGCGCCCACGTTGCGCACCGTGGTGAACCCCGCCTCCAGCGTGACGAGCGCGCTGTGGGCGCCGATGAGCGCCGAGCGCGGCACAGAGATGCCGAGCGAGGAGTAGCCGAAGTGGTAAGCATCCATGGTGAGGTGGGTGTGAGCATCAATCAGGCCGGGCATGACCGTGAGATTGGGCAGATCAATGCGCTGAGCGCCGGGAGGCACCTTAGCTTGGGCGGCAGGAGTAATACTGACAATGCGCTCGTTCTCAATCACGATGAGCTGGTCGGTGAGGGTGCGGCCGCTACGCACGTGCAGCAGGCGCGCGGCATGCACCACGACCGGCCGAGGCGCGGCCTTCTGAGCGCCAGGCTCAGCCTGGCCGGCCGACCAAATGGCCAGCATCAGTATGACAACCGCAGCCAGCGAAAACCGCTGCTTGATCATTCAGTTCCTCCCGAAGAAGCTCCTCTTTTCAAGCTTGCGCCGGTGAAGCACCCCATCCAGCCCCAAGGTGTAGCCAGCGTTTGCGGTAAAGAAGATGAGAAAAAGAAACAACAAGGGCAGGTGGTCGAGTTCGTTCCCAAAATAGCGCCATTTGGGCACGTTGTATCCGGGTTCCCACCAGGTAGCGAGGGTCAGGCTGAGCATGTGCAGCACGCCCACAACGGAGGCGGCCCGCACCCAGAGGCCCAGCACCAGGGAAATTCCGATGAACAGCTCGAGAACGCCCACGCTATAGCCGAACAAAACGTGATGCGGGAGCACCTGTTTCTGCAGAAAACCGGCATAGAAGCTGACTGCGCCTTGCGAAATGAATTGCTTCAGCCACTGGTCGGGAAAGGTGGTGTTGGCGAAGACCGAGTCGGCCAGCTTGTATTCGGCAAAAAAGAGGAAGAAGACGCCGGTGGCGATGCGCACGGCAGCCACGGTAATGGAAGAGGCGCGGTTGGCCATTAAGCAGCAGTCAGCATTCAGCAGTTAGCCGGTACACCTTCACCGCGGGCGAGGCGCCCGCGCCACAAAAACTTCAACTTAGTCGCCGCCGATGCCGTCGCTGGCAGTGTACTGTTCCAGCGCATCGAGCTCGCGAGTCAGGTCGTCCACGCGCGCCTGCAACAGATTGCGAATGGAGAGCATGCCCAGCAGCTTGCCTTCATCATCCACCACGGGCAGATGGCGATAGTGTTGCTCCACCATGGTGGCGAGAGCCTCGCCTGCACCAGTGTTGAGAGTGGCCATTTCCACCGGCGTAGTCATGACCTCGCGCACGGGAATGTTAGCGGGGTTGCGGCCGCAGAGCGAAATTTTCTGAAGGACGTCGCGCTCGGTGAAGATTCCGGCCACGCGGCGCTCGCCATCCACCACAGAGACCGCGCCCACGTGCAGGTCGAGCATCATGCCGATGGAATCGGCCACGCTGGCCTCCAGGGGAACGGCCGCGATCTCGCGGTCGCATAGTTCCAGGACGTTCATAAGACCTCCTCGTCCCGCAATCTCGAATCGCAGCATTATCGTCGGAAGCGGGGCGGAGTCAAGGGGGAAAAGCAGCAGTCAGCTATCAGCATTCAGCCCTTCGAGAGGCATCCTTGGCCGGAACGACTGAACGCTTGACGATATGGTACCTCAGCGGCTGAAGCCGGATTTAGGCGGGCTCGATAATGCAGCGCTAAAGTGCTGCTCCACCCCAAAGCCGGCTTGCTATTTCAGGTCGTTCTTATAAACCTGGCCGCCCTTCATGACGAGGGCAACGATAACGCAGCGCTAAAGCGCTGCTTCACCCCAAAGCCGGATTGCTATTTCAGATCGTTCTTGTAAACCTGGCCGCCTTTCATGACGAAGGCCACGTGTTCCAGTTGGTTGATGTCGCGCAGCGGGTCGCCGGAAACGGCGATGATATCGGCGTCGGAGCCGGGCTCGATCACTCCGATCTGCCCCTGCATGTCGAGCAAGTCGGCAGCCCGCACGGTGGCGCTGCGGATGGCGTCCATGGGCGACATGCCGAACTCAACCATGCGGCCGAACTCCTGGGCGATAGGCTCGCTCCACTTGATGCCGCCCATGTCTGTGCCGAAGGCGATCTTCAGGCCGGCGCTCATGGCGTGCTTAAAGGAAACCTCGTGGTCGGAGGCGCGCTTGCGGTCGCGCTGGCCGTCGGGTGTGTTCTCCGGCGCCCAGTCGGTGTAGTAGACGCTGAGGGTGGGGACATACCAGGTGCCCTGCCGTTTCATTTGGGTGATGGCAGAGTCATCGAGCTCGAGACCGTGCTCGATGGAATCGCAGCCGCCGTCGAGGGCGCGGTGCAGGCCGATGCCACCATAGGCGTGGCAGGCCACCTTCTTCTGCCAGCCGTGAGTTTCATCCACGATGGCCTTCAGTTCTTCGACCGTGAGCGTGGGCTGCGACACGAGGTTGCCTTGCTTGTCCAGCCAGGAGCGGTGGGTCATGTAAACCTTGATCCAATCCGCGCCATGGTCGAGTTGTTCGCGGGCGGCCTTGCGCGCCTCCACCGGACCATCCACGATCTGCACGCCCTTGGGCATGTTCAGCTCGGGCGCGTAGCCCTCCAGGGGATAGCCCCCGGTGGTGGAAATAGCCAGGGTAGAGATGAACAGGCGCGGGCCGGGAATGTAGCCTTCGTTGATGGCCTGCTTGATGCCTACGTCGATGTAACCGGCGCCCTCGGTTTCCATGTCGCGCAGGGTAGTGAAGCCTTCTTCCAGCGCGCGACGAACAGAGACGGTGCCGCGCGCGGCGCGCAGGCCCAGGGGGTATTTTAGGATGTTGGCGTCGTAGCCGCCCTCGTGTGGGTCTTCGCCCTGCAGCAGGATGTGCGTGTGGCAATCCGCCAGGCCGGGGAGAACGGTGGCGCGGGAGAGGTCGATTACCGTAGCCCCTGCGGGGATGCGGGCGCCGGCGGCGCCGACACTCTCGACTTTGTCACCGTGAATGATGATGACCTGGTTGTGCAGGGGGGCGTCTGCTCGCGGGTCAATCAGGGTGCCGGCGCGAATGACGGTGATTTGAGAAGGATTGACAGGCGGCGCGAGTTGCTGTCCAACGGCCGCGCTTGCGAGAGCCAGGGCAGCCGCAAGTGTTGCGAAAAGGCGCATGAGTGCCTCCTGGAAGGGAACGGGAATGATATCACCGAGCAATCGTCAGCCCTCGGTTGGTCAAGAGGAACCTCATTTCGCCTGATGAACTCGGACTGCGAACAACCTCGAGTACCTGTGCCAAGAGCCCCCTCAGATAATTGTTATGGTGTGAGCAAACGCGGAGTCCATTCGGCAACAGCAAATCTGGCTATTCTCCCAAGTCGTTTGTGCTCAGTGATTTGCAGTAGTTCTTTTGGTGAGGGACTCCACGTGCCTGGCAATGAACAGGCAACACTCTCCATTTCCTGAGGTATACTTTCGCCGGGTGAGGGGCGGCATATGGTCAAAAACATCCTTGTAGCGTTGATGATAGGTATTTTCTGCACGACCATTTGCCCTGCGGTTCACGCCCAGGCAGTAGCCGAATCTGCCATCATGCATGCCAATTCGGGTATATCGGGCAGCGTGGCCCGGGCGCTCGGCGGAAATATCCAGCAAGGGCTGTCGAAGACCCAGAGCCAGTTTTCTTATCCGCCTCGGACTGGCCACACCGCCAAGCATGCGCGCGGCTACCGGACTAAATCGCGTAAGGGTCTGCCCGGACGTTCACCCGTCGCCATCAGCTCCGTAGTAGGTGGCCCGGCGCCGTGCACCAGCACTACCACGGCGGCATCTGCTCAAGCCAAGCCGGCCACGGCGTCACCTTCCGCCAATTGCGGCATAAAAACTGCTGCCCCGGCGGCGACCGCGAAGAGCAATCCTAACGAAATTACGGTGTCGTTTTAGAAGACATCACGCAGTCCGCTATTCACTTTACGTTTGTTCCTCCGGTCTGATCCCTGAATTCACGCTGCTCAGGTACACAAACCACCCTACCAGCCCTGACGCCGTGTTCAACCGTATGCCTGTGGTAGAAAATGTAGCCGGTCTTTCGTCATGAAAATCCGGTCAGGCATACTATTGCGATCCTTCACTGCTGCCTTCACTTCCAGTCGCCTACAGTTCTGGTGCGTTGCCATTGCAGTCTGTGTCGGCGCAGTCGCTGGTTGGGCGGCACCGGCAGCGGCACAGGTAAAGCCTCACGTGTTCGGTAATCCGGAGGTCTGGCAATGGCCGCCGGCCAGGACCTACCACGTAGAGAATTACCGTTTGAAGTTGCGTTTCGATCAGGAGAAGGGTGAGGTTTTTGGGGAGGAAGTAGTCACGCTCCGGCCTTTCTTGTCCCACTTTCACAAGTTCTATCTGGACAGTTCCGGGCTGCAGATTGACGCGGTCGAGTTGCAGGCTGCGCAGGGCTCTGTAATCAGCCTGCAGTTTGCAGCCGCAGATCCGCGCCTCTGGGTCACTCTGGACCGTGACTACGATGCCGGGAGCGACTTGAATGTGCGCATCGTCTACCACGGCTTCCCCAAAACCGGGCTCTTTTTCATTAATCCCACGCGTGCCTATCCCAACTGGCCGCACGAGATCTGGTCGCAGGGAGAGGCCGAGTTCAACCATTTCTGGTTTCCCTGCTGGGACTATCCCAATGACATGGCAACCAGCGAAACCATCACCACTGTTCCCGACGGCCAAGTTGTGGTTTCCAACGGCAAACTGGTCAGCGTAACGCACTCCGCCGGCCAAGCGACCTACGACTGGAAGGAGAGCATTCCCCACAGCTCTTACCTGATTTCGATTGCCATCGGCCCCTGGCGCAAGGTGAGCGACCAATACGAAGGCAAGCCGGTGGATTACTACGTGCCGCAGTATGTAGACGAAGCCACCGCGCGCCGCTCCTTCCACCTTACCCCCGACATGCTCGCCTTTTTTTCGGGCGCGACTGGCGTGGACTGGCCATACGAGCAGTACGCGCAAGTCACAGCGCACAACTACATTTTCGGCGGCATGGAAAACGTCAGCGCCACCACGCTCACGGAATGGACTCTGCACGATCAACGTGCCGACCAGGATTATCCCAGCACCGACTTGGTCTCGCATGAGTTGGGCCAGGAGTGGCTGGGCGACTACGTGCAAGGGCGCGACTGGGCCAACATCTGGCTTAACGAAGGTTTTGCCACGTATCTGGAGGCCCTCTACGTCCAGCACCACGAAGGCACCGACGCGTTCCGCTACAAGATGTACATGGATCGGATGGCAGAGCAGGCGCAGGACGTCGAGGACTATCGCCGCCCGATTGTTGATCGCCATTACACCGACCCCATGCAGATGTTCGACGCCATCACCCATGAGAAAGGCGCGACGGTGCTCGACATGCTGCGCTACCTGCTTGATGGCACCAACAGCGAGTCTCACCCAGCATCGCAGGAGGAGCCTTTTTTCCGTGCCGTGCGTCACTACCTGACCTCTCATTCCACGCAGACCGCGGACACGGCTGACCTGATGGATGCGATAAGGACTACGACGGGGCAGGAGTTGGGGTGGTTCTTTCGCGAGTGGGTCTTCATGGCCGGGCATCCCGACTATGACGTCCAGGCGGAATACGACTCAGCTAAGAAAATGGAACGGCTGACCGTGCGACAGACACAGCAACCGGATTCAGTTACGCCGATTTTCGACATGCCGATTGTGGTTGCGTTCTATGGCGACAACGGTGAGCACAAGCAAGTCCAGGTTCGCGACCACCTGGCATCGCAGAAATTCGATATTCCTCTCGATTTCCAGCCACGGTGGGTGGCGTTCGATCCCGACGATTTCATAGACAAGACTCTGCATTTTCCTGAGCCCGAGGACGCGCTGATTGCCCAGGCGCAGAAGGATCCATCCATGATGAGCCGGTTGTGGGCGGTGCAGCAGCTCGGCGCAGGCTCCCGGCGGAATGTGGAGAAAGCCGTTCCCGCGCTGGCTGGAGTTCTGGAAAACGACGATTTCTACGGCGTGCGCGCAGCGGCGGCGGCGAGCCTGGGCACTCTCGGGACCGAAACCGCCAGGTCGGCTCTGCTCTCCGCGCTCAGGCAGCCTGATAGCCGAGTGCGCACAGCGGCGGTTCAAGCCCTCGGCCGCTTTGCTAAGGACCCGGCGATCTACGGCGCGCTGGTCAGCACGCTGCGCAGCGATAAGAGCTACGCGGCCGAGGCGGCTGCGGCGGAAGCACTGGGCCAAACCGATGTGGCTCAGGCATTTGAGGTGTTGCAGAGCGAAGTGGCGGCGAATCCGGAGGTGCATGTTATGCGCGCCACCGTGGAGGGTCTGGCCGCAACCAAGGACCCGCGTGCCATAGCCATCCTGCTGGCCAAGGCCCAGACTGGGCAGATGGAGCGCGTTCGCTTGACCGCCCTCGCCGGGCTGGCAGGGTTCGCGCAAAGATCGGAACAAGATCACGTACAGGAAATGACCAGCGTCGTCCGGGCGGCCCTGGAGGACCCGTTTGCCCCCGTGCGCCAGGCCGGCGCGGGGCTTGCGGGGCAACTCCATTTGACGCAGTTGTGCCCTGAAATTCAGGCTGCGGCGCGCGATGCGCCCATCGCCGACTATCGCGATGCGGCAGAGAATATCCTGAAGCAATTGCAATGCCCCGCATCAGGATCATAGCTCGCGGTCCGAGACGAAAAAAGGCGCGCCGAAGCGCGCCTTTTCCTTTGCCTCTCACTCGTTACGCCGCAGCCGAGCGCGATATCGCCACCGCCTCTTCCTTATACAGCCAGGCACCGGCGAGTGTGCCGACCACGATGTCAGCCAGGGAAACAATCGCCGTGATTGCAAGCACCCGGGCAGGAATCAGTCCCACGGCATAATTCCCGAGAGCCGGCAGGAACGAGGTGAGCGCCCAAGCGACGAATCCGGCGCGAACGGCAGTGCCCGGTCCTGCGCCGTAGCGTGTTCGGATCGCCGCGTACAGCCAGACCGCCGCAATGCCGGCCAGAAATCCCCCAATGTTAAACAGCACGATGGAACTCGCCGGCAGCTGCTGCGGTTTTCCCAACCCTTGCATGATCTGCGCCCATGTGCCTTTCAGGACAACCCCATTGGTGACGAATTCGACAACGTTGATCACAACCCCTGCCAGCAAACCACCCAAAATGACCCGGCCGCGATTGGTGTGTGCCATTTAGATCCTCCTCTGAGTGGAACTGCATAGGCCTGCTGCAGAAGGTACGGCAGAACTTCTGCGGGCTGGCATTGTCTGCCCTAAAAACGGTGCAGTCAAGGGGGAAATTCTGAGCCGCCGACGGGGAACACCCACAATTCGACGGCACGGCATAAGCAGCCCATTTCTTTACATTTTCACTAGCGAGGCGTGGCTGGCAACGCACTGCCATTTGCCGTTCGGCATCTTGACCCAGGTGTCCGTCCACCGCTCTGGCGAGGCGATGGGTTTGCCATTCTCGTCTGTTCCTTTGCCTTGGAACTCCCCCGTGGCGATGGCCGCGTTTCCAAACACCGATACCTTCACATCGGTGTACTGGGCAGACGCATACTTGGAAGCTTTGGTTCCGGCCAGAGCTTCGGCTTTGCCCATCGTCTTGCCGTCGCTGGTGGTCTCGATGAAGCGCTCGGCCAGAAGAGGCTCGAGCAGGTCAGGATTGCTCGTCTGCTGCGCCTTGAGCCATTGCTGCTCCAGGACGGCAACCGCCTTCGCCGTGCCAGCCGTGCCCTTGCTCTGTGGCCAGGCTTGAATGGTCAGCAGCAGCAAACCAAAAACACAACACAAAGACGTTTTCATAGTGAGTGCTCCGTTCTGTTCTTTATTGGGAAACTGGGGCCGGCAAGGCTTCGGGCCATGCAAAAAGGGGGCCGCTGCAGGAGTGGCTAAGCGAGAGGCATTACACGCCTGAGCGGGTCGGTTGTCAACGCAGTACGGCGATGGCGGTGATGCTATTTCGTGGCTTCCGGCGCGATGTTTTCGATGACGATCGCCCGGGACCCGCCGCGCTGGAAGACCTTGCCGCTAGCGGTGACTCTCTCACCGGCAAACTTCAGCAGCTTCGGATTCTGGCCCGCGGCGGGTGTGGCATTGGAGATGGGCCAGTAGACGTTACCGTCATCCGCCAAAATCACCAGGGGTGAGCCGCCCTTGGCGCACGCCAGCGCGCAACTTCGGCTCACCGGTTTATCGAGGCTTTTGGTGAAGGCGCAAGCTGAATCGAGCACATACCCATGCACGGTCGCAGTCTTCTCTGCCGCGCTGATGGCTAAAACCGGCAAGAAAGCCATCAGAGCTGTAGCGATTAGTACAGTTCTCATAGAGCCTCCTGATGGCTGCGCAGTATAGCAGCGGTTTGGAACAAGGTGAGCTGCGGACCGAAAACTGAGGGAAGCCAAGAAGGTGTAATTGGCAGCCGGACCTGTAAGCCGAATTCTGTCTGCCGGGTCGCCCCGGCAGGACGGCCATTCCTCTGGGCCGCGCATTGCTGTGCGGCTCTAGCGACCTACCCGGGAGTTGTGGCGCGCCGAGCCGGCACGCGCGCCACCCGAAGGCGGCGCTCCTCCCCTATTTGGTCTTGCTCCGTGTGGGGTTTGCCCTGCCCGCGGCATCACTGCCTCGGCGGTGCGCTCTTACCGCACCTTTTCACCCTTACCGAGCCTTGCGGCCCTGGCGGTATGTTTTCTGTGGCACTTTCCGTCGGCCGAGTTTGAACCCGGCCTCCCGGATGTTATCCGGCACACTGCTCTGCGGAGTTCGGACTTTCCTCCCCTGCCCGCCCCGAAAGGCGGCAGGAGCGGCCGTCCGGTCCGGCTGCCAACAGCTAGATTATACGGCAGTGGGAAGTGGTCAGTGGCCAGTGGGCAGTGGTCAGTTCTTGCACGCCAACAACTGGCAACTGACTCACTGTGTCCCCTGTCACAGAGCCCCTCCAACCCCTTTGCTACACTCAGCTTAGCCATGAATTCCACCGAGGCCATGCGCATCGCCCTGCAATCTTTGTGGGCAAACAAGCTGCGCTCCATCCTCACCCTGCTAGGGGTGGTGATCGGGGTTGCGGCGGTCATTGCCGTGGTCACCTTTGTGAGCGGCATCAACGGCTATGTGGCCGAGCGCATCTTCCGCCTGGGCGCGGACGTCTTTATCATCGGCAAAACCAGCGGCGTTATTACCGACATTGACCAGTACCTGGAGCAGAACAAACGCAAAGACCTGACCCTGGAGGACTATCGGGCCGTGCTCGAGGGCTGCAAGCGCTGCTCCTACGTAGGCGCCACCACCTTCAACGGCAACGGTCACGTGCGCTACGCCGAACAGTCAAGCACCGACAGCTGGGTGCGCGGCTTCACCCCCTCCATGGCGACCATCATTGACCTTAACCTGGTGGCCGGGCGCATGTTCAACGAAACCGACCTGGAGCGGGGCGCCGCCGTGGCCATCATCGGAAACGACATTGTCGAAAAGCTGCTGCCCGGCATTGACCCCATCAACCGCGAAATTCGCGTGGACGGCAAGCCGTACCTGGTGATTGGTGTGGGCGAGAAGGAAGGCAAAACCCTGGGCCAGAGCCGCGACAACTACGTCATTATTCCCATCACCACCTGGCTGCGGCAGTACGGCTATCACACCAGCGTCCGCATTTCCGGCAAAGCGGCCGGGGTGGGCGCCGCCCTGGACGGAGCCATGGACGAGACACGCGCCATCCTGCGGGCTCGCCGCCACGATATGCCCGGCCAGGCGGACAGTTTCGCGGTGGAGAACAACCAGAACTTTCTCAGCATGTGGGCGAACCTGAGCGGCACCTTCTTTATCGCCATGGTGGCGATCGCCGCCATTTCGCTGGTGGTCGGCGGAATCGTCATTATGAACATCATGCTGGTGTCGGTGACGGAGCGCACCCGTGAGGTGGGTATCCGCAAGGCCATGGGAGCGCGCCGCCGCGATGTGTTGCTGCAGTTCCTGATCGAGTCGGCCACCATGGCGCTGGTGGGCGGGTTCATCGGCGTGGTCCTGGGCGCCACTGTGGCCAAAGTTGTCACCCTGCTGGTGGGCATGCCCTCGGTGATCAAACTGTGGGCGGTGGCGGCGGGTCTGTTGGTTGCCGCCAGCGTGGGCATTTTCTTTGGCGTCTACCCGGCCCGCCGGGCGGCGCGCTTGGACCCTATCGCCGCCTTGCGGTTCGAGTTATGAACTCACCACAGCACGGTCTCACCACAGAGACACGGAGACACAGAGAGAAACCCATATTGATGATGGATGATTTCAGGAATGAAGAATGGCATTGGCTTGGAATTGCGTGGCAAATGACTGCCGGTTTTCAATCGTCAATCTTCAATCAACAATCATCAATGACTTTGACTTTCTCTGTGCCTCTGTGTCTCTGTGGTGAAAAGGTTTTGAATGCGGCGCAGTGACTACACCGAGATCGTCCACATGGCCCTGGACACTCTCCGGGTCAACAAGCTGCGCTCGTCACTTACCGTGCTGGGCATCGTGATCGGAGTGGCCGTGGTCATCGGCATCTCCTCCATCGTGCGCGGCCTGAACGACAATGTGCGCGGCGTCATCGGCTCCATGGGTTCCAACCTCATCTTCGCTTTCCACATGGAAGTGTTCACCTTTGGCCATCCCACGGAGGAGATGCGCACCCGCCGCGAGCTGAGCTTTGAGGATGCCGAAGCGATGAAAGTCCTGCCGCACGTGAAGGCAGTTGCTGCCGGGGTGCGCTACTTCATGCCCGAGTTCGGCGCCGGCACTTACGAGGTCAAATACCAGGGCCGCAGAGCCAAGAACGTCATCCTGGAAGGCGACACCGCCGCCGTGAAAAGTGTTTACGACATCCAGATGCGCTCCGGGCGCTGGTTCAGCGAAGTAGATGACGCGCGCCACGCGCCCGTGATCGTGCTTGGCCCGCACACTGCTGACACGCTGTTCCCCACCGGCAACCCTGACGGTAAAGAGCTTCAGGTCCAGGGGCAATCCTTCCAGGTGGTGGGCGTCGCTGAACCGCAGAAGACCGTGTTCGCGGGCGGCGAGAATCCTGAGGACAACAAGATCTTTTTCCCCTTGACCACCTTCCGCAAACTGCACCCGGAGCAGAAGGCGCACTGGATTTCGGTGAAGGCCACCTCGCACGAGGACATGCCCAAAGCCATGGATGAAATGCGCGAGTTACTGCGGCGCCGCCGGCACGTGCCCACGGACAAGCCCGACAAATTCGCTATCTTTACCCAGGATTCGTTC
>DATEGI010000216.1:0-11145 GCA_035280205.1 Terriglobales bacterium | reverse complement strand
CTAGAATGGTAAGCAACAGAACGCAACTAGCGCGGCAATGTCAACTGGCGACAGCCGAAAGCTCGGCTCGCCTTGCATCGCAGGTGAATGTAGAAGCGTCTAACTTCTTACATGCTTAATTTGACCCTCAGGCGTCGCGCGCGGCAATTCACGCGATTGGTGCGCCACTCCGCGGTGACGCCGCGCACCGGCAGCACGTATAAGCCGGTGCTGGCCAGCGATGGGCAACTGGGACTCACCTTTATTGGCCACTCCAGCTTTTTCCTGCAGATTGCGGGGCAGCGCGTCCTGGTGGATCCCAATTTTGCCCGCTGGCTGTTTGTGCTCAAGCGGTTGCGCCGTCCGGGCCTGAAGATCCGCGACTTGCCGCCCATTGACGTGGTGCTGGTTACTCATGCCCACTTCGACCACCTGCACCGGCCTTCGCTGCGGGCCATCGCCCGGGCCACCCGACACCGCCGTGGCTCCGGGCCAGTCATCGTCATTCCCAGCCACGTGCACGACCTGGTCGCTGACTTAGGCTTCAGCAAGATTGTGGAGCTGGACTGGTGGCACGAGTACCGACACAATGGGCTCGCAGTCACCAGCGTGCCTTCGCGCCACTGGGGCGCGCGCATTATCAAGGACGCGCACCGCGGCTACGGCGGGTATGTTCTTGAAGGTAAACGCCACTCCGTTTACCACGCCGGCGACACCGCCTATTTCTCCGGCTTCCGCGAAATTGGCCGCAAGTTTGACCCTGAGCTGGCGCTTCTTCCCATCGGCGCCTACAATCCGCCCGCGTTTCGCAACGTGCATACCAGCCCGGCAGACGCGGTACGCGCCTTTCTCGATCTGCGCTCGCGCTGGATGGTGCCCATGCACTATGGCAGTTTCCGCCTCTCGCACGAGCCCATAGACGAGCCTTTGCAGCTTCTGGAGAAGGAAGCCCAGGCCGCCGGAGTTCGCGACCGCGTTCTGGTTCTGGAAGAAGGCGTGACCAAATTCTTCTGATTGACGATTGAAGATTGACGTAGCCCCGCCGTCCCGGCGGCTGTCCCGCGGGCGTCTCGCCCGCGAATCTGGCCGGCAAGATGCCGGCGCTACTCCTGGTATGCCAGCAACACTCGCAAGTCCCGCAGATTATTCCCTGTCGGCCCGGTGACAATCGCATCTCCCAGCGCCGCAAAAAACGGGAAGGCATCGAACCTCGCCAGCGGCGCCGCCACTTCCAGTCCTTTCGCCCCCGCTCTGGTTACGGTGGTCCGATCTACCACTGCTCCCGTCGCCGGGCTGTTGCCGTCAATGCCGTCGGTGCCAGCGCTCAGGATGGTAATGTTCTCGCCGGTAATTTTCTGCGCGCAATAAAGCACGAACTGCTGGTTGCGCCCGCCCCGACCCCCATCCTGCACTCGCACCGTGACCTCTCCCCCGGAAATCAGGCACACCCGGGAAACGCCCTGGCGCAGCTCGCGCAAACGGCCCAGCAGCTGGTCGGCAGCCGCGGCGTAGTCCAAGTCATCGCAGCTGTTGTCAATCGTGACCGCAAACCCTGCCTGCGCCGCCGCGGACGCGGCCGCTTGCCGCACCTCCGCGTTCGAAAGCACCGTCCACCAGCGCGAGCGCGCAAACGCCTCATCGCCTGCCTTGGGCGTTTCCTCCAGCCCCTTTTCTGCGAACAAGCACCGCGACGATTCCGGCAGTTGCGCCGCCAAGTCATATTTCTCGGCCACCCGGTAGCAATCCTCTACGGTGGAGGAATCGGGCATGGTAGGGCCGGACGCCAATGCGTCGGGTGCGTTGTCCGGGACATCAGAAACCAGGATGGAAACCTGCTGCGCGGGCGCTGCCGCCCGTGCCAGCCGCCCGCCTTTCACCGCCGAGAGATGCTTGCGGATAGCGTTGATCTCGACAATGGTGGCGCCACTGAGAACGAGCGCCTGGTAGGCGGCCATCAGATCGTCCAGCGAGATGTTGTCGCTGATCGGCTTTTCCATCAGCGCCGAGCCGCCGCCGCTCAGCAGAAAAATCACCAGCGCCGCTGGGCCTTGCTGCTTGAGCGCACGCAGCACAGCTTCCGCTGCCCGCCAGGACTCCGCGTTCGGCACCGGGTGGCCGCCGCGAAAATACTGCACTCCCAGGCGGTGCTCTGCCGCCTCGGTCGCGCCCACCGCAATTCCGGTCAGCCGCGAACCCAACTGCGCGTGCAGGCAATCCATCATGGTGTACGCGGCCTTGCCGATGGCAACCGCAAACAGCCGCCGTTCCCCGCTCAGATCGTAAAGGTCCTCCCCAACTCGCAACACGCTGCGGTCCGCGTGCACATGCCGCCGAAACGCTTTTTCAATGCTGGCCTCGCGCAAAGCGAACAGAAAAATGTCGCGCGCGGTCTGCCGCATGCGCTGTGCCTGGGCAGCGTCGGGTTGGCGGTCGCTCGCCTCCGGCAGAGGTTGCATGGGCGGATTATATCTGGGGGGTAGCTGGAAGTTGGTAGCTGGTAGTTGAGCGATGTCTTGCACCAACTACCAGCTACTAACTACCAATTACCGTGTCTTTCACCCACTCCTCAATCGCCTTCCGCAACTCCGCCAGCCGGCCGGCAAAAAAATGGTCCGCTCCTTCAATAATCACCAGGCGCTTGGGTTCGGGAAGCGTGGCTAGCAACTGCTCCAGCCTGGCCCGCGGTCCAAACTGGTCGCGCGCCCCGCTCACAAACAGCTTGGGCCGGGCGCAACTCTCAAGAAAGCTGAAGTCGTAGGCCCTGTCGTCCACGGGCGACACCGGCGTGCCCCGCGCGATCATGGCGGCTACATCAGGATCCGAGCACGCGGCGCGCAGTCCCACCGCGGTGCCAAAGGAAAATCCCGCAAAAATTATGGGCAAATGGAAGCGCTCACGCAGCCACTGCAGCCCGGTGCGCACGTCTTCCACTTCGCCCCGGCCCTCGTCGTGCTCCCCCTGGCTCAGGCCGGCTCCACGGAAATTAAAGCGCAGCACCGGAAAGCCGAACCCATTCAGCGCCTTCATAGTGTGGAACACAACTTTGTTGTGCATGGTGCCGCCAAACATGGGATGGGGATGGCACACCAGCGCCGCATGCGTGGCACTCTCCGCGCCCTGGTTCAACAGCGCCTCCAGTTGTCCTGCCGGGCCTTCCAGAAACAGCGATCGTATTTGCGTCTCCATAAGGTAGCTGGTAGTTAGTAGTTGGTAGTTGGCAGCTGGCATCCGGTGGCCAGCGATTAAGCGCTGCTGGTTCAGAACTAAATGGCCAAGAAGTAAGAGCGAACGGCTAACAACCAGCTACCAACTACCTTCTTCTCACTATATCCTGCTTGCGCCATGGACCTGTTCTCCTTCACCCGCCGGCTGGTGGACATTGAATCCATGACCGGCAACGAAGGGCCTGTCGGTGAATTTCTTCTCGCCGAACTGATCCAGCTCGGCTATCGCGCCGAAAAGATGCCGGTCGAAGGCGACCGCTTCAATGTCTGGGCGGCTGGCGCGCAGGATCCTCGCCCGCCGATCGTTTTCTCCACCCACATGGATACCGTCCCCCCGTTCATCCCCTCGAAGGAGGACAGCGAGCGCATTTGGGGCCGCGGCTCTTGCGATGCCAAGGGAATCATTGCAGCGCAAATCGCGGCTGCCGGGCGCCTCCGCCGTGAGGGCATTCACGTCGGCCTGCTTTTCCTGGTGGGAGAAGAAAAGGACAGCCAGGGCGCGCAAGTTGCCAACCAGCAGCCGCGCGGCTCTCGTTATCTGGTGAACGGCGAACCTACGGAAAACAGGCTGGGCCTCGCCTCCAAGGGCACCCTGCGCGTCGAACTCACTGCTCGCGGCCGCATGGCGCACTCCGCCTACCCTGAATTAGGCGAATCCGCCATTGATAAGCTGCTGATCGCGCTCACCCGGTTGCGCGCTATGCCTCTGCCTGCGGACCCAAAAATTGGGCCCTGCACGCTAAATATCGGGATGATCGAAGGTGGGCGCGCTCCCAACGTGATTCCCGACCTCGCCCGTGCCCACCTGCTTTATCGCTTGATTGCTCCCGCTGACGACATGCGCCACCAGATACTCGCCGCGGTCGGCGACTTGGCCGAGCCTAACTTCGTTCTCGAAATTCCTTTCATGCGCCTGCGCACCCTTGATGGCTTGCCCAGCATGATTGCCGCCTTCACAACTGACATTCCCGCGCTCACCCGCTGGGGTGAGCCGCTGCTTGTGGGCCCGGGCTCCATCCACGTGGCTCATACGGAGCACGAGCACATTGAAAAGGCGCAGCTCACCGCTGCGGTGGAGCTGTACTGCACGATTGCGAAGCGGCTGTCGGCTGAGCTGTCTGGCTGACCAGAGGAGCATGTCGCGGAAGCGGAAAAGCAGGCAGTCTCGAGCAGGACTGAAAATGGAGATTAGGTTCCGATGTAACTCGGATCCACGTAAATCGAATGGATCACGCCATGTGGGTCGGTGAACTCAAGCTTAGCCCTGCCGTCCTCATCATATTCAACCAATAAAACCGCCTTGCCTACTACATCGGAGATCGCGATCTGGCCTTCGCGAGGCAATCCATGAATTAAACCAGGTGGCAATTCTCTTAAGCCGACCACACTTCCAGTTGGCGGCCTCATCGTGAGCTCTCAGCCTCCTTATCACAGTACAGTGCCAGCCTTCCCAGGATCCAAAGCGGCCCTCCCGAAGGGAACGCGATGAGAGTAGCCCGCCACTTCAGTGGCGGGAACCCGATGAACAGAACTAACAAAGTCCTGTAAGGACGACTGAGAGCCCTCAGCCGTCCCGCTGGGACTATTGGTCAAACAGATGCTCCTGCCCCGCCAGTAAACTGGCGGGCTACTTTCACTCGCGCCTACGGCGCTGGCAGGGTATCGTTCCCGAGCGGCAGTAGACCAGCTCTAGCTAACTAGCTGTCTAGTCTGCATCTTGAGCTAGGTAGCCAGACAGCTAGTCAGCTCGCCAACCTCCTGCGTGGCCCGCCAAACGCGTTAGACTAAATGCTTATGACCACCGAGACCGCTAACACCCTGGCCCGCGCCTCCTCCGCTTACCTGCGCTCCGCCATGCACCAGCCCATCCGCTGGCATCAATGGGGGCCGGAAGCTTTCGCGCTGGCGCAAAAAGAGGACAAGCCCATCCTGCTCGATATCGGGGCCGTGTGGTGCCACTGGTGCCATGTGATGGACCGCGAATCCTACGACAATCCCGAGGTGGCCGCCATCATCAACGAGCACTTTATTGCCATCAAGGTGGACCGCGACGAGCGTCCCGACGTAGACAGCCGCTACCAGACCGCGGTCTCCGCCATCAGCGGCCAGGGCGGCTGGCCGCTCACGGCCTTCCTCACTGCCGAGGGCAAGCCTTTTTACGGCGGCACATACTTTCCGCCCGATGACCAGTGGGGCCGTCCCGGCTTCAAACGCGTGCTGGTGGCGATTGCCGGCGCCTATCGTGAGAAGCGTGCAGACGTCACCGAGCAGGCCAGCATGGTGGGCAACATGCTGGCGCAATCAGAAGCCTTTGCCGCTCCCGCAGCGGAATTCTCTCCCCGACTTATTGACGGCATTGTCGCCGCCGCCGTCAAAATGTTCGACTCTCAGCACGGCGGCTTCGGCAACGCTCCCAAGTTTCCTCATCCCTCTGTTATTGACCTGCTGATCGAGCGTTACGCCCGCACCGGCAACGACGAACTGAAAAATATTTTTGTGACCACGCTGGAGCACATGGCCCGCGGCGGCGTTTATGACCAGCTTGCGGGTGGCTTCCACCGCTATTCCGTGGACGAGCGCTGGATAGTCCCCCACTTCGAGAAAATGTCCTATGACAATTCCGAACTGCTGAAGAACTACGTCCACGCCGCCCAGGTCACCGGCGACCCCTTTTTCGCTCACATCGCCCGCGACATTATCCGCTGGATGGACGAATGGCTCTCCGACCGCGAGCATGCCGGCTTCTACGCCTCTCAGGACGCCGACTATTCCATGGACGACGACGGCGACTACTTCACCTGGACGCTCGACGAAGCTGCCGCTGTGCTAAGCGACCATGAACTGAAGGTTGCGCAACTGCATTACGACATCAACGAAGTCGGCGAAATGCATCATAATCCCGCCAAGAACGTGCTTTACGTCCGCGCTCCCATCGAGCAAATCGCAGTGCGCCTGGGCATCCCGCCTGATCGTGTGGATGCTCTGCTTGCCTCCGCCCGCGAAAAGCTCTATGCCGCCCGACTCCGCCGTCCCACACCTTTCGTGGACAAGACGGTGTACGTAAGCTGGAATGCGCTCTGCATCTCCGCTTATCTCGAGGCCGCACGCGTTCTCGAACTGGAAGATGCACGCCGCTTTGCCCTGCGTTCTCTGGACAGGATTCTGGCCGAAGGCTGGGATGCCGAGCGCGGTCTGCAGCATGTGATCGCCTACTCCGAGGGCGGCGAGAAATGCGCTTTGCCCGGCTTACTCGATGATTACGCTTTCACCGCGCTGGCTTGCCTCGATGCCTATGAGGCCACCGCCGACCTCAGCTACTTTCACTTCGCCCAGCGCCTTGCCGATCGCATGATCGCCCGCTTTTTTGACCAGGCAGCGGGCGGATTCTTCGACGCCGAACCTGCCCAGCAGGATGCATTGGGTGTGCTGGCCACGCGCCGCAAGCCCTTTCAGGATTCGCCCACGCCTTCGGGCAACTCCGCCGCCATCATGATCCTGTTACGCCTGTATGCCTATACCAACGATCCCGCTTATCGCGAAAAGGCCGAGCGTACCATCCGCATCTTTGCTGGCGTAGCCGAGCAATATGGCATGTTCGCCGCCACCTATGCCATTGCCGCAGTCATGTTTTCCCAGCCGCACAGGCAAGTTTTTGTGATTGGCAGCGGGGGGGAGGCGGACCGCCTCTATCGCGCCGCCCTCGCTTCCTTTTCTTTCAACCAGGTGGTGCTCCAATTTCGTGACAGTGAATTGACATCGCAGAACCTTCCCCCTGCCCTGGCGGAAACTCTGCCCGCCCTGGCAAAGCCACAGGCAGCTGCCGCCGTGATTTGCAGCGGATTCCAGTGTCAGCCGCTCGTGACCGACGCTGAACAACTGACCGAGCTCTTGCGGCAGGCCTGAGGCTGAATTCTTGCCGCCAACCCTTAGGGCAGCCCTGGCATCACCCATTAGGCCAAAAGAAAAGGCTGCCGCGATGCACGCCGGCAGCCATCCTCGATAAGAATGAGGTTAGGGCAACGTTACTAAAGTGATCTAGTCATGAGCCTGATTGTTTGCAACTGTTTCTTCCTACCCTGCGGCTACTTGCAGGCGCGAGAGCCCGGAGGGCAGGGATACGGGTTGCCGTCCGCCATAGCGGCGGGAACGACACTTGATCCGTACAACGCCACTACGCTCAGCAACAACAGAACAATGCGCAGAGCGTTTTTCATGTAAACCTCCTTTCCCTGTACGCGCTAACGTACAGGGAAAGGATTATACCCATCGTGGCAAGTCCTTTTTTACCTGACACTTAGATATGTTTCAGCGGGTGTTCAGCCAGCCTCTCAACCCGTGGATAATCTATCCATTACCAGTAATGGTTCAAGTAGCTGCCTTGAACTGGCAGGCGGGTCGCAATTTGAGATTTTGGAACAAAGGTGGGGCGGAACGACCCAAGTGAAAGTTGAGCTGAAAATTACGAGCTGCGATGAGCGGCCGCCAGCGCGGCTTCAGTAAGCCTAGGAGAGCCGCTGGTTGACTCCTCTTTGCCTGTGGTTGTTCTGGCCCCGCTCGCGGCCACCGGCTCTGCCGGTTTGGAGGCAGCCCCCGCTTTCGAAAATGCACGGTCGACCATGGCATCAAACATCGGCAGCAGCGATTCCGGCGCGACCGGATGAGTCAATTCACCCAGGCTCAAGTCCCAGCGCTGTGGTTGCAGCAATACCGCAACCGACGCCAGTTTAGGTGTGGGCGCGATAACATACGCGAGCCATATTCCAATAGCCGTATCGTAGGCGCCCATACTGAAGATGTTCAGCGTGCTGCGGTCAATTACGTTCGCGAATTGCAGGCCCAACAAAGCGAATTCCACAACCGCAAAGATTCCGAAACCGAGGGCAATCCCAAAGCTGCGGTGGCGCCACGAACTTCCCAAGTACCGGGAAAACATGAGCAGGAACAGCACCAGTCCGCACTGCATCACGCGCACGCTGCGCTCCAGGGTCATGAGGCCGACGGCAAGGGAACCCATCGCACTACTTGTGCTACCGATGGCCGACATTGTGGCTATTAGCATTACCACCAGCCCCGCCCAACGGAACAGCATGGCCGAAAAATCCTTTAGCGCGTGGAACGGCCTCAGCACATCGCTGAACACTTCGTGAATCACCTTGAACCCCAGCACCGCGCTGATGGTTGCGCCCACCCAGTACAGGTAAAAGTAAGCGTCGGGGTTCTTTTCATTCAGGAACAAAACTAGGAATAGCATCACCTCGGAGACGATGTACGCGAAGAAATAGGAATAGGCACCTAGCAATTTGCGCCGCCACATGACCAACGCCAGCGCCACCTGCATCACTGGGTGCGCTATCCACAGCGGGTAATACGCCGAAGTGAATATCTGGCTCATGGCCTCTGCGTTCGCGTTCCTGGCGCCGGCGGAATTGCACTAATTTTGCACATTTCCGCCGCGTTTTCCACAGCTTAAAACAGCACCTTATGCCTACGCGTCCGTAAGGTCAATGTACTCTGGTAACTGGCGGGAGAGTTCTCAACTGCACCAATCCTTAGGCAGTAAGTTGTTGCAGGATGGGTGTTTACGAGATAGGAACCTTAGCAGTTACCCCAAAAGTAACCAGCCCGGAGTCACAATTTTACAGTTCGGGCGCAGAGTGGATATAGGCCCTCATCAGGCGCACTTCGTCATCTTTTTCGCTCAAATCACGCAGTAGCATGTCCCGGAGCGACACAAATCCCAGCAGTTGCCCGCTTTCGCAGACCGGCAAATGCCGGAACCCATGTTCCCGCATCAGCCTCAGGCAGTGCTCCAAGTCATCGTTGCGGTTCACTGAGAGCGGCTCCGGCGTCATCACCTCGCCGACCTTGGTTGCCTCTGGATTACGCCCCTCCACCACGATGCGCCGCATCAGGTCACGTTCGGAGAACACGCCGGCCAGTTTGCCCGCGCTCAGCACGGGCACCGCACCAATATTGCGCTCCACCATGGCGCGGGCTACCTGCATGACGCTGTCATTCACATCCGCGACGCACATTTCCTGCTCTTTCACCAGGTCATAAATCGAGCACATTTGGCGCCTCCCCACGGGTGCTGGCCCGGTTCGGCCTTATTTGCGGCAGAGTATATGCCGAATTCACAGAGGGCGGAAGGAGGCACTCAGGTTGCCTGGAAACAACTTGGTAGTAGTAATTGGTAGTCGGTAATTGGTGGTTCACGGTTGGAAACTAAACCTGGGAGCCTTCGCCTGCTTGTATTAACTACCACCACCTCCAGCTACTTGATAAACAAGACATAACCCCGTGTCCACAGCGCGGTGGGAATGGTGCCCTGGGCGCGAGCCGTCAGGATCAGGTCAAAGTCGTTGCTGGGCGGCAACTTATCCACTACACTCTCGCCCGCGCTCGGCGCCACCAGCGCCAGATAGGTGAGGAAGCGGTACACATCCGGCCCACCCTGGTAGCCGGGGGCCACGAAGGAAAGTTGGCTGTTCTCTTCGGCAAAGTGCCACACGAGCGACGCTGCCAGCGACACTGCCCGCTCGTAGGCGTCCTCCGTCACTGCTCCCGGCGCCGGATTGTCGAATACAATCCGCAGCTTGCGTTCGTCCTCGCGTGTGAACTCCCGCACCAGCAGCGACCCCGCCTTGGCGCTCGCTTTCCAGTCCACGTGCCGCGCCGAATCTTCCGGCGCGTAGTCCCGGATTCGGTACAGATCATAGCCCCGGCCCCGCACGAAGGCTTCAAATTCACCGGTAATCAGCGGCAGCACTTCAAAGAACTCATCCGTGGGCTCAATGGCGGGGAACACCACCACCTGCCGTGCCAGGGCTATGCGCCTCGTCTTACGCAGGAAAGAAAACGGGAATTGCGTGCGCAAGCCGAAGCTCTCCTGCTGCACCAATCCCCGGCGTTGGAAACACAATTCCACGTCCGCGGTCAGCGAGTTTTGCGCCGGTATGTAGGGAAAATAAACGGGTCCCGCCAGCACCCCTTGCTCTTCTCGCTCTTCCTCCCGCCGCAGCACCCGGTCGGGCAGATGAAACCACTGCTCCTCCGCTGGGCGGTTAAAGGGAAACCCGAATGTCGCCGGCTGCCACTGCCAATGCTTGCCTCTCTTCTTTCGCCGTGGCGGCACTACGCTTACCGAAAACGAGGGCAGCAGCCGTTGCCGGTTGTGCAGCACCAGCCGCGCCAGCAGGCGTTGTCCGGCAAACACATGGTCGGGTGTGTGCACATCCAGTTCCAACCCTCTCAACACCAGTGCCGAAGACACTCCCGAAACCAGGATCGCCGCCAGCATGGCGGCCACAACAATCCACAGCAGGTTGTTGCCCGTGTTCAACCCGGCAAGGGCCAGCACCAGCGTCAGCCCGATGTAAATCAGGCCCGCGCGCGTCACCTCGTAATCGAAGGCGTCGCGCACGTGGCCCGCAGCCACGCGCCGCGCCAGATAGGGCACCGTGGTAAGGCCCACCAGCCCCGCCAGCAGCAGGGCCGTGGTGGCAAAGACAGCGGTAGCGGTTACATTGCCGTCCTCCCGCGCCAGCGTGGAAGCCAGCGCAGCTGCAAACGCCAACCCCAGCCCCAGCAGCGCCACCAGGAACCGCACCCATACCTCGGGCAGGCCCAGGTGCAGCATGGCTGCGAGGCTCCGCTCATTACGGGTGGGAGGGATTTCAGGCATAAGTCTTCAGGTGGAGAGTAGCACGGCTGTGAACTGGTGGCGCCGGTATCTCCGGCTGTCGCGAGGGCGAGTCACCCTCGACTGAAAAGAAACCGCGTCAGTGCGGCATATGGAGGATTCGCCGCATCCACGTGGCTGCCCGCGCCTGCGCCGCATCTGCCTTATGGGCGACGCTGGGAAAGCGCTGGCGCAACCGCTGCAGCAGCTTGTGAGCCCACACATATTCGCTGGAGAGGATAATCAGTCCAATCAGGAGAA
>DATEGI010000215.1:0-5660 GCA_035280205.1 Terriglobales bacterium | reverse complement strand
AAGAGCTTGAGTGTTACGGCAAAGATGGTGCGCTGCTGGAGGCTATTGGTACGGAGCGCACCCCGCTGGTTGACCTGGTTTGCGGCTCGCTGGGACAGGGACTCTCCGGCGCTATCGGCTTCGCCTTGGCGGCCCATCTTGACGGCGAGGACCGCAACACATATGTCTTCGTCAGCGACGGCGAAATGCAGGAAGGGCAGACCTGGGAGGCGGCCATGTTCGCCGCGCACAACCGCCATCGCATGGGCCGACTGGTAATGGTGGTGGATGCCAACGGCTCGCAGGTGGATGGGCCGGTGCTGTCTGTTTTGCCCATCGAGCCGCTGGCAGGTAAATGGCGTTCCTTCGGATGGCGGGTGCTGGAGGTGGACGGCCACGACGTGGACGCGCTCTCCACGGCTATCGCCAGCGCCGATGGCCATTTCATCAAGCTCGACCCGGCACTGGAGCGCGCGCTTCTCGCCGAACTGGAGGCCGCGCTTGCATAAGCCTCCCTACCGAATCACGCTCAAGCCTTATGGGCAAGCGCTGTTGGAATTGGCGCGCAAGAGGCCTGGAATCATCTGCCTGGGAGCGGACCTGACCCGCCAAACCGAAACCGACATTTTTCGAGATGCCCTTCCCGAGCGCTTCATTAATGTGGGCATGGCTGAAGCCAACATGATGGGGATAGCCGGTGGCCTGGCGCGCGCCGGACACGTGGTCTTCGTTAATACCTTCGGCGTGTTCTGCACCCGCCGCTGCTTCGACCAGGTGGCCATGGCGATCGCCTATCCCAGGTTGAACGTCAAAATTGTTGGTTTCATGCCCGGCCTCTCCAGCCCTGGAGGCCCCAGCCATCAAGCGATTGATGATGTGGCGCTAATGCGCGCCCTGCCTAACATGACGGTAGTGGAGCCTGCCGACACGGTTGAGGTCCGGCAAGCCGTGGCCGCCATCGCCGACCGCCCGGGCCCGGTGTATATGCGGCTTAAGCGCGGCGAAACACCCATCATTTTCGATGACGACCATCGCCTTGATTTGAATAAAGCGCAGATCTTGACCGGCAATGATCACGGCGAAGTCTGCATTATCGCAGCCGGCATGATGATTCCCGCCGCGCTGGCGGTGGCGCAGATGCTGGAGAGCCACGGCGTGAGTGCGGCGGTGGTCAATGTGCCGGTCATCAAACCGCTGGACGCCGCAACCGTTGTCGGGGCGGCACAGCGCAGCCGCCTGGTCATTACCGCCGAGAACCACAACATCATCGGCGGGCTGGGCTCAGCAGTGGCCGAGGCGCTGGCAGAAGCGGGACTGGCAGTGCCTCTGCGGCGGATTGGCATCGCCGACGTTTTTGGCGAATCCGGCAGCCGCGAATTTCTTTTCCAGCGCTACGGCCTGAGCACACAAAACATTCTGGACATTGCCTGGCGCGGTTTGGGGCTTGGCGGGTCTGTGCCTATCGCGCCGGTGGTGGAAAGCGCCCCGGGAGCATACGCCCCGGTCTGAAATCCCCGCAAGCGGGTTTCTAAAATGCAACTATATTGCTGCAGTGAAAGGACGCATACATGTCTTTTATTCCCACTCCCGAATTTGAAGAATACAAAGAGCGGTTCAAGGAGCATTACAAGCTGGAGCGCCGAGAGGATGGTGTGCTTCTGGTGCAGGCGCACACCCGTGGAGGCCCCATTCAACTGAGCGTTGAAAACCACCGCTCGCTGGGCCAGTTGCTGAAGACCATCGGTGCCGATCCCAAGAACGAAATCCTCATCCTGACCGGATCGGGCGAGGAGTTCATGATGGATTCCGACAGCAACGGCTTCAAGCTGGAAGAGGAGGACCTTGCCTACTGGGCGTACGAATACGCCTATAAGGATGGCCGCATCAATGTGAGCGCCCTGATAAATGACCTGGAGATTCCCACCATCGGCGTGCTTAATGGCCCGGGGTTCCACACCGAGATTTGTCTGATGTGCGACCTGACCATTTGCAGCGAGGACGCCATCATCTACGATCTCCATTACGACATCGGCTCCGTGCCCGGTGACGGCATCCACTGCTGCTTTCAGGAACTTCTGGGAGTGAAGCGCGCGGCCTACGCTTTGCTGACGGGGGAAGCCATTGATGCCAAGAAGGCGCTGGAGTACGGGATGGTGAATGAGGTGGTGCCGCGCGCCAAGCTGATCGAGCGTGCCTACCAGCTGGCCGACCACATCATGACGCAGCCGCGCACTACGCGTCGGCTGACCACGCAAATTGTGCGGCGGCCGTGGAGACAGCGGATCACCAATGACCTGGACGGCGGGTTCGGCATTCAGATGTTCGGGCACCTGGCGAAGAAAAAAGCCGTGCACAGCCGGAACCACATCGGGGACACCGTGGCTTACGTGCGAAAGGGAAAGAAGAACAAGTTCGATTGAAACACTCTTACCACAGAGGACGCAGAAAAAGCGTTTTCACCGCCGAGACGCAGAGGTCGCAGAGAAAGTGTGAGAAAGATCAAGAAGCAAGTCGTTTCACAAATTCTTTTTGAGGACTTAGCAACGTGATCCTCAGGGGCTAAAGCCCGCAATTTTGGCGACTCTTGGCGGCACGGCTGAAGCCGTGCCCTTCCGAAAACCATTTTTCAAAGAAGCTCTAGAAACAGATTCCTCGGCGACCTCGGCGTTTCGGCGGTGAAATAGGTTTTAATTCCCTCCGGACTTGGTTTTCTCCGCTGCGCTGCCGCCCAAATCGCCGAACGGCCACATCCCGAACATCTTCAGGATGGTGTCCTCATGCTTCTTAGTCAGCATGGCGGCGGTCTGTTGCGGGGTCCAAGGGCTGGCCAGCCGCTCGGGGCGGTCGGCGATCCAGAACGCGGTCAGCGCCATGAGCGTGCTGTCGCGCGTGAGCAGGTCGGGCTTGACCTTGTCGAACGTATCCACCGCCGAGTGATGCGTGTACTTGTACTCCGGCGAGTCCTGGCCCATATTGATGCCCGGCAGTCCCGCAAGAATAAAAGGCCCGGCATCGGTGCCGAAGACGGTGCGGTCGTCCACTTTGACGTCGCCAAACGCCTTCACGGAGTCAGTGAACTTCTGCACCGCAGCGATCAGGTCATCGCGGCCACCCAGGTTGAGGCTGACCACGGGCCCCTGGCCGTTGTCGAGAATGACGGCGCCGACATGGTTCTTCATCTCATCCTTGTGTGTTTTGGTATAAGCCAGCGAGCCCAGCAGACCCTGCTCCTCGCCGGTGAAGAGGACAAAGCGCATGGTGCGGAGCGGGCGCTGGCCCGACTTGATAATGGCCTCGGCTGCGCCCAGCGTGGTGGCTACGCCTACGCCGTCGTCCGTGGTGCCTTCGGCCAGGTCCCAGGAATCCAGGTGACCACCGATTACCACCACCTGCTCGGGGTGTTCTGTTCCTGGAATATCTCCCACAACGTTGGCGGTTTCTACCGGGCCGCTCACCCGGTTCTGGACATCCAATTTCACCCGTACCGTCTTGCCGTGATCCAGGAAGCGCTCGAGCTGCTCCTGGTCCTCGGCGATCATGCTGACCACGGGAAGGTCGTAGTAGGTGTCAAAGCCGAGCGCTCCGGTGTGCGTCAGGTGCATGCCCTGAGCCATGGAGCCGCCCTGCCCGCCAATGACGCCGATGGCGTGCGCAGCATAGGCAGCCTTCAGGAAGGGGCCGAACTTGCCGAACAGCTTCATCATGTCTTCGCGGCTGGGCTTTTCGCCTTTCTGTACCATAAGCAGCACCTTGCCGCCCCATTTGCCGCTGTTGTCTTTCATTTCCTGGTCGAGCTGGTACATGTTGACCGGCACCACTTCGCCCTCGGCTCCGCCTTTAGGCGTGGAGCCGACCCAGCCCATGGAATCCACGTTCAGGCGGCGCTGAATGGGAGCGGTGAGCTCTGCGGCGGCGGAAATGCGCGTCCAGCCGTGCGAAAGCTGCCACTTCTCCGCGTGCACATTGCTCAGGCCGATGGCGCGCATGCGCTCCTGTCCCCACTCGATGGCCTTGGCCGCCTGGGGCGAGCCGGTGAGCCGGCCGCCGATGTTGTCGCTCAGGTCTTCCAGTTCATCGTAGGCGTGGGTGTTCATCATGCCTTGGCCCGCAATTGCAGTGAGGGAGGGCATGGTGCCATCTTCTGCTGGGGAAGGTGGGGCCGCCGGAGCGGGATTCGGACCTGACCCGCTGAGCGCAATTCCGGGAAGCATGCACACTACGAGAATCATCGACAACGGCGCGGGGATTTTCATGGAAGTCTCTCCAAATCTTCAGGGGCTAGGTGCTAAAGGCTAAGTGCCAAGTGCTTGTTTTTCCCGCTCATTGTACTCGACCTCACTTTTTCAGTACTTTGCAGCCCAGCCGTCCGCATCTAACCAGCACAGAATTCCTGAACGCGAGATAATACGTCCTATGCGGAGATGGTGTTCCCTGGCGGCCGCAGCCCTGCTGGCACTGGCCTTGTTTTCGCCCGCCCAGGCGCAGGAGCTGTCCAAGCGGCTGATCCTGAAGGATGGCTCGTACCAGGCCGTGACCAAGTGGGAAGTCAAGGGCGACCGTGTGCGCTACTACAGCGCCGAGCGTAATGATTGGGAAGAGATGCCCAACTCGCTGGTGGACTGGGATGCCACCAAAAAGTACAACCAGGCGCGGGAAGCGGGCGCGCCGCCGCCCGAAATTCAGAAGCAGGTGGACGAAGAGCTGAAGGTTGATACCGCCGATGAGGCGCCCACGCCGCAGGCCGCCCCTGGCCTGAACTTGCCCGATTTCGAAGGCGTGTTTGTGCTGGATGCCTACCAGGGCCAGCCGCAATTGCTGGAACTGCAGCAGGATGCCGGCGACCTGAACAAAAACATCAAGCGCAATGTTCTGAGCGCGGCCATTAATCCCCTGGCCTCGGCCAAGCAATCTATTGAACTGCCCGGAGAGCACGCCCCGGTGCAGGTGCACCAGAGCCGGCCAGTGATCTTTGTGAACATGGCTCCAGACCAGCCGGCCGACGCTGTCCTGCAGCAGAAAACCCAGGAAGCCGAAAAGACCACGCAGACGAAAGACGCAAAGAAGGAAAAAGGCAAGGAGGCTGATGCGGCGCCTGCTCAGCCCTACCGTCTGGTGCGCCTGGAGCAGAAGAAGGACAAGCGGGTGCTGGGGAATCTGAAGATCGCGGTCTATGGGAAAGTCAGCCAGGAGCAGAAATTCGTGCCCTCGAGTTTCGAACGCCTCATCGGCAACTGGGTGAAGGTGACGCCCGGCGCCGACCTGCAGCCGGGCGAATATGCCGTGGTGGAGATGCTTAGTCCGAAGGAAATGAACCTGTACGTGTGGGATTTTGGCGTAAACCCCAACGCGCCCGCCAATCCGCTGGCCTGGAAGCCGGTGCCCGCCGCAGCCAAGCCCGCCAGCACCCAGCCCCCGATACTGCAGACCCGGCCCCACAATTAGGCCTCTTGTTCTTCCGCGTTAAATAGGCCTCCTTACGAAAACGGTGGCGCTCGGAAGCAATCCTTCCCCGATTCGAATAGAATCACGTGCTTCGCTGGGCCATAGCAAGCAACGACTCGCAATCGTTACCCGAATTCAAGCATGGGAGGAAATTGATATGCGCCATTGTCTGCTGCTCTTGTGCTGTACCGCCGCTTTTTGTATCAGCTCCAATGCCGACCAGATTGCGCTGCAGAATG
>DATEGI010000214.1:0-4808 GCA_035280205.1 Terriglobales bacterium | reverse complement strand
GGCAGGTGGCCCAGGTTCGCGCCCTGCTTTTGGGCGCTAACCTGGGTCATCCATCACTGCTCGTAGGCAAGGTTCCCCTTAAGATTTCTCTATGCCGCATGGCCTCAAGCGTTTTCAGCAATCCGCACAGTCTCACTTTGTGACCTTCACTTGTTACCATCGGCGGCGAGGGTTCGATTCGCCTGCCGTCTACGAACTCTTCGTCCAGGTGCTGGAGGAAATGCGCTGCCGCTTTGCCCTGTGTGTTTACGGATATGTGGTTATGCCCGAGCACGTGCACTTGCTGTTGAGCGAGCCGCAGCACGGGCTTCTGGCAGACGCCATGCATTACTTGAAGTTGTCCTTTGCCAAGCGCCTGGTGGCCCAGGTTCGCGCCCCGGTTTTGGGCGCTAACCTGGGTCATCCATCCGGCATTTTCTGGCAGAAGCGCTACTACGACCGCAACGTGCGCGATGAGCGCGAGTTCGTGGAGAAGCTGCGCTACATTCATCGTAATCCGGTGAAGGCGGGGCTATGCGAGCTTCCGGAAGATTGGCCGTGGAGCAGTTTCCGTCACTATGCGCTGCGAGAAAAAGGAGTGGTGGAAATCGAGTCAGAGTGGACGGCGCGGGATCGGGAGAGGCAAGCGACAGGCGGCAGGGAAAGGACATTTTTGATCCCAGGTTAGCGCCCAAAAGCGGGGCGCGAACCTGGGCCACCTGCCGAAAATTAAGGAGGCATTCATACACCGTATGAGGCGTCGTTACGGTCCGGAGGCCTCAACAGAGGCAGTAAATATTGAGCAAGGCGAATGGCACGCTTTCAAGCTGTGGGTGGAAGATTCCCCTGAAGACGCCAAGACCGAACAGGAGTTTTGGCGACGTTACATTGGCAGGAGTCGAAAGCGACTCGCACAAGCAATAAATTTTATCTACCCAGGCGGTTGCAGCTGGAGCGATGACCCCAAACAGATCATTAGCAAATTGTTTCGTGTTGAGGAGCTTCGCAAGCTGCTGGAGGAACTCCATGGCGAGGAATTGAATGACGTGGAGCACGAGGCTGTCGTACGTTTCCAGGCCTTATTGAGAGACGAGTGGTTTGACATCCACCGTTTGGGAGGAAGTGTCCCGTAATATTGTCAAGACCCCCTCTCGAAGCCCTCAAGCAGTTGAAAAATATACGGCATCTAATATGTTCGTATTATTGCCGCTCTGCTCCATTAGCAATAGAGTTACGCCCGCCTGTAAACTGGCCAGCGGAGTGGGGTCGCTCAGCCGGCGTGACCGGAAAACTCTGTTTCAACCTGGCGCCTACTTTCGCCGTGCGCCTTAGCCTGGGGACAAACCGCAGAGCGAGTGATGCCGCAATCAGATCGCCCATTTAGTTACAAGCTGCTCATCGGGCTTCTGCTTTTACTGGCCGCCTCCGCCGCCTATCTCTACCCCTTTCCTCAACCGAACGTGGTCTATGCCGGCATCGTGCTGCTGCACACGCTGGCCGGCGTGGCGCTGGCTGTTCTGCTGGTGCCATTCTTGTGGCGGCGGCTGCGGGCGCAATCGCTCACCGGCAAAGCCGGATGGCTGCTGCTGGCCGCGGGTGCGGCGATGGGCCTGGCGCTCATCTATACCGGCACGCTGCGCGCTGATTGGAAGTGGCTCTACCTGCACATCGTGCTGGTGCTGGCCGCGATCGCCCTGCTCTTCGCCGACTGGGTGGGCAGGCGGGGCTGGCTGCAGTCGCTGCCCGGAGCGGGCCTGATTCGACCGGTGCTGGCGCTAGCGATCCTCGCCGGACTGAGCGCTGGGGCCTGGTATCAGCGTAATGCGAATTGGCAGAGCCGGGCCCGCATTCAAAATCCTGCCGACTCGCCCGCCAGCATGAACAATGAGGGGGACGGCCCCACCGGCCCCTTCTTCCCCAGTTCGGCGCAGGTGTATGGCGAGCAGAAGATACCCAGCAAGTTCTTCATGGAATCGGACTCCTGCCAGCGCTGCCATAACGACATTTACCGCGAGTGGTACAGCTCGGCGCACCACTTTTCTTCCTTCAACAACCAGTGGTACCGCATGAGCATTGAGTACATGCAGGATGTGGTGGGCACGCGCCCCTCGAAATGGTGCGGCGGCTGCCATGATCCGGCGGTGCTCTATAGCGGGATGATGGACACGCCCATCCGCAAAATTGTGCACACGCCGCAGGCGCAGGCGGGCCTGGGCTGCATGATGTGCCACTCCATCGCGCGGGTGAAGAGCACCATGGGCAACGGCGACTTCTACCTGGAGTATCCCAGGCTGCACGCCATGGCGGCCAGCAAGAACCCGGTGATCCGCACCCTGCATGATTTCCTCGTCAACCTGAACCCGGAGCCGCACCGCCGGGTGTTCCTGAAGCCTTTCATGCGCAGCCAGACGGCGCAATTCTGCTCCAGCTGCCACAAGGTGCACCTGGATGTGCCGGTGAACCATTACCGCTGGGAGCGCGGCTTCAATGAATACGACAACTGGCAAGCTAGCGGCATTTCCGGGCAGGGGGCGCGCTCCTTCTACTATCCCGCGAAGCCATCACAGTGCGCCGATTGCCACATGCCGCTGACCGCCTCCAAGGACGCGGGCAACATCAATGGATTCGTGCACTCGCACCGGTTTCCCGCCGCCAACACGGCGTTGCCGGTCGCGAACGAAGACGCCAGGCAACTGCAGGTGGAAGAAGGTTTCCTGAAGAACGGCATCGTCAGCGTGGATATTTTTGCCATGTCGCCCGACCAGCCGGGCGCGGCAGGGAAGAAGGCCGTTGTGGCGCCTCCGCCCGGAACGCCACAGCTGGCGACTGAATTCGCGGTGGGGGAAGAATCGGAATCCAACCTGCCCCAGGGAGAGGTCGGCGAGGTGCGGCCCATTACGGCGCCGCTGAATGAAGTGCAGCCGGTACTGCGCCGGGGCGATACCGACCGTGTGGACGTGGTGGTGCGCACCAAAAAGGTCGGCCACTTCTTCCCCGGCGGCACGGTGGACGCTTTCGATACCTGGCTGGAGCTGAAGGCCACCGACGATCGCGGCCAGGTGCTGTTCTGGAGCGGCATGGTCGAGGACGACGGCAAAGGGCCGGTCGAGCCGGGGGCGCACTTCTACCGCTCGCTGCAGGTGGATGAGCACGGCCACATTATTAACAAGCGCAACGCCTGGTCCACGCGCTCAGTGGTCTACGTCCACTTAATCCCGCCGGGAGCGGCGGACACCGTGCATTACCGCCTGCACATTCCGGAGAATGCCGGCGACAAGATCACGCTGCACGCGCGCCTGTGCTACCGCAAGTTTGCCTGGTGGATCACGCAATACGCCTTCTCCGGCTACTCTGACCCCAAGCAAGGGCCACACCAGGTGACGCCCGATTACGACGACACCCACTACCTGCTCGGCGGACCTGTGCACGACGTTTCTGCCAAGGAGCAGAAGGTTCCCAACCTGCCCGTGGTGGCTTTGGCCGAGGACCAGGTCACGCTGCAGGTGGCGCCGCACAGCGCGCCGGCTCCAAAACCTAAAGTGATGCTTGAAGCCGCGGACTGGCAGCGCTGGAACGATTATGGAATCGGGCTGCTGCTGCAGGGAGATTTGAAGGGAGCGGAAGCCGCCTTCCAGAAGGTAACCGAGATTGATCCTAAAAATCCCGATGGCTGGGTCAACATCGGCCGCGCCGCCGTACAGGAAGGCGACCTGGACCGCGCCACCACTGTTCTCCAAAAAGCCCTGAGCATTTCGCCCAAGCTGGCCCGCGCCCACTTCTTCTATGCCCAGGTGTTGCGCCGGGAGGGCCATTACAACCAAGCCGAACAGCATCTGCGCTCGGTCTTGGAGCAGTACCCTCAGGATCGCGTGGCCTTGAATGACCTGGGGCGCATTTTATTCCTGCAGCGGCGCTATAAAGAAGCGGTCAAGGTGCTGGACTCGGTGCTGGCGATTGACCCCGAAGACCTCATGGCCCACTACAACCTCATGCTGTGTTACACCGGCTTGGGCGATACGAAAGATGCCCACGACCACCAGGTGCGCTACTTGCGCTTCAAAGCGAACGAGGCCGAGCAAACCATCACCGGCCCGTACCGCCAGTTGCATCCCGAAGACAATAACGAGCGGCAAGCAATTCATGAGCACGAATCGGTCCCCTTGGCAGAGCTGAAACAGGCCGCGCATTTCACCTACGAGGGCTCGGCGGGGGCGGGACGGTGAGGGGCGCAGAGGCTAAAGCCCAAGAAATTTTGTGGCGGCTGGTCGCAAGGCTGAAGCCGTGCGCTTCCACGGTGGTTCAAGCATTAGCGGCTGAAAAAGAGAAGCGCCGGCAGGTGTGGAAGCCGTGCGCTTCCACGGTTCTTCTGACCCTGGTGCTGCACGGATTCTCCGTCGCCCAAAGCGCTTCCCACATTCATTTCACCGACATCACCGAGCGCGCGGGCATCCATTTCGTGCACAACAACGGCGCCTTCGGCAAGAAGTGGCTGCCGGAGACAATGGGTTCGGGCTGCGCCTTCATTGATTACGATAACGATGGCTGGCCCGACATCCTGCTGATCAATTCTGAAGATTTTCCCGGGCACAAGATTCACGGACCCACCACGCTCAAGCTCTACCACAACAACCATAACGGCACTTTCACCGACGTCACCCGCAAGGCCGGGCTGGCGGTGGAGATGTACGGCATGGGGGTGGCGGTGGGCGACTACGACAACGACGGCCACGACGACATATTTGTCACCGCGCTGGGCCAGAGCCACCTGTTCCACAACAACGGCAACGGCACTTTTTCCGATGTGACGAAAGCGGCAGGTCTGTGGGGGC
>DATEGI010000213.1:0-3409 GCA_035280205.1 Terriglobales bacterium | reverse complement strand
AACAAGTGGGTTTTTGCCCGCTCCACCACGGTGGGAGTGGAAAACCAGTTTGGCACCAGCCAACTCATTCCGTTGCCGGAACGGTTCCTCTCTGGCGGCGGTAACACCCTGCGTGGCTTTTCCATCAACCAGGCGGGCCCGCGTGACCCCTCCACCGGCTCCCCCCTGGGTGGAGAGGCGCTGTTTATCAACAACCTGGAACTGCGCACGCCGCCCGTCTCACTGCCCTGGCTGGGCAACAACATGGGCTTTGTGGTTTTTAACGACGCCGGCAATGTTTTCGCTACCCCCGGGGATATGGCGAAAGGGTTCAGTCACTTAAGCCAGGACACCAGCCAGTGCACGGTGGGCAGCTTAACCTGTAACTTCAACTATCTTTCCCAGAACGTAGGCGCCGGCGTTCGCTACAAAACGCCGATCGGTCCGCTGCGCTTCGACGTTGGTTATAACCTGAATCCGCCTGTGTTTCCGGTGAACCAGGCGACGGGCGACCAGGCCGTTCCCTTTCCCCACGTGGAGACTGGCCGCCGCCTGAACTTTTTCTTTAGTATTGGGCAGACATTCTGATGTTGCGGCGATGGTTTCAAATCGGGCTGGTGCTGACGCTGGCTGTAACCTCAGCGTTGGCCGGCGAGATCATCGAGCGGGTGGTCGCCACCGTGAACAGGCATCCTATTCTGCAGAGCGACTGGGATGAGGAGGTGCGCTACGAGGCATTCGTCAACCGCCGCTCCCTTTCCAGTGTGACTGCAGGCGACCGCAAAGCGGCTCTGGAGCACCTGATTGACCAGGAACTGCTGCGCCAGCAAATCAAGGAGGACGAGGCAGAGGGAATTTTTCAGCCCTTCGCGCCCAACTTAGAGAAGCGGCTGCAGGAGATACGCAAACAATATCCCGGGGCGGAGAAGCCGGCAGTCTGGCAGGCGGATTTGCAACGATACGGCCTGCGCCAGGAGGATCTGGCCCGCCACATCATGCTGCAGGCTCGGCTGGAACGCCTGATTGACGCGCGCCTGCGCCCCACCATTCACATCAGCCACAGCAGCATTGAAAGTTATTACCAGCAGCAGCTCCTGCCCGAGTTGCGCAAAGCGGGGGTGAAGGATGTGCCCCTGGTGGAGGTTTCTCCCAAGATCGAGGAGCTGCTCACGCAACGCCGAATGAATGAACTGCTGGCAGCCTGGTTGCATGATTTGCGCTCGCAGAGCGACATCCGCATGGGAGCCGCCGAGTCCTCCGGAGTCAGCCAGCGATGAGTGCGGGCGCCCAGGCCGGTGCGGGCACTCGCGGAAATAACGGCGGACCGCCTCGAAACCGGGTCCTGCTTCCCGCCGTCATCGGCATTCTCATCCTGCTCGCTTTCCTGGTGGCGGGTTGGTATTTCAGCAGTCCGCGATTTCAGGAACTGGTGCGCGCCCGCGTGGTGGCTCAACTGCAACGGTCCACCGGCGGGCGGGTGGAACTGGGCGCTTTTCAGTGGAACCTTTCCCAACTGCGGTTTGAAGCGCGCAACCTGACCATTCACGGCAAGGAAGGGCCGGGAGAACAGCCCTTCTTCCATGCTGACCGTGTCGAAGTACGCATGCGCATTGCTTCTGTGTTCAGTCAGCGCGTGGCGCTCAGCTATCTGGGCATAGAACGCCCGGTCATTCACCTGGTGTCTTATGCTGACGGCAGCACCAACCAGCCGCAGCCCAGCGTCAAGCCGCCAACCCTGCAAGCCGACGTGGAGGAGTTGTTTCGCTTGGCTGTGCAGCGGCTCGATTTGCGTCAGGGTAAGCTGGTGCTGAATGACCGCAGCCTTCCCCTGGATCTCACCGCGGATGACCTCGTGGCCAGCATGGACTACGCCTTTAGTCCACGCCATTACGAGGGCAAGCTCCATGTCGGTAAGCTCGATACCCATTTTCAGGACATGCGTCCCTTCGCCTCCATCGCTGACATGGAGTTCACACTGTGGCCGACTTCGGCACAGGTAAAGTCGCTGAATTGGACCTCGGGGAAATCGCACCTTACCGCCAGCGGCCACCTGGATAATTTCGGCAGCCCGACGGTTACCGCCGCCTACCAGGGCACGGTGGACCTGGCAGAACTGGGCGCCGTCTCAAGGCGAAAGGAATTGCGTGGAGGTTTGGCCGAGGTGGAAGGTCGTGCCACCTACGAACTGGGCAATTATCAGGCAAATGGGCGGGTGAATGCGGAGGATGTGAACCTCACCGCGCCCTCGGGTCTTCTCCGGCACGCCAGCTTCTCGGCAGATTATTTCCTCAGCAACGAGCGCTTCACACTGTCCGGCATCTCCGGCCGCGCGCTCGGCGGAAAACTCAGCGGCGAGCTGGAAGTTGTGAGCCGGGTAGAGCCCACACTGCGCGCTCCGCAGCATCATCGTTTGCCGCCGCCTCCGCGCGAACAGCGCGGAAAGGCAAATCTGCGGCTGGACGGTATATCTGTAGCGCAGCTGGCGGAGAGTGTTTCCACACGTTCGTTACCGGTCGGCCGGTTGCGCTTGGCTGGAAGCGCGACGGGAACGGTGCAGGCGGCGTGGCAAGGATCGCCGGAAAATGCGGACGCCAAAATGGCCTTCGTCGTCGTGCCACCCGTCCGCCGCCAGGCGAACGAGGTGCCGCTGAATGGGCAAATACAGGCCACCTACAGTGGTTCGCACCGTCTGCTGACTTTTTCCCGCCTGGATGCAGCCAGTCCAGCGGGCAGCTTGATGGTGAGCGGCACGTTAGGTTCTTCCTCGGCCAACCTCAGCCTGAACCTCACGACCAGCAATGTAGCCGCGCTGCAGCCAATTCTGGATGTGTTTCAGGGTCCAAGACACATTCCCCTGGTAGTGCATGGAAAGGCTACATTCAACGGCACGGTGGCCGGCCGGATTAGCTCGCCTACCTTTAGCGGCCACCTCCAGGTGACCGATTTTGATACCGAGCTGCGGCCTCCGGCCTACGGCGGAAAGGTGCCCTATCCCGCCCATCAAATCCACTGGGACCTGCTCAGCACGGACGTGCAACTTGCGTCCTCTAACCTGGTATTGCGTCACGGCCTGCTGCGGAGAGGGCCTGCGGAGCTGGATTTCGACGGAAACGTTGGCCTGAAGAATTATCGCGTGATAGCGGCCAGCCCGCTTTCCGCTGAGCTGCATGTGCATCGCGGCGAACTGCCCGATATCGTGGCTTTGGCCGGATACAACTATCCGCTGACTGGGCAAGCAGATGCCACTGTTCGTGCCGAAGGCAGCTGGCAGTCGCCTCGTGGCCACGGTGCCATCCAGGTCAGCCGTCCAACTTATGGCGCCAGTAAGTTCGAAAGCCTGAGCGCAGATTTGCGTTTCGCCGGCAGCCAGGGCCAGCTCGAAAATGTGATCCTCACCCAGGGGCCGGCCCGGATCACGGGCACTGCAGGT
>DATEGI010000212.1:0-2107 GCA_035280205.1 Terriglobales bacterium | reverse complement strand
CAATTCCTGCCGCTCGCAGGCGCGCGACTCCCTGGCCCGCGACCAGAGGGTTAGGGTCGGGAATGGATGCAACCACGCGGCGCACGCCGGCGGCCATCAGCGCGTCAGCGCAAGGGCTGGTGCGGCCCTTGTGGCAGCAAGGCTCGAGATTGAGATAGAGCGTGGCCCCGCGGGCGCGCTCGCCAGCCTGCTCCAGCGCGAGAATTTCGGCATGCTTCAGGCCCTCGTAAGTGTGGCTGCCGAGGCCGACGATTTGGCCATCCTTGACCAGAACGGCGCCAACGCACGGGTTGGGAGAGGCCAGGCCGATACCCTGGCGCGCCAACTCCAGCGCCTTCTGCATGTATCGTTCGTCAGCTTCGTTGGCCATCGGTAACCCAGTTCACCACAGAGACACAGAGACACAGAGGCACAAAGAATTTTAGATTGAAGAATGAAGATTGACGATTGAAAACCCAAAGGCAGTGCTGTGTGCAAGATTGATTTGCATCCGCGATTTCTCAGTCAACGGTCTGACCATATCTGGCCACAGAGGACTGCCGGATAGCGGCTAGCAGAAATTCCTAAATCGCCAATCATCAATCTTCAATCGTTATTTTTCTCTGTGTCTCTGTGCCTCTGTGGTGAATTGGACTTACTCAAAGAGAGAATCCACAAAGGCCTGCGGATCGAAGGGCAGCAGGTCAGCCGCCTTCTCTCCCACGCCCACATAGCGCACGCGCAATCCAAGTTCGCGGGTAATGGCCACCACCACACCGCCCTTGGCCGTGCCATCCAGCTTGGTCAGCACAATGCCGGTAACGCCCGAAGATTGGGTGAAGAGCCGCGCCTGTTGCAGCCCGTTCTGGCCGGTAGTAGCGTCCATGATGAGCAGAGTTTCGTGAGGCGCGCCGGGGATGATGCGCTGCGCCGTGCGCCGCATTTTTTCCAGCTCGGCCATCAGATTCACCTTGGTGTGCAGACGCCCAGCCGTGTCTACAATGACGTAATCGGTTTGCCGAGCCTTGGCCGCCTGCAGCGCGTCGAAAAGAACGGCCGCAGGATCGCCGCCAGGCTTAGTCTTAATGACTTCCGTGCCCGTGCGCGTCCCCCAGATTTCCAGTTGCTCGATGGCCGCAGCCCGGAAGGTATCAGCGGCGCAAAGCAGCACCGACTTGCCGTCAGCGTGCAGAACATTTGCCAGCTTGCCGATGGTGGTGGTCTTGCCGGTGCCGTTCACCCCCACTACGAGGATGACCTCGGGCTCGCCCTCCACCTTCTTAGCCGGCTGCGAACTGCCCTGGTTGAGGATGGCCAACAGCTCTTCCTTGAGCAGGCGCTTGAGTTCGGCCACATCTGCAATCTGCTTGCGGTCGGCCTTCTCGCGCAGCTTGTCCAGCACCTCGTGGGTGGTGGTAGTGCCCAGGTCGGCGCCGATGAGCGTGGCTTCCAGGTCGTCCAGGGTGGAGCGGTCAATCTCCTTGTGGAAGGAGACCACGTCTTCCAGGCGCTCGCTCAGGTTCTCGCGGGTACGGGTGACCGCCTGCTTCATGCGGTCGAGGAAGCTCGGTTCTACGGTGCCGAACAGGGTCTGAATCATGGGAAGGTGTGTCCGCCAAAAAGCTGCAACAGAAGCAGCGCCAAACCATCATTATAGCCAACACCGGCAGCATGCCTGGCGGTGCTCTAGCTGCGTCTTAGCCTGGCTGTTTGACAGGGGAGAAACGCAGGGCTATGTTGGCCGCCTGGTGCACGGAACGTCCGGATACGTTCCATTTGGAGTCTGCCATGAGAACGCTTGCGTTATTGGCCTCGTTATGTGGGCTGCTCCTCGCCGCTCCTTTCCTCCACGCGGCCGAGCATGGCAGTGACGTGGTACGCGTTGGCAAATCCATTGATGTCGGCCCGGATGAGGCGGTGGGTGATGCCGTTTGCGTCGGTTGCTCCATTCGCATAGCGGGGCGCGCCCGCGGCGACCTGGTGGCGGTGGGTGGCAGCGTGCAGGTGGATGGGACGGTGCAAGGTGACACTGTCGTGGTAGGCGGCAACTTGCGCCTGGGACCCGGGGCGATCGTTCATGGCGATGTGAGCCTGGTAGGCGGCAAACTGCAGCGTGATCCCAGCGCCC
>DATEGI010000211.1:0-18117 GCA_035280205.1 Terriglobales bacterium | reverse complement strand
GCAAAGTTCATGCGGTTGAGCAGCGCCGAGGAATTCACCCATGCCTGCGCCATCATGGAGTAGCCGTTGGGCGGCTGGCAGCCGTAGAGCGGTTCGCCCATGCGGTTCAGGAATTGCAGCAGAGGCTGGGGATCGTTCACTTCGGCGCCAGTGGCGCGCACCGCCGAGGCGACAAATTCCAACGGCGTCTTTACCTTGGCGCGATAGGCTTCCGGCGCCCAGAACTCGGGCGAGCGGAACATGGTGCGCAGCACTTCACGAATGTCTCCGTCCTTTTTAAGGAACGTGCTCTGCATGCGCGCCACTAAGGCAGGCGGCGGATTGTCGGAGACAAAGCGCTGTGCCAGCTTGGTACAGATGAACCTCGCGGTTGCAGGACTGCGGGCCAGCAGCTCGAGGACCTTCAGGCCTTCTCCCTCGCCGCCCGGCTTGATGCGATGGCCCAGCAGCAGCTTGTCGCCGGGCTGGTGCATGCGCTCCTCGAAGTGGAAGCCGCCGCCCTGACGCGGCTGCTCAATGGTCCAGCCGGTGAAGACCTTGGCCACTTCGATCACGTCCTGCTGGGTGTAGCCGCCGTTCACCCCCAGGGTGTGCAACTCCATCAGCTCGCGGGCATAGTTTTCATTCAAGCCGGAGCTGCGCTTCTTATTCTGCGGATTGCGCCGAGGGCGCGGAGGGCGCGCAAACGGCATGCCGAGGCCAACGCGCGGCCCAAAAGGCCCCATGCGGGCGCGTGGACGCAGCTGCGGGTTGCGTCGCGCAGGAATGCCGCGCGCCGCATCGGAATCCGGACCCACGCTGAGCCAGTTATCTAGGTAGAACAGCATGGCCGGACTCTGTGCGGTGGCCACGAGGAGGTCTTTGAATTTTCCCAGAGCGCGCGAGCGGATAACGTCGCGCTCGTAGCCGGTAAGCAGATAGCGGTCAGCGCCCTTGCCCATGAACACGTTGAAGTGATTGAGCCAGAAATCGGTCATCACTTCCTGCAGCTGGCGCTGACTATAGATGTCGCGTAAGAGGCGGCCGGCCATGAGTTCCTGGCTGACAACTTGCTGCGGGTTCTGCAGCGCCATGACGGTTTCGCGCTGGCGGGCGTCGAGGCCGGAGAGCAGGTTCTCGCGTTCATTGGCCGGTAACGAGCGAAGCAGCACCTGCTGCTGGTCCGGAGGCAGGCGCAGAATGGCCGCCATTCGCTGCCCGGAAGGCAGGTTGAGAATCTGTTCAGCGTTGGCGCGCGCATCCATGCGCTCCTGGCGGCGCTGCGCGCCTTCATCGTCGTTGGCATTGGCGCTGGAATCGCTGCTGGTGGGTTGCAGTGCCGCCTGCCGCTCCTGCTTCTGCTGGTAGCGCTGAAGTTGCGCCTGATAGATGGCGCGCTCCTGAGGATCGGAAGGGAGGGGTTGCTTGCCATCGGCGACAGCCTTGATCAGCGGCTGCGGCGGGAAGTTTTCAACGATTTCCCGGGTGCTCATGCGCAAAGTACGCAGTGGTTCCAGCCGCGCTGCCAGCCCGCTGTCGTCAATCTTTTCAGGATGGAGCTGCAGTTCGATCCATTTGTCCACACCTATGGCCTCGACCCGTTGCACGTCTCCGGGGCGTGGGCCGAAGGTCAGGCGATTGAGGGCGTGCAAGGCGCCCTTGTGTTCGTCCTCAACAGGTAGCTGATGCTTCTTTCCCAGCAGCAGAACTGGAGCGAGCAGACCGGCAAGAAGCGCAATGGCAGCCACATAGCGGCGCATAGAGCTCCCCATTACTAACCCAAGTTGCTGAAAAAGTTGCGCTTATATTGGCTGATTACCACCGCGCATGGCCCCTGGTCGACGTGTACTAGTTCGCGGCAAATGGGGAGCCTTTCGTACAGTTTCAGCGCCGCCCCAGCCAGCGATAATTATGAAGGGTGATTGTGAGTTCGGAACGCCGATGAGAAGACACTTTCCAAGGTTTCCCGCAGACATGCCCATGGTGGCTACGGTGATTGGTGACCGCGACGTTTCCGCCCTCTCCGGGCGTTGCACCGTGGTTTCTGAAGGCGGCCTGGGCGCGGTGCTGTCCGGACGCATTCCCCTGGGCGATGTTGTGGCCCTGGAGCTGCACTTTCCCAATTCTGCCGATACGGTTCGTGTACGCGCCACCATCCGGCACAGCCAATACCCGAATTACGGCATGGAATTTTGCGCGCTGGGCGAGGAGCAGCGAAAGGTTATTGCCCGCTACTGTGAAATCTGCAGCCGGCCGGCGCGAGCCCTGATGATTGATATGATCCGCCGGTACTTTCTGGCCGGCGAAGACTAAGCCAAGCCTGGAGCCTTGAGCCGCGGCTCAGCGATGAGCAGCACGGCGCTGCTCGGTCCTGTTGGCTAACAATGTTTTGGCCGCGGATTGCGCAAGCCTGATGCCGAGCGGCTCCCATACAGCCTCCCGCTCGTCAGCACCAAGCTTCAAATGGGCGTCAATTTCCCGTATCAGTTCGCGCAATTCGGGCGCCGGCCCAGCCTGTTCCGCATAGGCAACAAGAGCGTGGTGGGCCTGCTTGCGTTCGATCACTTCCAGCGCGTCGAGCAGCTGGCGATGGGCGGTCCCCTCCCAAATGGCGAGGATCATGGCCTCGCGCAGCCAGCGTTCCACGCGGAATTCCTCGAGCACGCCCAGTCCGCCATGCACCTCCATGGACCACTTGGCGGTCTGCGCCGCGAATTCCGCGGTCCAGTACTTGGCAAGATGGGCCAGCAAACGGAACAGGTGATAGCGCTCGGAATAAGGGCGGCGTTCCTTCCAGACTTCATTTAGGAGCTGCGCGGCCTCCCAGGCAAGCGCACAACACTCGCGCAACTGCCGGAGACGCTCTTCAAACTGGCGGCGCAGCAGAGGGTGGTCAAAGATGTGCTTGCCGAATGCCGTGCGCGTCTGCGCAAAGCCCAGGGCATCGGCTATAGTGCGCTGAGCGAGAGCCACGCTGCCCACGCTGTTGGCGATGCGCGAGACGTTCAGCACCTCCAGGATGAGGTAGATGCCTTCATCAGCGCTGCCCAGCAGACAGGCCTCGCTGTTGCACAACTCGACTTCGCCGGTGGGCACCGAGCGAGTGGCAACTTTATCCTTCAGGCGGCGAAGCGTGTAGTTGAGCTCGCCGTCGGAGCGCAGCCGAGGCAGCAGAAACAGCGCCAGGCCGCGCACGCCTGCGGGCGCGCCATGAGGCCGGGCCGCCACCACGGCCAGTTCGGCGCCGGCGTTGCTGGCGAAATATTTGTCGCCGGTCAGCCGCCAGCTGTCGCCCTCGGGCACGGCTACGGTTTCCACGCTGGCGCCCAGATCGGAGCCGCCCTTGATCTCTGTCATCCAGGTGGCGCCCTGCCAGACGTCATCGTCGCGGCGCAGAAGTTTGGGCAGAAACCGCTCCTTCACGGCCGCGTCTCCGTACTTGCTGAGCGGCATAGCAGTGGAGAGCGAGACGGTGTAGGGGCAGGAGAGGCCGCTGTCGTAAAACGAGGTTACATAAATGAGCAGGAAGGCGGGCAGGAGCGATTGCTGTTCGAAGGCGCGCCACAGCACTCCTGCTTTATAGCCCTGCTTGAGCATGCGCCAGTAGTCGGGCGGGTAGAGGATTTCATCTACTCTTTTGCCGACAGCATCGTACATGCGCACCCAGGGCGTGCCGGCACGGTCAACGCTGTCGGAGATGGCGCGGCCCTCCTGCTCCCACCATTGCTCATATTCGCGCAGCACCGCATCGTAGGCAGTTGGGCCGATCAACTCCTGCAAGAATTGAGTGGGAGAGGCAAGGGCGTTGAAGCTCATGGTGAGAACTCATCTTACGCCCGGTCGGGCGAAAGTTATTTGGTGAAGATGGACTTGGGAAGCATGACGTGCACGCCCACGCTGCCGTCCACCAGTTCGGTAATGTCCACGTCGCCGGCCACACTGGTCAGCATGTAAGCATCGTCGCGGCTCATGTGCTTCTCGGTGACCAGGAAATCAATCATCTGCCGCACCGCGATACGCGTGGCCTCGTAGAGTTCAGGGTGAAAGCCCATGCTGATGTAGTGAGTGGGGGTTTCGGCGCGGGGATACTTCTGGTTCGTGCCCTTATGCACGATGAATTGCAGCGTGCCCACGAGGGAAGTTTCCAGGGCAGTAATGTCCACTTCGCCATTGCCCTGGCCCACGTGGCCATCGCCAATCTCGAAGAGGGCGCCCGGCGCCCACACCGGCAGGTACAGGATACTGCCTGCCACGAGCTCCTTATTGTCCATATTGCCGGCGTGAATTCCCGGAGGAGCGCTGTCAATGCGGCCGTAGTCGGAGGGAGGGGCCACGCCCATGCTGCCGAAAAAAGGGTGCAGTGGAATTTCGATGCCGGGCGCGAATTGGGCCACCATGCGTTCACCATCGAGCGGGATAATCTTCATCCGGCGGTAGGGGAAGTCTTCGGGCAGGAAGCCGCGGGTGGGGCCAAAAGCATTGTATGCGTAGGGAATGGCCAGCTCGATTTTCTGGATGCGCACTTCCAGCGTGTCGCCCGGTTCGGCGCCTTCCACGTATACCGGGCCGTTCAGGATATGCCCGCCCGGCCCTTTGTTGGTGACCTCCTTGTAAATGTCGCGCAGGCTTTGCTGCACCTGATCGGGCGGCAGGCCCGCTTTCTCCAGCCCTGTGGGGCTGTTGGTGATCAGCGTTTCAAACTTCACTGTGTCGCCGGAATGAATGCGCAGGACAGGAGGGGCGGCAGCATCGTAGTACCCCCAGGCCACAGTCTTCGGGGTAGCTTTTAGAAGGTATTCATGTGGAGCAGCGGCTTGTGGGCCAGGGGCCGCGTTCTGCGCGATGGCGACAGATGAAAGCAGACAAAGCAGAGCGATGAGGCGCATCTTTTCTCCTGGGCTGGCGTGCGGTCGGGCGCGCCAGTATATACCTGAAGAGGACGACATTCTTGCAAACAGAAAGCCAACGCAGGGCAACTGGAGAGCTCTTAGGGTTCTTTGCAGATCTCGATGACATTCCCTTCGCTGTCGCGGACCTCGAAAAACTCGGTTTCGCCGTCGCTTTGTATCGGTCCCGCGAGCACGCCGCGACGGGTAAGGTGTTCGTAAGCTTTCTTCAGCTTGTCAGAGAAAATTACCGGAACAGTGGAAGCGGAGCGATCGAACCCAGCCTGTGTCACCTCTGCCCGGTTGCTGAGCAAAATAGTGGGTTCGCTATCGCCCGCCATTTTCAGAGCCACATCGGAAGGTAGCTGATTGTCCCAATCTGGTGGCACTTTTACCTGCTTGCAATCAAAGGCGCTGATCCACCAGCGTTTCGCCTCCTCAATATTCGAGTAGCTGAGCGCCACAGAGTCTGTGCGGAACAAGGACATATGAACACCTCTGGCAGATTCTACAATTAGAAGTTCCTTCGCAAAGCTTTTAGATAGGGTCCTATGACTTTGGGCCGGACTTCTTGGACGAACCAGTCTTGGACGGCTTTTTGCCGGAGGTGGTCTTCGCCGAGCTATTGTCCGCCGGTTTGGCGGGAGGCTTGAGTAGCGCCTGCATGTCGGTGACTATATATCCTGCCAACGTAAAGATGGCGGGGCTGTCGGAAGAGCGCGCGTAGTAGTCCGTTCCCTTCTTGGCGCCGATCTCCACCTGCCCCTGGCCCCCCTTCCAGTTCAGAGTCAGCACGCCATCGGGCCTGGCCAAGCCGTACTTGGCCGCATCTTTGCCCTGGATGTCGGTGAGCGCGTCCATGCGCGCCTCATGCAAAGTATCTACCAGGGATTGAATGTCGCTCTGTTTCGCATCCGGCCATTTGTTGTCCTTGCGCTCGAAGCTGGCCTTCTTGCCTTTTTCCTGGAAGGTGAGGCCAGTCAGGCTGTCGGAAGAGAAGTGCAGCAGGGCGCGGTCCTGCAGGTCGAAGGCGGACTTCACCGCACTGGTTTTGATGTAGGCGGGCACGGTGACCACGACGGGAGCGGCGGCGGTGCGCAGGTAGACTCCGCCGCCGGCGGGCACATCGGAGCCGAAATCGAATTCCAGTTTCTTGCCCTGAGCCAGTTGCAACTGCACAGTGCTGGGTTTGTCGAGCCCGAAGATGCTCAGGTTTTTCTGCGGGCCAAGCTGTTCCGAGGGATGAACGCCGGAAAGTGTGCTCAGAAGGGTGCTGACCTCGCCGTTGTCAGCGGCGTAAGCATAAGGTTGGAGCAAGCGCCAGTTGCCGCCCTGCTTGGAGAGGGTAACCGGCGGATTGGAGCCATCCTGGATGGAGATTTGCTGCACCGAACCGGAATCAAATGTCGCCAGCGGTGGGGTGGCCGCTTCGGCTGGTTTGCTCTGCTTGCCCAGCCAGAGATAAAGGCCGCCCAGGCCTGCCAGGATGACGACGGCAATCGCCAGACGAATCAAGCCCTTCATATGCCCACCTTATAACGCGGGTTTGTGTCGCCCCCTAAAGGGGCTCTGGCTTTCTACCGGACATTTTCCCAGGGCTGACGCCCTGGGCTAAAAACTGTATCGCCCTTCGGGCTGCAGATCGGAGGCGCAGTCCCCGCCGTCGCGGGGGGTCGGGCCGCAGATCGCAGAGGACTGTGGCGCGGCACCGTTACGCGCGGCGGCGGCGCCACCACACACCCACGCCACCGAGCACAACAATCAGCGGCAGGCCTACCAGCGATGACCAGAACACCGCCCGCATCTGAGTCTGCGAGAGATTGATGGGCGTATTGTTGGAGGGCTTCGGCCGGATGCTGATGAAAGCTTCCTGCGAAGCCAGCCAGTTGATGGCGTTCAAAAACAGGTCCTGGTTTCCGTTGAAGCCAACGATGGGGTTCAGGATGAAATCGGCACTGCCCACCACCGCAAAACGTCCCTCATCATCGGCTTTGCTTCCGGGCAGTGTGCCCGCCACTGCCAAGGTAAGCGGCCCACGGCGCGCCGTTTTCGGGTCGAGGCTGACTTCGCGCAAGCTGAAATTCGTAGCCGCGAAGCTGGCTGAGGAAGTCTCCAGCAGCGGGCTGACGCTCGCCTTGGCATCCTTTTCCTCGCCCGGTTCCACGGTGCGCGCGTAGGGGAAGAGGGTGGCCAGTTGCGTCATCTCCTTGGTGATGGGATGGTCGTCATAGTGGGCCACGATGGGCATCAACTGGCTGGCGCCAAACAAGCGGCCCACTCCGCTGGTGTCCACCACGATATCGGGCGTGAGCTTCACATTCAGCTTGGACTCGAGGTAGTCCACCAGCGGCCCTTTGCTCTCCGGACCCAGCAGGAAGAACACCCGCCCACCTTTGGACAAGTAATCGGAGATGGCGTTCACTTCCGGCTCCACCAGAGGGTGGGTGGGCCCGCCCACTACCAGCACGGAGGCATCGGCCGGCACCTGTGGCGATTGCGCCAGGACCAGGGTCTTCACCGTGAAGTTGTCGTCCTCCAGCGCCTCCTTGACCTGGCTAAGGCCGTGGCGGCCGGAATCCTCGGGACCGTACTCGCCCTCGCCCTGGGCGAAGTACACCACCTTGCGCTCGCCCTTCAGCACCCGCACCAGGGCGTTGGTTACCTCCTCCTCTTGCAGGCTGTTGACCAGCTGTTTGCGGCCTTCTGCCTGCACCACCAGCGTGCCGTAACTCTGAATACCGTATTGCCGCGCCTGGTCGGGATGACGGTCAGGCTCGATGTACTGCACCTCAACCTCGTTTGACTGCCGCTGGTACTTGCTGAGGAATTCGCGAGCACGGCCGAACTCCTCCGAGCGGTCGAAATAAATGAGGTGGAGCGGAGTCTTGAGCCCGCGCACCACCTTCACTGATTCGGGACTGAGGCTGTGGATCTGGTTGAGAGTCAGGTCCCAGCTATGACTGTGGTCGCGCGCGATGTAGTTCACCGCCACCAGGATGGCAATCGCGACCACCGAGTAGAGCAGGAGCGGACCACGGTCGGCCCAGCGCCGCAGGCCGGAGTGGGCGGCAGGATTGCTTTCTGCAGCGGAATTTATTTTTTCATCAGCCATGAAACTTCTCCACTATTACTCCGCCAGTTCCATCCGGCGCGCCGTCAAAAACAGGCCGACGACGATCAGGCTCAGGTAATAAACAAGGTCCTTCGTGTCCAGCACACCCTGGGCGAAGTTGCGGAAATGTGAGGTGATGGAAAGGTAAGAAAATAGCTCAGCAATATGGCCGCTGCCGTAAGAAGTGACCCAGTCCGCCACCCACAGCAGCAGGAAAAGACTGAAGGTGCCGACGGCGGCCACAATCTGGCTGCGCGTCAGGCTGGAGATGAACAAGCCGAGCGCGAGAAAAGCCGCGCCCAGCAAGGCCAGCCCGAGGAAGCCCGCGCTTACCGGCTTCAAGCCTAATTTGCCGTAGTGTGCCACCAAGCCGACGTAGAGCCCGGTAATGACCAGCAAGAGGACGAGCAAGCCGAAGGCGGCCAGGAATTTTCCCAGCACCACTTCCAGGCGGCGGACCGGCGCGGTCTTCAGCAGTTCCAGGGTGCCGTTGCGCGCTTCCTCGGCGTAAGAGCGCATGGTGACCATGGGCAGCAGGAACAGCAGCAGAATGGCGACGTCAAAGAAGAAGGGCTGCAGCAACATGGTTTGAGCGTCTACGCCGCCACGCCCGAACATGCCGCCCCCGCCCAGACTCTGCATGACGAACATGGCCAGCATGCTGTAGAAAAAGAAGCCGGCGATGACGGCAAACAGCGCCAGCACCACATAAGCTGCCGGAGTCACGAAGTACGATTTCCATTCTTTGCGGATGATGGCCCACATTCCAGTCATAAAGCCTCACGCGCTGGCAGCCGCCGGCAACGAACTGCCGGTCAGCGACAAAAAGATCTCTTCCAGCGTAAGTTCCACTTCCTTGAGTTCGAGCAAGCCGTAACCGCCCTCGACCAGGGCGCGGGCGATGGCTTCCCGAGTGGACAGGTCCTTGCTCTCCACGCGCAATTTGGAGATGCCATCCTGCTCGCCGATCAACTCGGCCTTGCTGACGCCGGGCAGTTGTGCGATGGCGGCCTGGGCGGCTGCACCCGCCCCTCGCAGTTCGATGAGCAGGGTTTCGGTCTGCTTGACGCGGCGGGTCAGGTTCTCCGGTGAGTCCACCGCCACCAGCTTGCCGCGGTTGATGATGATGACGCGCTGGCAGGTATTGGCCGCCTCGGAAAGAATGTGCGTGCTCAGAATCACGGTATGGTCGCCAGCCAGGCTGCGGATGAGATGCCGCGTTTCCAGGATTTGGCGCGGGTCCAGTCCGGCGGTGGGCTCGTCGAAAATCAGCAGGCGAGGATTGTGCAGGATGGCTTGGGCAATCCCTACGCGCTGGCGATAGCCTTTGGAGAGGCGTCCGATGACGCGCTCGCGGACATCGGCGAGCGCGCAGCGTTCCATGGCACGTTCCACCGCGTTATTGCGTTCCCGCGCCGGCACCTGCCGCAGCCGGGCCACAAAGCGCAGGTAATCGCGCACAGTGAGCTCGGGATAGAGCGGCGGCAACTCCGGCAGGTAGCCGATTTTGCGCTTGGCGGCCAGGGGATCGCGCCGCAAGCCCACACCCTCTATGCGCACTTCCCCCGCTGTCGGAGGGAGATAACCGGTAACCATGCGCATGGTGGTAGTCTTGCCGGCGCCATTGGGGCCGAGGAAGCCCAGAATTTCCCCGGAGCGGGTCTGAAAGCTGATGTCGTCCACGGCCGTCATCGGTCCATAGCGGCGGGTCAAGTGTTCCACTTCCAACATGGCATCCCACAAGGGCTGAGGACAGCACTATCAGGCGCAGCAGCCTTGGATGTGAGCCTGCGCTCCGCCTCAGCAGAAGAGAATTTATCTATTATCTATACCACATCCAGACCAACTGTTTGCAAGCCCGCCTAGGCATTTTCTATCGTGCCACGATACGTTGACGCCCTGAGAACCTGCGGATAGCCGGCCGGTGATTGATCCGCCGTGTCTGTCCGCAGCACCTGAAGGGGGGCTTTAACGGCTGACATCGGCATGACTGAAGTCATGCGCTGATACGGACCTTCCGCCTCAAACGCAAGATGGCCTGCCGAAAATCCTCTGTTCTAGGAGTTGCGAAAGGTGGCACGCTGAGGCATCATCAGTGCAGTATCCTTCGCCGCAAAAGCGAACTCCACAACAGGAAGAGGTCAAAGTGCAAGAGACGGTTCAGGGTGGCTCCCTGTCCAGCCGGCAAGCATTGCAAAGCGCCTACCACGCATTCCAGGCCAAGGGGCTCAAGCTCAACCTGACGCGCGGCAAGCCCTCGCCCGCCCAGTTAGAGTTGAGCGCAGAACTGCTGTCGCTGCCGGGATCCAAAAGTTGGCTGGCCGAAGGCTCCACTGACTGCCGCAATTACGGTGGACTGCAGGGACTGGCCGAAGCCCGCGGATTATTTTCCAGCATGCTGGGCGCGCCGCCGGAGCAGGTGGTGGTGGCCAACAATTCCAGCCTCGCCCTGATGCACGACGCAGTGGTCTATTCGCTGCTTAAGGGAACCTGCGATAGCTCGGTTCCCTGGTCTGGGCAAGGCGAAATTGCATTTCTCTGCCCCGTACCCGGCTACGACCGGCATTTCCGAATCTGCGCCGATTTTGGCATCCGCATGATTCCGGTTGCCCTCCGGGAAGACGGTCCAGATATGGCTGAAGTCGAGCGACTGGTGGCGCAGGACGAATCCGTTAAGGGGATGTGGTGCGTTCCCAAGTACAGCAATCCCACGGGCACGGTTTATTCAAACGCGGTTATCGAGCGCTTGGCCGCGATGAAGGCGGCGCCGGATTTCCGGCTCTTCTGGGACAACGCCTACGCCGTGCACCATCTAACACCGGAGCGTGTTGAGATCGCCAACATTCTCGAGTTGTGCGCGCGCCATGGGCATGGCAACCGGCCGCTGATCTTTGCTTCTACTTCGAAAATCACTATGGCTGGCGCGGGGCTGGCCCTGTTCGCCGCCTCGCCGGGGAATGTGAAATGGCTGCTGGCGAGGTTTACGCCGCGAACGATCGGCCCGGACAAAGTGAACCAACTCCGGCATGTCCTTTTCCTGAAAAACGAGGCCGGGATTCTGCAGCTGATGGAAAAGCATCGGGCCTTGGTTGCGCCCAAGTTTCAGACAGTGCTCGAGGTATTTGGCCGGGAACTGGCCCAAGTTCCCGAAGTGGCATGGACACAGCCAAAAGGCGGGTACTTCATAAGCCTTGATGTTCCCCGGGGTTGCGCTCGCCGCGTGGTGACGCTGGCCAAAGATGCCGGCCTCGAGCTCACACCCGCCGGCGCTACGCATCCCCACGGGAACGATCCCGAGGACCGGACCATTCGCATCGCGCCAACCTTTCCCGAGTTGAACGAAGTGGCGCAGGCGGCGGAGGGAGTGGCCTTATGCGTTCAACTGGCCGCGGCGGAGAAATTCCCGGCCCAGTTTTCGAAACATGCTAGCCGGGGAAAGAGCTCAGAAAGCGCCGCCGGTTTGCAGCCGTGAATTCTCCCTTGAGCAGGTTCCTATTCAAGGGTTAAAACGGTGAGCTCTAGTACAAGTGAAGCTGTGTCTTTCGGTGACGGAACCGCCGTGAGAAAATCCCTCGTCCTCGGCTCAGGCTGGCACCTACAGCCTGGGAAGGCAGCCTGATGGCTATCACGCCCCTGTACGCCGCCAGCACTCTGGTGCACCTCTCGCCGGTGGATCTGGTCATTATTGTCTTCTACTTCGCCCTGGTGCTGGCCATCGGGCTTTACCTCAAGGGCCGCTCGCAGACTGGCGAGGACTTCTTTATGGCCGGCCGGGAGATGACGGCCTGGATCGCCGGCCTCAGCTTCCTGTCTGCCAACCTGGGCTCGCTGGAACTGATGGGCTGGGCGGCGGCTGCCTACCAGTACGGCATCCTGGCCACCCATTGGTATTGGATTGGCGCCATCCCGGCCATGCTCTTCCTCGGCCTGGTCATGATGCCGTTCTATTACATCTCCAAAACCCATTCCGTACCCGGGTACCTGAAGCTGCGCTATGGCGAATCCAGCCGGGCGCTGGCGGCGATTTGCTTCGCCTTCATGACGGTGCTGATGAGCGGCATCAACATGTACTCCATGGCCCTGGTGATGAAGGTGGTGCTGGGCTGGAACATCAACTTCAGCATCTGGGTCTCGTCGCTGACGGTAGCCATCTACGTGGCCCTGGGCGGCTTGCGTTCCGCGATCTTCAACGAGGTACTGCAGTTCGTGCTCATCTGGGCGGGCTCCCTGCTCATCCCCATCCTGGGGCTGATTGACGCTGGTGGCTGGACCGCGCTACAGGCACGAATCGCCCACAACGCTTCGGCCGAATACACGCATCTGTGGTCCACGCTCGGCTCCTTCAGCAACAATCCCATGGGCATTCACTGGACCGGCATTGTCTTCGGACTAGGCTGGGTTATTTCCTTTGGTTACTGGACCACTGACTTCCTGGTAGTGCAGCGGGTACTGGCAGCCAAGGACCTGCGGGCGGCCAAGATGGCTCCGATTATCGGCGCTGCTTTCAAGATGATGGTGCCCTTCATCGTCATCCTTCCCGGCCTGCTGGCGCTGGCGGTGCTGCCGGTGAAGCTGACCGGCGAAACCGCTGCCATCGCAAGTGGCGGACACAGCTACAATGAAGTGTTACCCCTGATGCTGGCACGCTATTGCGGGCCCGGCCTGCTGGGCTTGGGTATAACCGCCCTGATCGCCGGCTTCATGTCCGGCATGGCTGGGAATGTCAGCGCCTTCACGACTGTCTGGACCTACGACATCTACCGGGCGCTGATTCACAAGAACGCCGGCGACCGTCACTACGTGAACATGGGGCGTTGGACCACAGTGCTGGGCGTGCTGATCAGCGTGGGAACCGCGTATTTGGTAATGCAGTTTGCCAGCATCATGGACTATGTGCAGGCCCTGTTCGCCACTTTCATCGCTCCTCTTTTTGGAACGGTCCTTCTGGGCATGCTGTGGAAACGCACAACGTCCGCAGGCGGATTCTGGGGCCTGCTGATCGGGACCTTATCTTCGATGGGCATGTGGGCCTGGGTGAAAATGGATCCCAATGCGCTGCGCTACGTGGCTCTTTCCCCCCACGCCCGCGTGATGGCGGAAGATATGTACCGCGCCCTATGGTCGTGGGTGGTGTGCGTGGCGGTGACGGTAATCGTGAGTTATATGACCAAACCGCGTTCACCCGCGGAACTCACCGGGTTAGTGTACGGCGTGTCTCCTCTGCCCGCGGAGGCTCAGGTGGCGTTCTACAAGCGCCCCGCTTTCCTGGCGGTGGTGGTGGGCCTGGTGTTCGTGGTTTTTAACATCATGGTCTGGTAAGTGCAATGTTTTCGGGACGCTCCATTTCGATCTGGTTCTTCATCGGCCTTTGCCTGGTAGTGACCGGCGGGCTGATCTTTGCTGCCGGACTCTACGAACTGGCGCATCCGCCGCAGTATCGCGTTGTTCTTTATAACTTGCACGCCAGCATCTGGTGGGGAGGGCTGCTGTTTCTCCTGGGCATCTTTTATTCCTACCATTTCGCTCCGGGCCGGGGACAAAAGGAAGGCGGCGGTGGCGCGCCTGGGGAGGAGACACATGCCAAGCACTCGTAAGAAGCTGACCATGGGGATGATCGCAGGCAACCGGGGATTCTTTCCCGACCATCTGGCCAAATCGGGCCGCGAAGAGATGCTCACCGCACTGAGCCAGGCAGGGATGGACGTAGTTGTCCTGGATGCGCAGCAGAGCAAGTACGGCGCCGTCGAAACCCACGAGGAGGCCAAACGCTGCGCCGCCCTGTTTCGCGCCAATAGCGAGCGTTTGGACGGCATCATCGTCACCCTGCCCAACTTTGGCGACGAGCGCGCCGTCGCCGACACTCTCCGCCTCTCCCGCCTGCAGATTCCGGTGCTTATTCAGGCCACGCCTGACACACCCGCCAAGATGACCATCGCCTTCCGGCGGGACAGCTTCTGCGGCAAGATGTCGGTCTGCAACAATCTGCGCCAATATGGCATTCCGTATTCGCTGACCGCCCTGCACACGGTCAGCCCCAATTCCGACGAATTCCGTAAAGACCTGGAGTGGTTTGCGGCTGTGTGCCGGGTGGTGAACGGGCTGAAGAACCTGCGCATCGGCAGCATCGGCGCCCGGCCGGCCGCGTTCAATACCGTCCGTTACAGCGAGAAGGTGCTGGAAGCGAACGGCATTTCGGTTGAGACGCTCGACCTTTCGGAAGTATTGGGTCGCATCCAGCGCATGAAGGACAATGACGACGGCGTGCAGGCCAAGCTGGCCACTATTCAGAAATACGTCACCACCTCCGGCGTGCCCGCTCCCGCACTGCTCAAGATGGCCAAGCTGGGCACGGTAATTGACCAGTGGATGAAGGCTGCCGACCTGCAGATCAGCGCGGTGCAGTGCTGGACCTCGATCGAGGAGAACCTGGGCGTGGTGCCCTGCACGGTGATGAGCATGATGAGCAACGAGCTGATGTCGAGTGCCTGCGAAGTGGACATTTGCGGGGTGCTGGGCATGCACGTGCTGCAACTGGCTTCCTCCAGCCCTTCCGCCCTGCTGGACTGGAACAACAACTACGGCTCCGACCCCGACAAAGCGGTTTGCTTCCACTGCTCCAACCTGCCCAAGCACTTCTTTGCCGACGTAAGAATGGATTTTCAGGAAATCATCGCCGGCACAGTGGGGAAGGACAATACTTTTGGCACCTGCGTGGGCCGAGTGCGGCCCAGTCCCATGACCTTCGCCCGCTTCTCCACTGACGACACCGCGGGGGTGATTCGCGGCTACGCCGGCGAAGGCCGCTTCACGGGCGACCCGCTGAATACCTTCGGCGGCGCCGGCGTGGTACATATTCCACGCATGCAGCAACTGCTGCACTACATTTGCGCCAACGGCTTCGAGCACCACGTGGCCGCCAATCTCGCCACAGTCGCTGCTTCCGTTCAGGAAGCGGCAACGCGCTACCTGGGCTGGGAGGTGTACTGGCACAACCGGCCGGATGGAGGCTGCTGATGGCGGTTGTGGCGGGCGTGGACTTCGGCACCCTCAGCGTGCGCGTTTCGCTGGTAGACAGCGAGCGCGGCCTGCTGGATTCAGCCATCGCCGAGTACCCTCTGCACCGGCAGCGCAGCGATCCGGAATACGCCACCCAGTCGCACGAGGACCACATGCGGGCCCTGGCGGAAGCCACCCGCGCAGCGCTGAAGAAGGCTGGTGTTCCCGGCGAGCGGGTTGAGGCTATCGCTGTCGACACAACCGGGTCATCTGTTGTTCCTGTGGGCCAGGGCCTGAAACCCCTGGGTGAATACTATTTGTGGTGCGACCATCGCGCCAAAGGCGAAGCCGCCGAAATCACCGAGGCGGCGCACCGCCACCGCCTGCCTGCAATTGAGTGGTGTGGGGGCGTCTATTCTTCGGAATGGGGCTTCTCTAAGCTGCTGCACTGGCTGCGCCACAATCCTGCAAAGCGCGCCGAACTCGTTTCTGCCCTGGAACACTGCGATATGGTGGCCGCCACGCTCTGCGGCATCACTGATCCCAAGCAGGTGAAGCGCAGCGTCTGCGCCATGGGCCACAAATGGCTATGGAATACGGCACTGGGCGGTCTGCCTCCGGAAAAATTCCTTGCCGGAGTGGATCCCCTGCTCACCGGAATCAGGGAGAAACTGGAGGGCGAGTGCACCACCTCCGACCAGATTGCCGGACACCTGTCCCCCGTCTGGGCGGAAAAGCTGGGCCTGCGGCCCGGAATTCCGATTCCGGTGGGCGCTTTCGACGCACACTGGGACGCCATTGGCGCCGGCTGCCAAACCGATGACATGGTCAACGTGATCGGCACTTCCACCTGCGTCATCGGCATCACCAAATCGCCCAACCTGGTTCCCGGCGTCTGCGGCGTGGTGCACGGCAGCGTGCACCCGCAGCGCATGGGAATTGAAGCGGGGCTCTCCGCGGTGGGCGACATTTTCAGCGCCATAGCCGCCCGCGCCGGCACCGACGTAAGCAAGCTCACTCGAGGTCTGGAAAGCTACCACGCGGGCCAGACCGGATTGTTGCGCATGACATGGGACAACGGTGACCGGACTGTCCTGGTCAATCCCAACCTGCGCGGCATTACCCTGGGGTGGAACCTGCAGAGCACGGCACAGGACGAACTGTTTGCCGCCATCGAGGGCACCGCGTTTCATACCCGGGCCATCCTGGACCGCATGGCGGAGCACGGGGTGCAGATCAAGCGCGTGATCAATGCCGGCGGAATTCCCCTGAAGAACGCGGTTCTCAACCAGGTTTATGCCAATGTGCTAGGGCGGCCGGTACTGGTGCCCAGCGGCAACGTGGTGGGGCTGGGCTCGGCCATTTTTGCCTTTCTGGCTGCCGGCACCTTCAAAACCGTCGAGGAAGCCCAAGCCAAAGTTTGCCCGCCGCACCGCGCCTTTGCGCCCGACTCTGACGAGCAGCAGGTATATGCCAAACTCTATCCCCTGTTCCGCGATTTGTACTTCGCCTTGGGTGAGCCGGGCCGCAGCCCATTGTCGCGCGTGCTGCCGGAACTGATGCGGGTTGCCGAGGCGGCAGGCAAGGCAGCCGTGCCCGCGAACGCGGACTGATGCGCCCTGAGGGTACATAGATTGCTTGTAGTATGCTAGCGCTGCCGCAAGGCAACGCCCATCGAAAGTCAATGGACATACGTGAGATTGCCCGGCGCGCCAAAGTGTCAACCGCCACCGTGTCGCGCACCATCAACCGGGTTCCTACAGTTGATCCCCAGCTGGTAAAGCGAGTTTGGAAGGTTATTGACGAGCTGGGATACTACCCTAACACCCAGGCGCGGGCGCTGGTTTCCGGGCGAAGCCGCATCTTCGGCCTGATTGTTTCCGAAATCACCAACCCGTTCTTTCCGGAGATCGTGCAGGTTTTTGAGGACCTGGCAGTGCAGCACAACTACGAGATTCTTCTTACCTCCACCGTTCATGATCCGAAACGAATGGAACTGGCAGTGCGCCGCATGATTGAGCGCCGGGTGGACGGGGTGGCGGTCATGACCTTCGGCATGGAAGAAAGCCTGCTCGAGAATTTGCGCTTCCGCAAGGTGCCGCTGGTGTTTGTAGACGTGGGCCCACCACTGCCCCGGATCAGCAACATCCGGATTGACTACCGCCACGGCGTTCGCCAGGCGGTGCAACACCTGGCCGCTCTGCGGCACAGCCGCATCGCGTTCGTGACCGGTCCGCTGCACCTCAAGTCCGCCCTGGCGCGGCGGGTGACGTTTGAAGAATCCATGCAGGAAATCGGGCTGGAGGTTTCTCCCGAACTGCTGGTGATTGGCGATCAGACCATGGAAGGCGGAATGAACGCGTTCCGCAAGCTGGCGGGATTGCGCCTGCGCCCCTCCGCCATCATTTGTTCCAACGATGTGAGCGCCATTGGCGTGATGCGCGAAACCTTCGACTTCGGCTTGCGTATTCCGCAGGATCTTTCGCTGGTCTGCTTCGACGATATTCGCCTGGCCCAGTTCATGATTCCACCCCTGACCACAGTACAAATGTCGCAGACGGAGCTGGCCACTCTCGCCTTTAATGCGCTCATGAACGAAGTCAAACGCGAAACTCCCGCTGCGAAAGGCAGGGAGTACATCCTGACCACCAGCCTGGTGCTGCGGAATTCAACCGCGCTGGCGCCCGCGCAGCAGGCACCGACCAAACCGGCGCGCACAGCCCGAGTCTCGGCCCGCTAAAAGCTGAATTGCGCCCCAAAAAAATAGGGGCAGGAAGTGCTCCTGCCCCGACTCTTTTTCAAAGGCAACCAGCTTTACTGCAGTGCAGTTAGCGTGGTGCAGTTGGCGCCCATCGCGTTGGTGCCGTTGGCTTCCCAGCGGATGACGGCATCTTCCACGGAGCAGAAACCGCGCACGCCGGTCTGGTTGTAGGCCTGGGGTTTCGCTTCCGCTTCATAGCTGACGTTCAGGGCAGCGGCAGCGCCGGCGCCCTTGGCAGGCGCGTAGGCGAAGCTGAAGCCGCTCTTGGCAGCACCAGCCAGCACGTTGTCAATGAAGCAAGCGCCGTTGGCCGCCGGGCCAGCCGCCGGGCAAGTGTTGTTGCCCGCGCCCGGTCCCAGGTCCGCCAAAAGCGCTGAGTAGCC
>DATEGI010000210.1:0-5643 GCA_035280205.1 Terriglobales bacterium | reverse complement strand
GCGACCGCAGGCCCGAGACCTACGCCCAGCTCACCTCGCAGTCCGCATTCAGCGCCGCCGCCGACTGAGACATCGCCATGGCTGCCACTCCATCGTCCGCGGCACAATCGCGCCTCGGCGGCAGTTCCCTCTACAACCCTGACCTGGCGCCGGTTCCGGCCGAGCGCCGCACCTGGAGCACCTACAACTACTCGGCCCTGTGGATTTCCATGTCGGTGAACATCCTCACCTACATGCTGGCCGCCAGCCTCATCCAGGGCGGGATGGACTGGAAGCAGGCGCTGGCCACCGTGTTCGTGGGCAACTGCGTTGTGCTCGCGCCCATGCTGCTGAATTCGCACCCGGGCGCGCGCTACGGCATTCCATTTCCCATACTGGCGCGGGCGTCGTTCGGTGTGCTGGGAGCAAATGTGGCGGCGCTGCTGCGCGCCATCGTGGCCTGCGGCTGGTTCGGCATTCAAACCTGGATTGGCGGCGAGGCCATCAACACGCTACTGGCCACGGTTTGGCCGCAGTGGAAGCAGGTGGCAGCAGGGCCGTGGCTCTGCTTCTTTCTGTTCTGGCTGGTCAACCTGGTGGTGATCATCAAAGGCGTGGAGTGGATCCGCGTTCTGCAGGGGCTGAGCGCTCCGGTACTGATCGGGGTTGGATTGCTGCTTCTGGTATGGGCGTATCGCGCGGCACACGGCTTTGGGCCCATGCTGGCGGCGCCCTCGAAGTTCACCAACTCTGCCGATTTTCTGAAGTTCTTCGTTCCCGCGCTGAACGGAACGGTGGGCTTCTGGGCGACGCTTTCGCTGAACATTCCCGACTTCACCCGCTTTGCCCGCGGGGTGCGGCAGCAGGCCGTAGGGCAGGCGCTGGCGCTGCCCACCACCATGGCGCTCTATTCGTTCATCGGAATCGCGGTCACCTCGGCGACGGTGGTGATCTACGGCTCTGCCATCTGGGACCCGGTGCAACTGCTCAGCCGCTTTCATTCGCCCTTCGCGGTGGTGCTCGCGTTGCTGGCCATTCTGCTGGCCACCTTGAATGTGAATATCGGGGCCAATGTAGTTTCGCCGGCCAACGATTTTTCCAACCTGCGGCCGCGGCTGATCAGCTTTCGTACCGGCGGCATCATTACCTGCTTCGCGGGCGTGGCCATGATGCCGTGGAAGCTGCTGGCCAACTACAAAACTTTTATTCTGGGCTGGCTGGGCGGTTATGCGGCGGTGCTGGGGCCGCTGGCCGGCATTCTGATCTGTGACTATTACCTGGTGCGGCGGCGCTCGCTAGCCGTGGACGACCTCTACCTGCGTGGCGGCGTCTACGAGTACTCTGCCGGCGTGAACTGGCGGGCAATTGCAGCCCTGGCAATCGGGGCCGGCGTGGCGCTATCGGGATTGGTAATCTCAAGCGTCCACTTTTTGTACGATTATTCCTGGTTCGTGGGCTTCGTTGTTGCCTTTGTCGCTTATTACGGTTTGATGTGCTCGTCAAGCACAGCCGAACCTGTGGCGACTCCCGACTGACTCATAGCTCAAGGTCTATCGTCAGCATTTAATTGGCGCTGATATTCGGCCTCATCGAAATGGCCTTTGGAATCGGCGATGAGGCCGTCGGCTCCTATCGTCCATTCCTCGTATCCGCTGATCTGGACGGCGTTGCCGGTGCCGCCGGGCCCGGTGTTGGTTCCCGCCAGCGTCCAGCGAAACTCAGCCTGGTTGCCCGCAATGCTGACTCCATCCATAGTGACAATCATGTCGGGGAAAGCGGTCATGAAGCCTTGAGCGGCGGCGGCGATGGCGGCACGGCCGACGGCAGGACTGGCGGCGTTGATCTTCAGCGACGCCGTGGGGCTGAAGAAATCGGCCACGCTGGCTGCATTCTGACTTCCCCAGGCAGCGGCGTAGCGCGTGGCGAACTGTCGTAGTTGATCGGCGGTCATCTCCGCGGCATTGTATGTATCCGCCGAACGAGATGAAAGTGCGGCTGGTGCTGGCGAAAGAACTGGCAGCCAACTCGCGGGAAAGCCTTGTTGTTGCAGGGCGGCGCGGGCGAGATGCAAATTGTTTCACATTGACGCGGGTCGGGCAAGAAGGATAACATCCGCTCCCAGCTTGGGGTTGGAGGGAAATGCATTCTCATTGTCTCCGGCCCTCGCGCCGCCTTTTACCCTCCAGTTTTATACAAGAAATCACGCGAGTGCAGGCCGCAAAGACCGTCCAGAACGACCATTCGGGACGAAATAGGAGATCGAGATGAAGACATTCAACGTAATTCGCTTCCGCCAGGCGCTCCTCGGGGTGGCCGCTCTGGCCGTCGTGACTTTTTCTCAGGTGGTTGCAGCACAACAAAACTGGCACGCCAAAGTCGGCGGCGAAACTCCGGGCATGAGCCGGCAGGCGCTGGCCTTTTTGCCCAACGAAATCTGGATTCATGCCGGCGACAGCGTGACCTGGACCTTCAACTCAGATGAAATCCACACCGTGTCATTCTTGGTGGTTGGACAAATTTTCCCGGACTTTTCGGTGGGCTGCCCGGGATTTTCTTTTGGGGTTGCGAGCTTCGACGGCACCACCTGTGTGACAACGCCGCCGTCGGTTAAGGGCAATCCCTCTTTCACGGTGACTTTCCCGGCCGCAGGCAATTACAAGCTGCAATGCCTGGTCCACAACACCATGAACGGGGTTATTCACGTTCTCGATCCATCTCTGCCTTTGCCACATGATCAGGGTTTCTATGACGAGGAAGCGGCCGCCGAAAAACGCGATCTGCTTACTGATAACGATCACGCAGCGAGTTCAGACACCGGCGGGATGAGCATGGCGCACGCCAGCAATATGGTTTCCGTCCGCGTTCTAGCTGCCAAGAACCGGCGTGCAGGTGGAAACACCAAACTGGCCTCCTCCAGCGCGAACCTTTCTGCGACAACCCAAGTCACAGCCGGCGTAGGCGAAATTGATTCCACTCCCGGCGGCCTCCAGACCTCATCTCTGGTGCGGTTCGTGAAGGGAAAAACCGAGATTCATGTGGGCGATACCGTGGAGTGGGGCAACAACGATCCTGAGGAGCCGCATACCATCACCTTTGGGCCGGAACCGCTGGACCTGTTTGATCCTTCCCCAAACGTGACTGTGGATCCGGATGGAGGTTTGCACGCTATTCTGAATTCGCCCAGCGATAGTGTGCATTCAGGCTTTGTCTTGCAGGCACTGGCGGATGAGCCGGGCACGCCCGTCAATTCAACTCCCAACAACTCGATAGCGCTCAACCGGACGCGCTTCCGGGTCACCTTCATGGGGCCTGGAGTGTACAACTACAAGTGCGTGCTGCATGACAATTTGGGCATGGTGGGCCGGGTTGTAGTTCTGCCCTAAGGACAACGACGATCGCACTTGAGGCCTGCCTCAGTTGCGATCTCCAAGGCCGTGCCTGGCGCGGCACAGTTTGCAATAGGTGGGAGGCTCGGTATTGTCCACCCGGTGCTTCACTGGCTTTAAAGTGCGCAGGTAAGCGAATATCGCTTTCAAATCCTCGTCGGAAAGGTTGCGGAAGTAACCCCAGGGCATGGCATTGGAGAGCAGGCGGGCTTGGACGCGCCCGTGGCGGATCGCGTTAATGAACATCGTCTCATCGAAATAGAAGATGCCGGAGGGGTCAGGGGTGAGGTTAAGGCTGGCGACCGCCGGCCCCCATGGTCCGATCAGAAGCTGCCCCCCTGCGAATGCCATCCCCGGCATCGCATTTCCCTTCTCATCAGTGGGCGTGTGACATAAATCGCAGTGGCCAAGCGTTACCAGGTATTCGCCATACTGGACGCGATCGGATGGTACCTGTTCCAGAGGCGGCAGAGGCTGGAGGGTCCGTTCGATCTCTTCCGGAAGTTCTGTCTTTGGCCTTTGGATGTGCACGGGCGCAATGGAGCGCACATATACAATAATGGAAGCTAAATCCTCATCGGAAAGATTGCGGAAGTAGTGGTAAGGCATGAGCGGAAACAGAGTTCTGCCATCGTGACCAATGCCCTGCTGCAAAGCGCGCACGAAATCCGAGTCCTTCCACTTGCCTGCGCCATACTCCGGGTCAGGAGAAATATTGGGAGCAACCACCCGATAAGGAGCAGGCACCTCGCTTTCCTCCGGCGGAAAAATGAAGCCCCCGCCCTTCTTCCCCGGCAAAGGCTGGCTCCCGCGGTGCTTGTAGTCAATTTCGGAATGGCAGAAAAAACACTGAGTCAAGCCCTCAACGAGGTACTTACCGCGGGCCAGGCGTTGGGAGGTGCGCGGAATGGAATCCATCTCCAGCACCGAGGTTGCGGTCTTCCTGGGCGATACGGATTTGGCGAAGTTGCAACCGATGCTGCATGCGAAGGCACAGCAGACGAGGATAAGGCGGTGAACTCGGCGCAGATTTTCCAGGCCACACGGCAAAGTTTCTGTCCTCAGCTTGCGACTCGTGCGCGCAGTGGCTTTGTGCCGCTCATTTTACCTCGCGTCCCTGTTTATGGAACAAAACTTCTCTGGCGGAAACAGGCCAGCGCAGACACATTTCTCACAATCGCCGCAGATCAGTCAGAAAACCGCAGCAGGTCTCAGGTCCAATCTCAGAGCACCCATTAAAGTTCGCTACCGCTGCGGCACAACCGAGGTGTGGCGCCCAACTTTGTGCACCACTTCGCGGGCAAAGGCGTCCAACTGGGCTTCCTCATTGCCCGACATGAGGTAAAGGTTAAATTGGGTGACGCCGGCGGCGGCGAGAGCATGCAGTTTTTCAATTTGCCGGCTGGCCGGGCCCACCAGGCAGAAGCGATCCACAACTTCGTCAGAGACAAACTGCTTGTTATCGCTCTCCACTTCGCAATGGTGGCGGTAATCGTAGCCGGGGCGGTTGCGCACATAAGAAACCAGGCTGGGCGGCAACTCTTCCGGCTTGTAGCGGTTGATCAGGTCCACCACGTGGTTGGAGACCAGGGCGGGAAACCAGCGCACGTGCTCGCGCGCGGTTTTTACATCACCCGACAGCCAGGCCGGAGCAGCGGCCATGATCTGAATGTCGGAACGCTTGCGGCCGGCTTCTTTGGCGCCCTGCCAGACGAAGCCCAGGCACCAGGCAATGAGGTCGGGATCGGCGAACTGCAGGATGATGCCGTCGGCGATGTGCCCCGCCAAGTTCAGCACCTTGGGGCCGTAGCCGGCAATCCACACTGGCGGCGAACCCTGCGCCCAGGTGATCTGCGTGGGCTGGCCGTCATACTGGATCTGGCGGCCGGCGGTCAGCGCTCTAAAATCGGAAACTGCCTCTTCCAGGTGCGCCGAGGTGACCGGCTTCTTGCCCAGCACGCGGCGGGAACTGTCGCCTCGTCCGATGCCCAGTTCCATGCGCCCGCCGGAAATCACGTTGAGGGTGGCGTAGAGGCTGGCCGTCACGGTAATGTCGCGTACCGCGGGATTGGTCACGCAGGTGCCCAGGCGCAGCTTGCGGGTGTTGGCGGCCATGAGCGCCAGCAGCGGGTAGGGGTCCTTCCACAGAATGTGGGAATCGAAAATCCATCCGTACTGAAAACCGAACTGCTCGGCTTGGCGGGTGAGCCCGAGGATGCGGTCCACGGACAAATCAGGTTTCAAAGTGAAGCCGAACTGCATACCACCTCCCCAGGGA
>DATEGI010000209.1:0-6014 GCA_035280205.1 Terriglobales bacterium | reverse complement strand
CGCTGGCGAAAAGGTAAGCTGGCGGCTGGAATTGTGGTCCACGTCCACCAGCCACAAATGCTGGCGGCCACCATCGGCGGTGGTGTCAGCAACTTCTACCAGCACCCGCCGGCCGTCAGGCGAGAGCTGCGGCGCGCTCATGGAGCGAAAGTGCCGCATGTCTTCGTTGGTGGGAAAACGGGCCTGGCCGGCCGCCCATAGGGCAGAGCCGCAAACCAGCACGATTACGCTAAGCAGAAGTTCAAGTTTGCGCATGTTGTGAGCAGGAAGTGTGGTGCGCGGTGGCTGCGGCTGTCAAGTGCGGGGCGCCAGCAAAACAGAGAATACTTGCCGCGCTGGTTTGCGGCGTAAGAAAGACGTAATAAATTACGTCTCTACCAGTGAGTGGTGGTTGGAGCTTAAAAACACTTCGGTAGAGACGTTGTTGGCAACGTCTCTACTGCCCTGTTGGATTCGACTACAGAGCTAGGCGGGGCGACGCACGCGGCGGGCTGCAGTTGCGTTGCGGCCGTTCCGCTTGAAGCGGCGTACCTGGCCAGCGGCTTTTTGGGATGCACGAGCGCCATTGGCCGGGACCAGGTCGCGGAGTGTTTGTAGCAGCTTTTCCGCCGGGTCTCCCTTCACCACAAACGCGTCCACAGAACGGCGAACGTCCTCGGGAACGTCGGCGGGATAGCCGGTAAACATCAGGACGGGCAGTTCCGGCCTGTCAGACTTGATCCTGAGCGCCAACTCGGCTCCATCCATCTTTGGCATCTCATAATCCAGAATGACCGCGTCCACGGGGTTTCGCTGCAGCAGTTGCAGCCCGCGCGCGCCGCTGGGAGCCGTGAGCACGGAATAGCCGGACACTCGCAGAAACTCGCCCATGATGGCCAGCACCTCAGGATGGTCGTCAACACACAGCAGGCACCTTGCGCCATCGGACGAGTCGAACCTCGGATTGGGGGAACGGTGAGCCATGGGACTTTCTCCGGCTAATGAGAAGCGGTGAGGAGGGTCCTGGGTTGCTAATTGGGCTCCAGGCAGAGAAGGAGGCATACTGGGGGGAGGCGCTCCCATGCGCTGGCAATCTTCCGCTACCATCCTCGAGTGTCCGCTGTTTTCCATTGCCATCGGTCCTGACCGCGCCAAGAATGAAATGCGCGGCCATGCCCGGGGCATCATTGCCATTGGTGACATGGCCACCGGCGTGTTCGCCGTGGGAGGCGCTGCCAGTGGTGTTGTGGCCGTGGGCGGGCTTGCCTTCGGCGTGATCGCGCTGGGAGGTGGGGCAGTCGGCTTACTGTCCCTCGGCGGATTCGCGGTTGGTGGGTTCGCTGCAGGAGGGCTGGCCATCGGCTATGCCGCGATTGGCGGCATGGCCATCGGTTCCTACGCCCTGGGTGGAGGCGTGGTCGGCAAGTTCGTCGTTGGACCCTTGCGCCACGATCCACAGGCAGTCGCCTTTTTCTCCCGGCTTAGGGCTGCGCTTCCTTTCCTGCCTTGGCCGCCGATGCCGCGGTAATCTGCTCGCAACGACGGTACACCGGCGAAGGGGCGCCTGCACGCATCCATACGGACCTCACGCGAGTGTTGTGTTATGTATTGGCTGCTGCCCGCCAGCTTCTCGGCCTCCTGCTAGACTTGAGGGTTTGCCTTATACCGCACATCTGAGCTGGAGCTCCATGAAAGCTAACTTGAAATTTGCCTGCCCTGCAGTCTTCACTTTGTTCCTGAGTTCATCACTGATCGGATTTGCACAAGAGAAGCCGCAGACGGCTGCGCATGGGATCAACATCGCCAATGTCGACCGCACCGTTAAACCCGGCGACGATTTCTATCGCTACGCAAATGGCGGCTGGCTGAAGCGCACCGAGATTCCGGCCGATCGCCCGGCGGTGGGCGTGTTCAGCCAACTTGCTGACGTGGCCAACAAACAAACCGTCGGGTTGATTGAGGAGGCCGCCAAGTCAAACCCTCCGGCCGGCTCGAATGCCCGGAAGATCGCCGACCTTTACAACTCCTACATGGATGAGGCGGCCATCGAGAAAAAGGGCCTGGAGCCACTGCGTCCGCACCTGGAGGCCATTGCCGCCATTAAAGACAAGCGCGAACTGGCACGCGCCATGGGTGAGAGCCTGCGCGCGGACGTGGATCCGCTGAACAACACCAACTTCCACACTGCCAACCTGTTCGGAATCTGGACCGCTCCCGGTTTTGAAGACCCAGACCACTACGCGCCCTACTTGCTGCAGGGTGGATTGGTGCTGCCCGACCGCCAGTACTACCTGGACGACAGCCAGCACATGCGCGAGTTGCGCGCCAAATATCAGGAGCACGTAGCCAGGATGCTGCAACTCGCAGGCTTCAGTGATACCCCGGACCGTGCCGCAAAAATTGTGGAACTGGAACATTCTATTGCGGAGAAGCACCTCAGCCTGGCGGAAGACCAGGACATTCACCAGGCCAACAATCCCTGGACTCCGGCGGACTTCAGCGCCAGGGCTCCGGGCTTGGATTGGGCGGAATTCTTTGCCGGCGCCGGATTGAGTGAAAAGAGGAGATTCATCGTGTGGCAGCCTACGGCCTTTACCGGCGAGTCCGCTCTGGTTGCCTCGGTTCCACTCGATACCTGGAAGGACTGGCTGGCCTATCACTTACTTGAGCAGTACTCCCCCGTGCTCCCTAAGGCGCTGGCCGACGAACACTTTGCCCTGTTCGGAACAGCCCTTACCGGCACCACGCAGCAGCGGCCGCGCTGGCAGCGTGGCGTGTTGGTGGTGAACTTCCTGCTCGGGGATGCGGTAGGGCAAATTTATGCCAAACGTTACTTCTCGCCCCAGGCCAAGGCGGAGGCCCAGGCCATGGTGGCCAATCTGATTGCTTCCTTCCGCAAGCGCATTGACGCCCTCAACTGGATGGATCCCGCCACCAAGGCGGAAGCTAAGGCCAAGCTGGGTACCCTTTATGTGGGCGTGGGCTATCCTGAAAGCTGGCGCGACTATTCCAAATACGAAGTCAAGCCGGACGATGCGTTTGGCAACGTGTGGCGCGCCAGCCTGTTCAAATATCAGCACGACACAGGCCGCCTGGGTGGCGCGGTGGACCGCCACGAGTGGTCCATGACACCGCAGACGGTAAACGCCGTTAACCTGCCGCTGCAGAACGCCCTGAATTTTCCGGCTGCGATTCTGCAGCCGCCGTTTTTTGACACTAAGGCCCCGGCAGCGGCCAACTACGGGGCCATTGGCGCCGTCATCGGACATGAGATCAGCCACACCTTCGACACCGAGGGCAGCACCTTCGACTCCAAGGGGCGCCTGCGCAATTGGTGGACGCCTGCCGACCTCGCCCATTTCAAAAATGTGACCGAGCAGTTGGCAAAGCAGTACGACACTTACTATCCATTCCCCGATCTGCACGTGAATGGGCAGCAGACACTGGCGGAGAACATTGCTGACGTGGCGGGCATCTCCGCCGCATACGATGGCTACCACGCCTCGCTGAAGGGCCAGCCCGCGCCCGTACAGGAGGGGTTCTCCAGCGACCAGCAGTTCTTCATTGCTTATGGACAGGACTGGGCATCAAAAGTGCGGCCGGCGGCGCTGCGCCAGCAGGTGCTGACTGATCCGCATGCTCCCGGGGAATATCGCGCCGCCACCGTGCGCAACATTGATGCCTGGTATTCCGCGTTTGACGTCCAGCCGGGCGAGAAGCTCTTTCTGGCTCCGGACGCGCGCGTGCGCATCTGGTGAGGGTCTGGCGCATTTGCCACTCGCAAGATTATTGGCTGCGTATGATTCCGGCTATTTGCGGCAGGGTGTTGCCAAGCGCGCTGCGCACCGCCTCGGCGATCGGCTCGTGGATGGCTATCTACCTCGATTTCCTCTTCAATTGACCACCTTTGTGTTCGCCCGCCTACTGCAGCCCCATCCTTTTTCAGCAACGCCACGATAGCGCTGACCTCCACATACAATTTAAGGCGAAGAACTACAACAGGACGTACCCTGTAACGTGCAATCAGCCGTCACCGACATCATTCGGAAGCGGTGGATTGAAAAGAAGCAAACCGGGTAAACCACTGCTGTCGCAGGCCAGGCCGCACTTCTGATGGAAGATATCGTGCTCACCGCACAAATTATTGAAATTTCTCACCAGCCGGAACGTATTACGCAATGAGGCGCGAAGAGAGCGGCAGCCAGCGGAGCAGGATGGAGACGCTGGACCTGGAGACGGTCTTGGGGCTGGCCCGCGGGGGCGATGAGCAGGCCCTGGGAGAACTGCACCGCCGTTTTGCCCGGCGGGTGCAGGGCCTTTGCCGGCACATGCTGCGCTCGGGGGAGAGCGCGGAGGACGCCAGCAGCGAGGTTTTTATGCGGATGGCGCGCATGTTTGCAACCTACAACGGTTCGGTGCCGTTTGAACGCTGGCTATTCAGCATAGCCAGCCATCATTGCATTGATCTTTTGCGGAAGCAGCAACGCGAACGGCGCTGGATGGAAGATGAGGATGTGGAAACGCTCTCCATCGGCATTGCCGCCGACTCACCGCTGAACGAGTTGATCCGCGAGGAGCGCCGGGAAGCGGTGCGGGAAGCCATTGCCAAGTTGCCGGAAAAGTTCCGTGTACCGCTGGCTCTCCGTTATTACGGCGAGTTCAGTTACGACGAGATTGCGCAGCAATTACACCTGACGCACGCCAATGTCGCGACGCTGGTATTCCGTGCCAAGCAGGAGCTGCGCCAAGCCTTGATGGCCCACGGGGGAATTTAAGACCATGGCCTGCTTTTCTGAACTTACTTACTCGATTTTCGTGGATGACGAGTTACCGCCCGAAGAGGCATCCCGCGTGCGGGCGCACCTGAGCACATGTAATCGCTGTCGCGGCCTGGTTGCCGCGCTCCGGGCGGAGAACCAGGCCCTCACGGAAGTGTTGGGGAATCAAGTGACGGCGGCGGCTAAGCCCCGCTTCCTCCGTGAATTCCTCATCCTTGTGGCGGTAATCGGGATAGTGGGCGCGGGCCTGAGCTGGCTGAGCGGTCAGACTGCACCGATCAACCTGAACTGGTTGAATCCCTTCAATGCGGAGGGCCGTATGAATGCCTTGTTTAACTTGCTCTTTTTCATGCAGCGCGGAGGTGGTGACATGCTGGAACGATGGGCGGCTCTCGTGGGCGGCATATGCGTGGTATTGGCGATTGGCGGAATGACGCTTCTGGTAGCGCGGAGCAGGCGCATGTTGGGTGCCGGTCTCAACGTGGCTCTGGTGCTTTTGGCCTTTGTCCTCCCCGGTCATGCGCTGGAACACCGGACGGGGATCAATGTTACGGTCGCGCAAACGGAAACCATTAACGACACCCTGGTGGTCCATGGGGAAACGGTGGAAATGGATGGCGTCGTAAATGGCGATTTGATCGCCCAAGGCCGGCTAGTGGCAGTGCGGGGAACGGTGAAGGGCAACGTATTCGTCTTTGGCCAGCACGTCGAGATTGATGGAACGGTCGAGGGCAGCGTTATTTCCTGGGGACAGACAGTTACCGTGCATGGAAATCTGAAGCATAACCTTTATTCCTGGAGCCAGTTCCTGCGCCTGGAGCCCTCCGCCGAAGTGGGTATGGACATGATTTCCGGCGGCGCGGACCTGAACCTGGAAGGCAAAGTGGACCGGAGTGCGACTTTGTTCGCCCACACGTGCGCTGTACGCGGGTTCATTGGCCGTGACTTTGTGTTCCGGGGTGGCGAACTCAATCTCAACCCCCCGGCCCGCGTGGGCGGCGATCTGACCGCTTACGTCCGCAACTCGACAAATGTACACGTTGCTTCCGGGGTGATTGCAGGCAAAACTGAAACCCACATCACGCACGCTATCAGCCGATTTTCGCAAGCACATTTTTATGTCTGGCAAGCCATTTGGCTGGCGGCGGCGTTCCTGGTGGGCTTGGTTGCGATATGGCTGGTGCCGGGTTTCTTTAGCAGCGTATCGCAGGGCGTGGTCCAAGGCTGGCGCAGCCCGCTGCTGGGCTTAGCCGTACT